>JBGPZD010000075.1:0-11451 GCA_041493605.1 Methylomirabilia bacterium
CGTATTCCTACCTGCCCCAGTCGGTGGACCGCTTCCTGGCTCCGGCCGAGCTCAAGGGCCTCATGGAGAAGATCGGGCTGCGCGGCGTGACCTGGCGCCGGCTCGGCATGGGCACGGTGACGGTCCACACCGGCGTCGCCTGAATTGGGGTCAGGTCTTGAAATACGACAAACGGTGACGGCAATTGCCGCCACCAAATGTTGGATTTCAAGACCTGACCCCCCGGAATGAGAACGGCCCCGGAGGCGGGGCCCCCGGGGCCGTCGGAATCGATCGCGACGCGACTAGGCGGCTACCACTCCGGGCTCGAGTACTCCTCGTACACGCGCCGGACGACCCGGATCTCTTTAGCCCGGCCGTTCTGCTGCTCCATGGTGATGATGTCGCCGGGGTTCACCTGAGCGAGGTCGTTGGTCCTGCCCTCTTCGGTGATGATCACGGCACTGTCACAACTGAGGTCGGTGCACATCTCCGCCTCGTTCCGGACGCGCAGGCGCCCCGCCGCCTTGTCCACCTCGACGACGCTGAAGCGGTTGTGCTTGAGGGATTCGGTCAGGCTGTAAGCCATGGCGTCCTCCTTTCCGGCTGGGCACCTTATATCAAAGGCCCCGGAAGGGGGCAAGCGGAATTTTATGCTAGTATTTTCTTCGACTTATGGAGCTCACCACCTCGTACACGTTTGACGCCGCGCATCGAATCCGGGGCCACTCGGGCAAGTGCGCCCATCTGCACGGCCACACCTACCATCTCGAGGTGACGATCAGCGCCAAACGGCTGGACCGGCTCGGCATGGTCATGGATTTCGACGACCTGCGGGAGATCGTCCGCAAGGCCGTGCTGGACTCCTGGGACCACGCCACCCTGCTGGCCGCGGACGACCCCCTGGGCCCGGCCATCGCCGCCGTCCAGGCCGAGGCTCCGGATCGCGTCGTGAGGCTCAGCGGCCAGCCCACGGCCGAGGTCATGACGCGCGAGGCCTGGAATGCCATCGAGCGGGCTCTGCCGCCGGGCATCGACCTCGAGCGCGTCGCCATCAGGGAGACACCCAGCTGCGGGAGCGCCATCACGCGGAGCCGCCCGTGAGCGGCGCCGCGGTCTCGGGCCGGATCGCCGAGACCTTCTATTCGATCCAGGGCGAAGGGAGCACCGCGGGCCTGCCCGCCGTCTTCGTGCGGCTGCAGGGTTGCTCGGTCGGCTGCGCCTGGTGCGATACCAAGTACTCCTGGGACCCCGCGGGCGGCCGCGAGGTGGAGCTAGAGGAACTGCTCGACGAGGTCTCGGCCTATCCCTGCCGCCGCGTGGTGATCACGGGCGGCGAGCCGCTCGAGTCTCCGCTCTTCTCGCCCCTCGTGGCGGCGCTCGCGGCGCGGAACTACATCCTGGAGGTCGAGACCTCGGGCACCCTGCCGCCACCACCCGAGGCGCCGGGCGCGATCCAGTGGAACGTGTCGGTGAAACTCGCGGGCTCGGAAGTCGGCGACGCCAAGCGCGTCAAGCCCGAGGCGATCCGCGCCTTTCTCGGCTGCGACGCGTGGTGGAAGTTCGTGGTCACCGACGAGGATGACGTGGACGAAGTCCTCCGGCTGGCCGGGCACTTCGCCCTGCCCCGCGCGCGCATCCTGCTCCAGCCCGAGGCGCTCCGCGCCGAGGACTTCGCGGCCCGCGCGCCGTGGGTGGCCGAGGCCTGCATGGCCCACGGCTTCGGCTTTTCGCCGCGGCTTCAGGTGCTGCTCTGGGGAGCCAAGCGGGGCGTCTGATGGCGCCCCGGGCCGTGGTCCTGCTCTCGGGCGGGCTCGACTCCGCCACCGCGCTGGCCGTCGCGCGCTCCGAGGGCTATGAGGGCTACGCGCTCTCCTTCGACTACGGCCAGCGCCACGCACGCGAGCTGGGGTCGGCGCGGCGGGTCGCGGCGGCTCTCGGCGCGAAGGAGCATCTGGTGCTGAGGCTGGACCTGCGCGCCATCGGCGGCTCGGCGCTCACCGCCGACATCGCGGTGCCCAAGGGACGGAGCCACGAGGCCATCGGGTCGGGTATCCCGGCGACCTATGTGCCGGCGCGCAACACCATCTTCCTCAGCCACGCGCTGGCCTGGGCCGAGGTGCTCGGCACCCAGGACATCTTCATCGGCGTGAACGTGCTGGACGCGAGCGGCTATCCCGACTGCCGCCCCGAATACATCGAAGCCTTCGAGCGCATGGCCAACCTCGCCACCAAGGCCGGGGTCGAAGGGAAGAGCTGCTTCCGGATCCACACGCCGCTGATCAAGCTCAGCAAGGCTGAGATCATCACCCTGGGCGCCCGGCTCGGCGTGGACTTCGCGCTGACCTGGTCCTGCTACGAGCCCCAGCCTGGCGGCCGCCCCTGCGGCCTCTGCGATTCCTGTCTGCTCAGGCAGAAAGGCTTCGCCGAGGCCGGCCTCGCTGACCCGGCAGCTTCCGCGCGCTGAGCATGGCTTCGGCCGAAGACCCGCTGGACCGCTTCCCCCGCGAGCGCACGTGGCTCTTGCCGGCGCTCCAGGCGGCGCAGCACCGCGACCGCTGGCTGTCCCCCGAAGCGCTCACGGCCGTGGCCGAGCACCTGCGCGTGCCGAAGAGCGAGGTGTATGGCGTCGCGACGAATTACCCCGAGTTCAGGCTGATCCAGCCGGGACGGCGCGTCGTGCGGGTCTGCACCGGCGTGTCGTGCCGGATCCGGGGCTCGCTCGACCTCCTCGCAGCCTGCGAGCGTCGGCTCGGCCTCAAGGCCGGCGGCACCACGGCGGACGGCGCGGCCACGCTCGAGCGGCTCGACTGCGCCTTCAACTGCTCCATGGCGCCCGTCGTCGAGGCCGAGGCGGAGCAGTACGGCCGGGTCGCCGAACGCGATCTGGATACGATCCTGGGAGCCAGCGGCTCGGCCCACGGCGAGCGGCTGCCGCATCCGGACGAGCGGGAGCCGGCGAGCTTCGCCGATCTGACCCGCAGCGCGCATGCCCAGGCGCCGGCCGGTCTGACCCTGGTCGTCGGCGCCGGGACCTGCGGCCTGTCCGTCGGCGCCGGCAATACGCTGGCGGCGCTCGGGGCCGAGATGAGCCGCCGCGGCCTCGAGGCCCGCCTCGTCGCCGGAGGCTGCAACGGCCTCTGCTGGGCGGCGCCGGTCGTCACCGTACTCGGACCCGACGGCAGCCGCCGCGTCGCCATCCGCGTCACGCCGGACCGCGCGTCGGCGCTGCTCGACACGGTGGCGGCCAACCGGCTGACGGACGATCCCGAGGCCGCGGCGTGCCTGTCTGCCCAACGCCGCGAGCTCATCGACCGCTGCGGGATCACCGACCCCGGCGACATCGACGACGCCGTCCGCCGCGGCTCCTACTCGGTGCTGGCCGACGTCCTCGCGGCGGGGAAGCCCGAGCGCGTCATCGAAACCGTGATGGCGGCCGGCCTGCGCGGCCGGGGCGGCGCCTACTTCCAGGCGGCGGTCAAGTGGGAGGGCGCCCGGCGGGCCCGGGGCGAGCCCCGCTATCTCATCGTCAATGGCGAAGAAGGCGAGCCCGGCATCTTCAAGGACCGCCACCTGATGGAAGGCGATCCACACCGGCTCCTCGAAGGCGCCCTCCTGGCGGCCTATGCGGCCGGGGCCTCGCGGCTCATCCTTTATATACACGGGGAAGCCCACGTCTCGGCCCGCCGCCTGGAGCGCGCGGCGGAAGAGGCCCGCGAGTGCGGATTCATCGGTCCGCGCGTGCTGGCCAGCGACTTCTCGGTGGAGGTCGAGATCCGCCGCGGGGCGGGCGGCTTCGTGCTGGGCGAGGAAACCGCCCTCATGGAGTCCATCGAGGGCCGACGGGCCATGCCCCGCCCCAAGCCGCCCTTTCCCACCGAGGCCGGCCTCTTCGGCAAGCCCACCGTGATCAACAACGTCGAGACGCTCTTCGCCGTTCCGCTCATCGTGGGCCGCGGCGCCGCGTGGTGGAGCGGGCTCGGCGGCGGCCATGGGAGCAAGGTCTTCGGCCTCTCGGGCCATGTGGCCCGGCCGGGGCTGGTCGAGGCGGAGCTGGGCCTCACGCTCCGCGACCTCATCGACCGGATTGGCGGCGGAGTCCCCGGTGGTCGCGCCCTCAAGGCCGTGGTGGTGGGCGGGCCGTCGGGGATCCTGGTCCACCCGCGGCGGCTCGACGAGCCGCTGATCCCCGGCGGGAGCCTGAACCCCGGCACGGGCGGGATCGTCGCCCTCGACACGAGCGCGTCGGTCCGCGACGTGGTCCGGACCCTCCTCGACTTCAACACGCGCGAGTCCTGCGGCAAGTGCACCCCGTGCCGCGAGGGTACGGCGCGGCTTCGCGACATGCTCGACGGCCGCGGCCCGGCCAGCCGGCAGGCGGCGGAGGACTTGAGCGAGGTGGTCAAGCTGGCCTCGCTCTGCGGGCTCGGCCAGGCGGCGCCGCTCAGCATTCTCTCGGCGCTCGACGAGTTCGCCGGCGAGCTGACGCTATAATGGCCGCGCCGCCCGGTACCATCGTGACGAGGCCATCCACGTGAGAATCACCGTTGACCGGCAGGCCGTCGAGATACCCGAGGGCGCCACGGTCCTCGACGCCGTGAACGGCCTCGGCGTCGCCCTGCCGCAGCTCTGCAAGGACCCCGACCGCGCGCCGTTGGGCGCCTGCCGCACCTGCCTGGTCCACGTCGAAGGCCAGCGGGGCCTGCCCGCGGCCTGCCACCTGCCCGCGCGCGACGGCATGGTCGTGAACACCCAGCATCCCGACGCCGTCCGGGTGCGACGCGCGGTCCTCGATCTCACGCTCTCGATGCTGAACCCGGGCCCCGGGCGCGACCGCTTCGCCCTGCTTGGCGCCGCCGCGGCCCAGCACGACCTCGCCGCGCCGACCTTCGCGCCCCATCACCACTTCCCCACTGACGACTCCAAGTCCTTCTTCGTGCTCGACCGCGAAGCCTGCATCCTCTGCGGCCGCTGCACGGTGGCCTGCGGCGACGTCCAGGAGATCGGCGCCATCTCGCTCTTGGGCCGCAACCATGAGGGGCGTGTGGGCGTCTTCGGCGACGGGACCATGGCCTCGTCCGTCTGCACGTCGTGCGGGCAGTGCGTGGCCACCTGCCCCACCGGCGCGCTGCGCCCCAAAGAGGCGCCCGCGGCCATCGTGAAGGAAGTGGAGACCACCTGCCCCTATTGCGGCGTCGGCTGCGGCATCGCCCTGCGCATCCGGGCGGACGGCCGGCTGGCCATCATGGCGGACGACGTGCCCAGGAACGCCTCGAGCCTGGGCACCCTGTGTGTCAAGGGCCGCTTCGGCACCGGCTTCGTCCACTCGCGCGACCGGATCACCGCGCCGATGCTCAAGCGGGACGGGACGTGGCGGGAGGTGGGCTGGGAGGAGGCCCTCGATGCCGCGGCCGAGGGCTTCGCCCGCCACCGCGGCCGCTTCGGCGCTTTCGCCTCGGCCAAGGCCACCAACGAGGACGGCTACGTCATCCAGAAGTTTGCGCGCGTGGTGATGGGCACCAACAACGTGGACCACTGCACACGGCTTTGCCACTCACCGTCCGTGGAGGCCATGCTGGTCTCCATCGGTTCGGGTGCCGCGTCAAACTCCTACGCGGACTACGAGGAGGCCGGCTGCCTCATGGTGGTCGGCGCCGACGCCTCGGCGAACCACCCGGTCATCGCCATCCGCTTCCGGCGGGCCGTGAGCCGGGGCGCGCGGCTCATCGTGGTCGACCCCAAGCGCGTGGAGCTGTGCGACCAGGCCGACCTCTGGATCCAGCAGAAGCCCGGGACGGACGTGGCCCTCTTCAACGCCATGGCCCGCGTGATCCTCGACGAGCGGCTCGCGAATCTCGACTTCGTCCGCTCGCGCACCGAGGGCTTCGACGAGTGGGTCGCTGCGCTCGCGCCCTACACGCTGGAATACGCGGAGCGTATCACCGGCGTGGCGCGCGAGGACATCGCGCGGGCGGCGCGCTGGTACGCGCGGCCGCCGTTCTCGGGCTCGTGCCTCGTCTGGGGCGTGGGCATCACCCAGCACACCAACGGCACGGCCAACGCGCACGCCCTGCTGAATCTCTCGCTCGTGACGGGCCAGCTCGGCTTCACCGGCGCCGGCATCTCGCCGCTGCGGGGACAGAACAATGTCCAGGGCTGTGGCGACGCCGGCTGCATCCCGACCAATCTCCCCGGTTACGCGGGCTACGGCCCGGCCGACCTCGACCGGTTCGAGCGGGCCTGGGGGGTGAGGCCGCCGGCCCAGCCCGGGCTCGTCGTCACCGAGATGACCGAGGGCTGCCTCGACGGGCGCATCCGGGCGATGTACGTCGTGGGCGAGAACCCGCTGCTGGCCGAGCCCGATCTGCATCACGTGGAGAAGGCCATCGCGCAGCTCGACTGGCTCGTGGTCCAGGATCTCTTCATGCACGAGACGGCCGAGCGCGCCCATGTCTTCCTGCCGGCCGCGGCCTTCGCCGAGAAGGACGGCACGTTCACGAACTCGGAGCGGCGGGTCCAGCGGGTGCGCCAGGCACTCGCGCCACCTGGCCAGGCCCAGCCAGACTGGTGGATCGCCCAGGAGCTGGCCAAGCGGACGGCGAAGAAGCTCAGCCTGGGGGTGAATGGCTTTGACTACACCCACCCGTCGGAGATTTTCGACGAGATGGCGTCGCTCTGGCCGGCCGCGCGGGGCATCTCCTACGCGAGGCTCGAGGCGGGCGGGCTGCAGTGGCCGTGCCCGGGCCCCGAGCATCCTGGCACGCGCAATCTCTACGCCGAGTCCTTCCCGCGCGGCAAAGCGCGCTTCGTCCCGGCCGCGCAAACGAAGGAGGCCGACGAGCTGCCCGACCTGGACTACCCCTTCGTCCTCAACACGGGCCGGCTCCTCTACCACTGGCACGGCGGCACGCTCACACGCCGGGTCCAGGGCCTGCTGGAGCTCGCGCCGCGTCTCGAGATCGCCGTAAACCCAACCGACGCGCGGCGGCTGGGCTTCGACGAGGGCGCCCAGCTCCGGGTCGTGTCCCGACGGGGCGAGCTCACGGGCTATGCCCACGTCACGGAAGCGGTGAGGCCGGGGGCGATCTTCGTGCCCTTCGTGAAGCTCGGCGAGTCCGCCGCCAACTTCCTGACCAACTCGGCCTATGACCCGTCCTCGAAAATTCCCGAGTACAAGGTCTGCGCGGTCCGGATCGAGCCCCTCTCCTGCCCGCCCGCTAGGTGCCCGCCTCGCTCAAGAACCGCTCCAGGAGCGCCGTGAAACCCTCGGGCGCGTCCAACACCAAGTGGTGATAAGCGCCCGCGATCTCCTCCACCCGCACACGCGGAATCCGCTTGGCCATCTCGGCCGCCATGTCACGCGGCAGGATGGGTGAGTGCTCGCCCCTCACCAGCAGGGTGGGCGCCGTGATCCGCTCGAGCAGCGGCCAGGCGTCCACCGGCCGCCGCGTGCCATTGCAGTCCGGATCGAAGCGATAGAGAAAACGGCCGTCGCGCTCGACGATGCCCTCCCGGCCCAGGTGATCGAGCAGCGCCGGGTCGGCCGTGGTTTCCGGGGGCAGGAGCCGGAAGCTCCGGAGCGCCGTCTCGAGCGACTCGTGGCGCCGCGGGCCCCGGCGGCCCCGGCGGTGCATCACGGCCAGTCGCTCGGCCGGGACCGAGGGCCGGCTGTCCACCACGGCCAGCGCCCAGACCCGCTCGGGATGCCAGGCGGCGAAGGCCATGGCGTTGTGCCCGCCCATCGAGTGGCCCACCAGGACCATCCGCTCCCAGCCCAGCTGGGCCATCACGGCCCGCAGGTCCGAGGCAAAATCTTCCGTCCCGTAGGCGGCCGGGGCCGGCCAATCGCTCTCGCCGTGGCCTCGCTGGTCGAGGGAGATGACGTGGTAGCGGCCGGCGAAGGCCGGGGCCACGGCGTCGAACCAGTGAGCATGGGCCGAGCCGCCGTGGAGGAAGCAGAGGGCCGGCTGCCCGGCCCGGCCCCATTCGAGCGCCCGCAGGGTCAGGCCGTTGACGAGAAACGAGCGGCGCCGGGCCGCGTGACATCCGGGAAGGGGGCGTGAAGCCATGGCAGGCATTGTAGCGCGTGGCGCGACGAATTTTTTTGGCTGGGGCGCGGGTCAGGCCGTAACCTCGAAGATGCGAATGGATCCGCTCCCGGAAACTCCGTCGTCTCCCGAGCCCGCCCCGGCGGGGCCCACGAGTTCTGCCAAGCTCTTGCTGGACTGTGTCGCTCTGGGCCTCGCCCTGCTCGCGGCGGGCCTGGGCTGGGCCGCCCTCGGCCACGCTCCCTTCGCCGGCGCCCCTCAGGTGGCGGCGGCGCCGCCCGCCCCGAGCCTCCGGCCGGCAACCGTCGAGACTCCGGCGCCGACCCTGATCCAGGCGTCGATCCCGGCTTTGATCCCGGCTTTGATCCATGGCCGCGTGCTCGACGCCGAGAGCGGCGCGCCGCTCGAGGGCGCCTCGGTGTGGGCCGGGGAGACCGAGGTCCGCACCGACGCGGAGGGCGGCTTCACGCTGGGCCCTCTCGAGCTCCCGGCGTCCGTGATCGTCAAGCTCCCGGGCTATGAGCGCAGGCGCCTGGCGCTTGAAGGCGCCGCGCCGACCATTGCCCTCAGCCGCCAGAGCATCCGGGCCGCCTACCTGACCTACTACGGTGTGGGCGACAAGGGCATCCGCGGGCGCGTGCTCGACCTCGTGGGCCGCACCGAGCTCAACGCGGTCGTGATCGACGTCAAGGGCGACCGCGGGCTCATCCCCTACCGCACCGAGGTGCAGGCGGCCGTGGAGGCGGGCGCCAAGGGCCCGGTGATGATCAAGGACTTCGACGCGCTCCTGGCCTCGCTCAAGGCCCGGGGCGTCTACACCATCGCCCGCGTGGTCGCCTTTAAGGACAATGTGCTGGCGACCCATCGCCCCGACCTGGCGATCATGGACACGCGAACGGACAAACTCTGGCTCGACAATGAGGGACTCGCCTGGCTCGATCCGTTCCGCGAGGAGGCATGGGACTACGTCATCGCCGTCGCCAAGGAAGCGGCGCTCAAAGGCTTCGACGAGATCCAGTTCGACTACGCGCGCTTCCCCACCACCGGCAGGCTCGGCACCGCCCGCTACTCTCAGCCCAACACCTCAGCGACGCGGCTGCCGGCCATCTCGGCATTCCTCGCCAAGGCGCGCCGCGAGCTGGGACCGATCGGCGTCTTCCTCGCCGCCGACCTCTTCGGCTACACGGCCTTCAACCCGAACGACACCGACATCGGCCAGCGCATCGAGGAGCTGTCGGTGCACCTGGACTACCTGTGTCCGATGCTCTACCCCTCGGGCTACCACCTCGGCATCCCCGGCTACCGCAATCCGGTGGAGCACCCCTACGAGATCGTGCGGGAGAGCGTTCGGCTCATCCGCCAGCGCTCGCAGAACTCCGCGGCGGTGGTGCGGCCGTGGCTGCAGGACTTCCGCGACTACGCCTTCGACAAGCGCCGCTTCGGCCCCCGCGAGATCCGCGCCCAGATCAAGGGCGCCGCCGAGGCGGGCGCCATGGGCTGGATGCTGTGGAACCCGCGCAACGAGTACACGGGCGAGGCGTTGCGTCCGAAGACGACCACGGTGAGCGCCGAGAGGTCTCCCGACTAGAGTGCGCCCGGCTCCCGCGCTCCTGCTCCTGGCGGCCGCCGTCGGCGCGGCCGCGCTCACCGGCGCGGAGCCCTCGGGCCCGGCGCCGCGGCCCAATGAGCTGGGGCGCGTGATGATCCTCGAGTATCACAAGATCGACCGGCCCGAGGGACGCTGGGCGCGCACGCCCGAGAACTTCCGGCGCGATCTCGAGCGCCTCTGGGAGCGGGGCTACCGCCTCGTCGCGCTCAACGACTACCTCGACGGCCGCATCGCCCTGCCGCGGGGCGCCGCTCCGGTAGTGCTGACTTTCGACGATTCCTCCCCGGGCCAGTTCCGCTACATCGAGCGCAACGGCGAGTGGCTCATCGATCCCGAGTGCGCGGTGGGGATCCTCGAGGCCTTCGAGCGCGAGCATCCGGGCTTCGGCCGCGCGGCGACCTTTTTCGTGCTGCCGGCGGCCGAGCCGCCCAACCGCCTCTTCAACCAGCCCGCGCTGGTCTCGCGCAAGCTCCAGTACCTCGCCGCGCGCGGCTTCGAGATCGGCAACCACACGCTCTGGCACGCCGACCTGAGCCGCTATCCCGAGCCGGTGGTCCGCCACCAGCTCGCCGCGGCCCAGGAGTGGATCCAGCGCCACGTCCCGGGCTACCGGCCGCGCGCCCTGGCCCTGCCCATGGGCAGCTACCCGCGGGAGCTGCGCTGGGCGGCGGCGGGCGAGGCCGGCGGCACGCGCTACCAGCACGACGCCATCCTCAAGGTCGGCGGCGGGCCGGCGCCGTCACCCCACTCGAAGGCCTTCGATCCCTACCACCTGCCGCGCATCCAGGCCATCGACACCGAGCTGGACCACTGGCTCGGCTACTTCGAGCGGCGCCCCGAGGAGCGCTACGTGAGCGACGGCGACCCGGCGACCATCACCGTGGCCGGCGGAAGCGGAATGAGGGTGCGCGCCACGGGCGCGGCGCGGGTGGTCGAGCGCCAATGAGGATCGCGGCCAGTGACCGCTACCGGTAGATGAGGTACGACGCGCGGCGCTGGAGGAAGCTGGCGCGCGCGGCCTCCGCCCAGCTCACGCTACGCATCAGCGGGTCGGCGCGCAGGAAGGACCACATCGTCGAGCGATTTACTAGGAGATTTTGGATCGATGCCGGGCGGAACTGGGCCGGGTAGCGGTCGGCCAGCTCCCGCGCCAGGGCCAGGGCCACCGTCACGGGCCGGATCGCGTCCCGGTCCGTCACCGTCAGCTCGACGCCGTTCGCCCCCTGCCCCGCGTAGACGCTCGCGGACGGCGTGAAGTAGACGGCCTGGAAGCGCACCCCGCCCAGCCCGCGGGCGTTCAAGGCGTCGGCGAGCGCCTGCGGGTCGCTGATCCACGGCGCCCCCACGACCTCGAAGGGCGTGGACGTTCCCCGTCCCACCGAGAGGTTCGTCGACTCGAGCAGCCCGACGCCCGAATAGAGCAATGCCTGGAGCGGTGACCGGATATTGGGCGACGGATTCACCCACGGCAGTCCGGTCTGGTCGAACCACTGCCCGCGCTCCCAGTTCTCGAGCGGCACCACGGTGAGGTCCACGGCCAGCCGGCGCTCGGCGACCACCATCTTCGCGAACTCGCCGATGGTCATTCCGGTCCGCACCGGGATCGTGTGCGGAGCGGTGAAGGAGCGCAGGTCCGGATCCATGAGCGGCCCCTCGATCACTCGGCCCGTGATGGGGTTGGGCCGGTCGAGCACCACGACCGGGATTCGCCGCCGCGCGCCCTCCTCGAGCACGTACACCAGAGTCGCCAGGTACGTGTAGTAACGGACGCCGACGTCCTGGATGTCGAAGACCAGCGTGTCGATACCCGCCAGC
>JBGPZD010000167.1:0-2943 GCA_041493605.1 Methylomirabilia bacterium
GCCGAACCCGTGGGTGAAGGAGAAGAAGCCCGGCATCTACATGGTGATGGGCGACACCGCCGAGGTGGTGGCCAAGCGCTACCACATCACCCGCCAGATGCAGGACGAGTACTCCCTGGTGAGCCAGCAGCGCACCGCGCGGGCCCAGCAGGACGGCTTCTTCAAGGAAGAGATGGCGCCGCTCCAGGTCGTGCGCGGCATCGTGGACAAGAAGACCGGTGAGATCACCGGCAAGGAGGACTTCTACGTGGACAAGGACGAGTGCAACCGTCCCGACACCACGCTGGAAGCCCTGCTCTCGCTCCAGCCGCACTTCGACAAGACGAGCGGCCAGGGCAGCGTCACCGCGGGCAACTCGTCCCAGCTCTCCGACGGCGCCTCCGCCACCCTCCTGATGTCGGCGGATCGTGCCAAGGAGCTCGGAATCAAGCCCAAGCTGATCTTCCGCGGCTTCGCGGTCGCCGGCTGCGAGCCGGACGAGATGGGCATCGGGCCGATCTACGCGGTGCCGAAGCTGCTCAAGCGCAACGGCCTCAAGATGGACGACATCGACGTGTGGGAGCTGAACGAGGCCTTCGCCTCGCAGGTGGTCTACTGCCGGGACAAGCTGGGCATCCCGATGGAGAAGCTCAACCCGAACGGCGGCGCGGTCTCGATCGGCCACCCCTTCGGCATGACCGGCTCGCGCATGGTCGGCACCATTGCGAACGAGATGCTGCGGCGCAAGGCGCGCTACGGCGTCGTGACCATGTGCATCGGCGGCGGCCAGGGCGCCGCGGGCCTCTTCGAGTCCTGTCTCTAAGCTTTCTGCGTTGAATTCTCCCCTCACCCTGCCCTCTGACCGAAGGGGCGAGGGTGGCGGACAACCCTCTCCCCTCGGGGGAGAGGGCAGGGTGAGGGGTAACACCTCCCCCCGGTGACCCGCATGGCCTACGACTTCGACCGCGTCATCGAGCGCCGCGCGACCAGCAGCAACAAGTGGCGGAAGTATCCCGCCGACGTGCTCCCGCTCTGGGTGGCCGACATGGACTTCGCCTCGCCGGAGCCGGTGGTGCGCGCGCTGCGCGAGCGGGTCGAGCACGGCGTGTACGGCTACGGCTTCGAGGAGCCGGAGTTCGCCCAGGTGTTCGTGGACCGTCTGCAGAAGCGCTACGGCTGGAAGGTGTCCCCGGAGGCGCTGGTCATGATCCCGGGCGTGATCCCCGGCTTCAACGTGGCCTGCCGCACCCTGACCAGGCCGGGCGACGGGCTCCTGCTGCAGCTGCCGGTCTATCCCCCGATTCTCCGGTCTCCGGGCAATCACGAGCTCACCCGCGACGAGGCTCTCCTCGGCCGTGATCGCGACGGCCGCTACGTGGCGGATCTCGACGCGTTCCGCACCGCCATCCACGCCCGCACCCGCGCCTTCCTGCTCTGCAACCCGCACAATCCAGTGGGCCGCGTCTTCACTCGAGAAGACCTGGCGGGCATGGCGCAGATCTGCCTCGAGCGCGATCTGCCGATCATCGCCGACGAGATCCACTGCGACCTGCTCTACCAGGGCCGGCGCCACATCCCGATGGCCTCCCTCGGCCCCGAGATCGAGCAGCGCACGATCACCCTGATGGCGCCCAGCAAGACGTTCAACCTGGCCGGGCTCAAGGTCTCGGTGGCGGTCATTCCGAACGCGGCGCTGCGCGCGCGCTTCATGGCCGCGCGCGGCGACTACGTCCAGACCCAGGTCAACGTCCTCGGCTACGCCGCGGCCTTCGCCGCGTATCGCGACGGCGACGCATGGCTCGGCGAGCTGCTGCGCTACCTCGAGGCCAACCGGGACTACCTGGCCGACTTCGTGCGCCGCCACCTGCCCGGCATCACGATGACGCCGCCCGAGGGGACCTACCTCGCCTGGCTCGATTGCCGGAGCGCGGGCCCCGCCGCCGCGGACCCCTTCACGTTCTTCCTCGAGCGCGCGAAGGTGGCGTTCAACGACGGGGCGCTCTTCGGCCCGGGCGGCCGGGGCTTCGTGCGGCTCAACTTCGGCTCGCCGCGGTCGATCCTGACCGAGGGGCTGGAGCGGATGCGCCGGGCGCTCGCCGGCTGAGCCTCGACAGGCTTTAGACGCGGCCCGTCCGGCGGCCGTTTACAGTCGATTCCCCCGTAGGTTCTTCCCGAATGTCCCCGGACGGCCCTCGTCTGACTGCATGTAACCCGAACCCCAGCCCAGCATTCAGGAGGTCGCGATGCGTGGAGGATGGAGCGTGACGGCGGTGGCGACCGTGCTAGGTGTGGGGCTGTGCGCGGGCTGCGCGACCGCGCCCGCGGGCCCGAGCGTGATGGTGCTGCCGGGCACCGGCCGGCCCTTCGACCAGTTCCAGGCCGACGTGAGCGTCTGCCGCGACTGGGCCGCGAAGCAGGTGAAGGGCGCCTTCATGGACGCGCCGTCCTTCGAGGTGCAGCGCCGCTACGACAACGCCTATATCCAGTGCATGTACGCCAAGGGGCATCAGGTGCCGGGGCGCGATCTTCCCGCCCGGACGCCGGCCCCGCCGGCGGGGTCACCCCCGCCGCCTCCTCCTGCGCAGACACCGCCCAAGTGACGGAGGCCACATCATGATCAGCATCCTCAAGCGAATAATCGCCAGCCTGCTGGCGTTGACTCTGTTCGTAGGCGCCGCCCCGCTGGCGCGCGCCGCCTCGCCCGCCGTTCCCGCTCCGCCCGCGCCCCCGGCCGCGGCCACGACTGAAGACGGGGAGGCCGACGACAGCCAGAACCCCGCGCCGACGCCGCCTCGGCTCAGCTACATCAACGGCGACGTGTCGTTCTGGCGCCCCGGCGGCGAGGACTGGGCGCCCGCGCAGGTGAACACGCCGCTGGCCCCCGGCGATCAGCTCTATAGCGGCAACCGCGGCAACCTCGAGGTGCAGATCGACTCGCGGAGCTTCGTGCGGGCCTGGGGCGAC
>JBGPZD010000136.1:0-4515 GCA_041493605.1 Methylomirabilia bacterium
AAGAGGGCGTCAGCGCCTACCCGAAAGCCGTCACTGCCCAGATGGTGGAGAACTTCATCCGGGGCGGCTCCGCGGTCAATGTGTTGGCGCGCCACGCGGGGGCGCGCGTGGTCGTGGCCGACCTGGGCGTGGCCTTGCCCTTGCCCGACCACCCAGCGCTCCGCGCGAGGAAGATCGCTCCCGGCACGGCCAATTTCACCCGCGGCCCCGCCATGAGCCGCGAGCAGGCGCTGGCGGCCGTGGAGGCCGGCATCGCCTTGGTTGAGGCCGAGCGGCTTCCGGGTCTCGACCTCATTGGCACGGGAGAGATGGGTATCGCCAATACCACGTCGGCGAGCGCCATGGTCGCGGCGCTCACGGGCGCGCCCGTCGAGGACGTGACGGGGCTGGGCACCGGCGTCGACGGCGCGGGGCGCGGGCGGAAGATCGCCGCCATCACGCGCGCCCTCGAGGTCAACCGGCCCGATCCGGCCGACGGGCTCGACGTGCTGGCCAAGGTGGGCGGCTTCGAGATCGCGGGGCTGGCCGGCGTCGTTTTGGCCGGCGCGGCCTACCGCATTCCCGTGATCGTGGACGGCTTCATCGCCGGCGCCGCGGCGCTCGCGGCGGTGAGGATGAAGCCCGAGGCGCGGCACTGTCTGCTCGCCTCGCACCGCTCGGTGGAGCCCGGTCACCGCCACGTGCTGCAGGCGCTGGGCCTCGAGCCCTATCTCGACCTGGGCATGCGGCTGGGCGAGGGCACGGGGGCCGCGCTCTGCATCGATCTCGCGCGCGCGGCCGTGCGGGTGCTCACCGAGATGGCGACCTTCAAGTCGGCCGGGGTCTCGGAGCGCGCGCCATGAGGGCCGCGGCGGCGCTCGTCCTGCTCTTGGTCCTGCCCGGAACGGCGGCGGCCCTCACCCTCACCGATCAGACCGGGCGCCAGGTGAGCCTGGCCGGGCCCCCCACGCGCGTCATCTCGCTGGTCCCGGGTGTGACCGAAACGCTCTTCGCCATCGGCGCCCAGGACGCGCTGGTCGGCGTCACGGAGTTCTGCGATTACCCCGCCCAGGCCCAGCTCAAGCCCAGGGTCGGGGGCATGCTGGCGCCGAGCCTCGAGGCCATGGTCGCGCTCAAGCCCGACGTCGTGATCGCCACCACCTCCGGCAACCGCGAGGAGACCTTCACCCAGCTCGAGCGCCTCAAGATCCCCGTCTATCTGGTCAACCCGGCCACCGTGGCCGACGTGCTGGACGTGATCGCGCGCCTCGGCGCCGTGACGGGCCGCGAGCAGGCCGCGGGGCATCTGATCGCCGCGCTTGGCGCCCGCATCAAGGCCGTGACGGAGCGAGTGGCGTCGCGGCCGCGCCCGCGCGTGCTCTACGTGCTCTGGCCCGAGCCGCTCATCGTTCCCGCGCGCGGAGCGCTCGTGTCCGAGCTCCTGGCACTTGCCGGCGGCGACTCGGTGACGGCCGACGGCGGCGAGTCCTATCCGCGCTACAGCGTGGAGGCGGCGGTGGCGCGCGCGCCCCAGGTCATCATCCTGGCCAGCCACGGATCGGGGCAGGGCGCCATGACGCGCGAGAAGTGGGAGCGGTTCACGAGCCTGCCCGCCATCAAGGCGGGACGTCTCTACACGGCCGACGGCAACCTGCTCCACCGCTACGGCCCCCGCGTGGTGGACGGACTCGAGCTGCTGGCCCGCCTGATCCATCCCGAGGCGTTCCCGGGCACGAGGCACCCGTGAGTCCGGCATCCCGGCTCGGTTCGGCGCTCGCGGTCCTGGCGCTGGTCGCGGCGGCGGCGGCCCTGGCGGCCCTCTTCGTGGGCAGCGCGCCGATCTCACCGCGAGCCGTGGTCGCCGTGCTCACGGGGCGCGCCCAGGCCCAGGGGGTGGACGAGGTCGTGGTGCTGAGCCTCAGGCTGCCGCGCATCGCCGCCGCGCTTCTGGCCGGCGGCGCCCTCGCCGTGGCCGGCGCCGGCTTCCAGGCGCTCACCCGCAACCCGCTGGCCGAGCCCTCGGTGCTCGGCGTCTCGAGCGGCGCGGCGTTCGGGGTCGTGCTGGCCCAGGTCTTCGGCCTGCGGGCCGGGCTCCTCGATGCCCTGGGGCTCACGGCCTTTGCCTTTGGCGGGGCGCTGATCGCGGGCGTGGCCGTCTATCTCATCGCCTCCAGAGCGGGCGGGCTCCCCGTCCACACCCTGCTGCTGGCCGGCGTCATCGTCGGCATTTTCTTCTCCTCGGCCATCACCGTGCTGATCTCGATCGTGGACTTCGACCGGCTGGGCGGCGTCATCCACTGGCTGCTGGGCAACCTGTCGCCCGTGCCCGCCGGCGCGCTCGGCGTGTTCGCCGCCGTGGCCGCCGTGGGCTTCTGGCTCGTCCTGGGCCAGTCGCGCCAGCTGAACCTCCTCGCCCTGGGCGAGGAGGGCGCGCTCCAGCTCGGGGTCAACGCCGAGCGCGTCAAGCGCCGCATCTTCGTCGGGGCCGCCCTGCTGGTCGCCGTTGTCGTGGCGTTCGTCGGGCCCATCGGATTCGTGGGGCTGATCGTGCCGCACGCGCTGCGCATGACGCTCGGCCCCGACAATCGCGTCCTGGTGCCGACGGCGCTGCTGGCGGGCGGCGTCTTCCTCCTCGCGGCCGACACCCTCGCGCGCAACCTGGTGGCGCCGGCCGAGCTCTCAGTCGGCGTCATCACGGCCTTCTGCGGCGCGCCGTTCTTCATCTACCTGATGCGCTCGCGCGCCGTCCGGCTGGCCCCGTGAGCGCCCTCGCCGAGTTCCGCGGCGTGGGCTTCGCCTACCCGGCCCGCGAGGACCGCGGCTTCGCCATTCGCGATCTCTCGTTCACGGTGGGGCAGGGAGAGATCTTCGGCGTCATCGGCCCGAATGCCTCGGGCAAGACCACGCTGATCCGGCTGCTCTCGCGCGTGCTGGCGCCCTCGCGCGGCGACATCCTGCTCGGGGGCGAGCCCCTGGGACGGCTGACGCGGGCCGCCGTGGCCACGCGCATCGCGGTCGTGCCTCAGGACGTGCCGCAGGGGTTCCCGTACACCGTCGAGGAGCTGGTGCTGATGGGCCGCTTTCCCCACGCGCCGAGCCGGTTCTTCGAGAGCGAGGCCGACCGGGCCATCGCGGGGGAGGCCATGGGGCTGACGGGGGTATCCGCGCTCCGGCACGAGCCGCTCGACCGGTTGAGCGGCGGCGAGCGCCAGCGCGTGATCTTGGCGCGGGCCCTGGCCCAGAAGCCCCGGCTGCTGGTGCTGGACGAGCCCACGGCCCATCTCGACCTGCGCTACCAGGCCGAATGCGCCGGGCTGCTGCGGCGGCTCAACCGCGAGGCCGGGCTCGGCATCGTGCTCGTCTCGCACGACTTGAGCCTCGCGGCCGAGCTCTGCGACCGGCTGCTGCTGCTGGCGGCGGGCGCCGCGGTCAAGGTGGGCGCCCCGGAGGCGGTGCTGGAGGAGGCGACGCTCGAAGCCGTGTACGGCTGCCGCGTGGTGGTGGACAAGCATCCCGTGAGCCGCCGTCCCACGGTGCAGGTCGTCTGGCCCAACGTCTGACACGGGGGAGGTGAATCAGGCCCGATCTCGGTTGCACAGCACGCAGTGAACCGTCGCGGATCAAGGGAAGCCGGTGGGCCGCCGCCAGGCGGCGGCAGAATCCGGCACGGTCCCGCCACTGTGAGTGGGGAGCCAAGCCCGACCCCGCAAGGGAGCCACTGGGAGCGATCCCGGGAAGGCCGGGCAACGGCGCCGATCCACGAGTCAGGAAACCTGACCGCGACCCGACCTCAATCCCTTTCGAGGCAAAAGGAGCGGTCAAATGAGTTTCGAGCTGAGACAAATGTGGTTGATAGTAGCGCTCCTGCTGGTGGCGCCGGCGGCGGCGCAGGAAACGAAGAAGGTGGACCCGGTGGTGGTGACGGCGACCCGGGTGGAGACGCCGGCCGAGCAGCTGGGCGTGGCGTTGAGCGTGGTGACGGGGGAGGATATCAAGACCTACCACTATCCGACGGTGGACGAGGCGTTCCGGAACATCCCGGGTGTCGACGTCCGGCGGACCGGGAGCTTCGGCAAGCTGACGACGATGAGCATCCGCGGCGCCAATTCCAGCCAGGTGCTGATCCTCGTCGACGGGGTCCGCGTCGCCAGCCCCACGGTCGGGCAGACGGACCTCTCCGACATCTCCCCCGACCTCATCGACCGCATCGAGGTCATTCGCGGGCCGCAGTCCACGCTCTACGGCGCCGACGCCATCGGCGGCGTGATCAACGTCATCACGCGGAAGGGCACGGGCCCCTTCGCCGCTTCGGTCGAGGGCCTGGGCGGCAACTACGACACCCTCCAGGGCAGGGCGGGGTTCAGCGGCGCCTACAAGATCCTCGATTACGCGCTGTCGGGCTCGCACCTCGAGAGCAACGGGCAGTTCCAGAACGACGGCTCGAACATCAACGCCGTGAGCGGGCGGATCGGCGTCGCGCTGCCCTGGGACAGCTCGCTCGCCTTCATCTACCGCTACAACAAGACCGACACCGGG
>JBGPZD010000141.1:0-4210 GCA_041493605.1 Methylomirabilia bacterium
GCCCACGTGGGCGACAACCCGCTCGATGACGTGACGGGGGCGCAGGGCGTCGGGATGCGCGGCGTGCACTTCGCCGCCCATGGGCGCCTCGCGGCGGCCCACGCCGATCTGGCCGTGGGCGATCTCGGCGAGCTACCCGCGATGCTGGACCGGCTATGATGGCCGGGCAGCCGCGGTCCTTCCCGATGGCCCCGATGTCGCGTCTGATCGTCGTGCTGACGGCGATCGTCCTCGCCCTTCCGGTGGTCTTGGTCGTCGCCGGACTCCTGAGTCCGGCCAGGTCCGTCCTCTGGGGCGCGGCCGCCTTCGTGGTCGTCATGTGCGTGGCGGTCTGGCTCTTCTGCCGGCCGACTCGATTCGAGATCTCAAGTGGGGCGCTGGCGTTGATCTGGCCGCTCCGCCGCCGCGTCATTCCGCGGACGAACATCGCGTCGGCCCGCGTGATCGGGCGCGGAGAATTGAGGAAGGAACTCGGGTGGGCGATCCGCGTGGGCGTCGGGGGCCTCTGGGGCGCCTTCGGCAGCCTCTGGACCTCCCGGCGGGGCAGCGTGGAGGTCTACGTATCACGCACCGACGGGCTCGTCTGGATCGAGCGGCGCGTCGGCCGGCCCCTGCTGATCACTCCCACCAATCCCGAGGGTCTCCTCCTCGCGCTCGGCATCGCCGCAGACACGTCCAGTCGCTGATTCGCACCCCTCCCGCCGGCTTTTTCGTGTTGCGTCATGACCCCCTAGCGGGTAACATCTGAGGCCGCGATGGAGTTGGCCGAGCTGAGAGCAAAGATTCGTGATATCAAGGACTTTCCCACCGAGGGGATCCTCTTCAAGGACATCACGACTCTCCTCAAGGACGGCCCGGCCTGGGCCTCGGTGATCGATCACCTGGCCTCCAAGTACCATACGGCCCTGATCGACGTGGTGGTGGGCGTGGAGTCGCGCGGCTTCATCTTCGGCGGCGCGCTGGCCCACCAGCTCAAGGCGGGTTTCGTGCCGGTGCGCAAGCGCGGCAAGCTGCCGGCGCGGACCATCGAGGAGGAGTACGAGCTCGAGTACGGGCGGGACGTCCTGGCCATCCACGAGGACGCCATCCGCCGAGGGCAGCGGGTGCTGGTCGTGGACGACCTGCTGGCGACCGGTGGGACCATGGCGGCGACGCTCCGGCTGGTCGACCGGCTGGGCGGCATCGTCGTGGGCGCGGCGTTTCTGATCGAGCTGGCATTTCTCAAGGGGCGGGAGCGGCTAAAAGGGTATACGCTCGAGTCCCTGATCGTGTACGAATAGAGGGGGAGGGCAGGACATGGCCGGGATGACGGGCATCGGACGGTGGCTGACGGCGGGGACGGCGCTGGCCGGCTGTCTCCTTGGCGGAGCCGGGCCGGCCGCGGCCGAGGAAGTGCGCCAGCAGCTCAACGCGCCCATGATCCTGAACCTGCTGTCCCGCCCGATCGACCACCCCGACGCGGCCTTCAATGAAACGCTCCGGCGGGACGCGGCCACGCCCAGGCTCGCCCGTCCCGGCGAGTGGGAGATGATGCCGGACGGCTCGGCGCGCCTTGTGGGCACCGGCCTGACCATGATCATCAAGAACCCGTGCCCCCCCGGAGACCTGGAGCACGAGGCGGCGTTCTACCGGTCCCTGCCCGGTCGCACCCGCCGCTAGTTCGTCCTGCACCGCCTTCCGACCGTCGAGGCATTCCACTCCCACCCGAGAAAACCGGAGACCTGATTCGAGCATGGCAATCAAGAACGTCGGCGTGATCGGCTGCGGCCTCATGGGCTCGGGCATCGCCCAGGTGGCGGCCCAGGCCGGCTTCTCCACCCTGGTCATTGAAGCGAACCGCGAGCTGCTGGACAAGGGCTTGGGCGGCATCCGGAAGAGCCTGGAGGCCCTGGTCGCCAAGGCCAAGATCGACGAGCGGGTGATGCAGGAGACCCTGGGCCGGCTGAAGGGCGCCACCCAGCTCGAGGACCTCAAGGACTGCGATCTCGTGATCGAGGCCATCACCGAGAACCAGCCGCTCAAGAACGAGACCTTCGCCAGGCTGGACCGGATCTGCCCACCGCACGCGCTGCTGGCCTCCAATACCTCGTCGTGCAACATCACGGCCATGGCGGCCGCCACCAAGCGGCCCGCCCAGGTCCTGGGACTGCACTTCTTCAACCCGGTGCCGCTCATGAAGCTGGTCGAGGTGGTGCAGACCATCCTCACCGACGAGAAGAGCGTGCTCGCAGCCTACGAGTGGGTGCAGGCGGTGGGCAAGACGCCCGTGCGCACCAAGGACTCGACGGCCTTCATCGTCAACCGGCTGCTGGTGCCCTACCTGCTCGACGCCGTCCGCGTGTACGAGAGCGGCCTGGCCTCGCTCGAAGACATCGACTCGGCCATGAAGCTCGGCTGCGGCTACCCGATGGGCCCGTTCACCCTGCTGGACCTGGTGGGCCTGGACACGACGATGTTCGTCGCGGAGGTCATGTTCGAGGAATACCGCGAGCCGCGCTATGCCCCGCCCCCGCTGCTCAAGCGCATGGTGATGGCCGGACAGCTGGGGCGCAAGTCGGGCAAGGGCTTCTACGACTACGCGAAGAAGTAGGTGGGGCCTTGAACCAGCTGTACTACTTGAGCGACGAGCAGCGCGCCATCCGCGATCTGGCGCGGGAAATCGCCCGCGAGCGCATCGCGCCGATGGCGGCCCACGTGGACGAGACGAGCGAGTACCCGCACGAGCAGCTCAAGCTGCTGGGCCAGCAGGGGCTCATGGGGCTGCACATCCCCGAGGCGTACGGCGGCAGCGCCGTCGGCTCGCTCGCGTTCTGCCTGGCCGCCGAAGAGGTCGCCTGGGCGTGCGCGGCGACCTCGACCATCTTCATCGTGCAGAACCTGGGCGGCTACCCCATTCTCTCCGGCGGCACCGAGGCGCAGAAGCGCCGCTACCTGCCGCGGATCGCCACGGGGGAGATCACGGCCGCCTTCTCACTGTCCGAGCCCGGCTCCGGCTCGGACGCCGCCGCCGTGCAGTGCTCGGCCGTCCGCAAGGGTGACCGGTACGTGGTCAACGGCTCCAAGATGTGGGTGACCAACGGCTCCCACGCCGGCGTGATCACGGTGTTCGTCGCGACCGACAAGGCCAAGCGCGCCAAGGGGGTGACGGCCCTGCTGGTCGAGCCCGGCATGAAGGGGTTCAGCGTCGGTAAGAACGAGAAGAAGATGGGCATTCACGGCTCGCCCACCGTGGCCCTGCACTTCGCCGACTGCGAGGTCCCAGTGGAGAATCGGCTGGGTGAGGAGAACGATGGTTTCAAGATCGCCTTGCGCACCCTCGAGCAGTCGCGCCCGACCATCGGCGCCCAGGCGGTCGGCATCGCCCAGGCGGCGCTCGACGCCGCCGCGGGTTACGCCAAGGAGCGCCGCACGTTCGACCAGCCCCTCGCCGCCTTCCAGGGCATCCAGTTCATGCTGGCCGACATGGCCATGGCCGTCCACGCCTCGCGTCTCGTGGTCCATCATGCCGCCTCGCTCATCGACCGGGGAGCGGAGAGCACGGCCATGGAGTCGTCCATCGCCAAGTGCCTCGCCTCGGACACGGCCATGAAGGTGACCACCGACGCCGTGCAGATCCTCGGCGCGTACGGCTACACCCGCGAGTTCCCGGTGGAGCGCTACATGCGCGACGCCAAAGTCACCCAGATCTACGAAGGGGCCAACCAGATCCAGCGGATCGTCATCGCCCAGCAGCTCTTGGGCGCGCACTGAGCCACACACCCAACGGAGGGCGCAGATGAGCGACAACCGGCCTGAAACGCGAGTGCAGCGCCGCACCTTTCTCAAGACCGCCGGAGTCGCGGCGGGCGCCGCCGCGCTCGGCTTCCCGGCGGTGCTGCGGGCGCAACCGAAGACCATTAAGATCGGAATCATCCACACGGTCACGGGTCCCCTGGCCGAGCCCGGCCAGGCGTGTCGTGTGGGCGCCCAGATGGCTGCCGACGCGATCAACGCCGCCGGCGGCATCAAGTCCATGGGCGGCGCCAAGCTCGAGCTGCTCCTGGGCGACACCCAGAGCAAGCCGGACGTCGCGCGCACGGAGGCCGAGCGCGTGATCAACGCGGGCGCCCAGATGCTCATGGGGCCGTTCAGCTCGGGCGATGCGGCGGCCATGGTGCCGGTGGTCCAGCAGCGCCGCGTGCCGTTTCTCATCGATATCGCCGCGGCGGAC
>JBGPZD010000094.1:0-8212 GCA_041493605.1 Methylomirabilia bacterium
CGGCGACGTGATGGCCGTGGGCCTGGCCGCCGCCGAGGCCGTCGCCCAGGCCATCGTCAACGGTGTGCGCGCCGCGACGGGGCTGCCGGGGCTGCCGGCCGCGCGCGACCTCTAGCGCGCCATGCATCCCAACTGGGCCACGGCCCTCCGCGTCGCGCTGGGCGCGCTGCTCGTGAGACAGGGCTACTGCACCCTGCGCGGACTCGAATCGGTGCGGCCCGAGGCGTTCTTCCCTCCCGAACTGGCCCGGATGATCCTCCCCGCCGTGGCGCCGATTCTAATGTTCGGCTACCTCTCGGTGATCCTGGCCCTGGGGGGCGGGCTCCTGATGATCCTTGGCGTCTCGGTGCGCTGGGCCGCCGGCCTCAACGGCTTCGTCGTGGGACTGGTGCCGCTCGTCTACGGGCTCGAGCGCGGGCTGCTGACGCGGGGACGGGATCCGGGCGACGCGGGCTGGGGCCCCTGCGCCGAAGGCTGGGCGTACCCGGCGCTCGTGCTGGCGGCGAGCATCATCCAGATGGTGGTCGGCTCGGGGGCCTGGACGCTCACCCGGTGGCGGGGGCGCTAGCGCCGGCTCAGTCGATCGAGCGAAGCTCTTCGTGCCAGAGGCCGAGCGCGCGCAGCGCCGGCTCGTCATTGAGGTGGAAGAGGCAGGCGGGCGCCGAGCCGGACCGGTTGCGGTGCTCGATCCAGTGCCAGGGCGGCGCCACGAAGCAGTCGCCAGGCTCCCAGGCGACGGTGGTCTCGCCGATGCGGCTCTCGCCGCGGCCTTCGACGACGTGGAAGACGCCGCTACCCGTCCGCCTCCCGGCCGGCGTCGTCTCGCCGGGGCGCAGCCACAGCACTTCCGAGCCCATAATTTTGAGCGGGAAGTCACCGGTGCGCGGGTTGACGTGGCGGAGCGTCACCGGCGCCTTCGCCGGGGCTTGAGCCGCCATAGCCACCAGCGCCGCGCGCACCGCGCGCCACGGCCAGCGCACCTGGGGAAAGCCGGTGTCCTCGTAGCGCGACCGCCGCGGCACGAGGCCGGCGGCGGTGAATTCGTCCTGCGACGAATCGGTCTCGGTGATCGGCGCCGTGGCCGGCCGCATCTTCGAGGCCCAGCTCGCCTCCAGGCTGCGCACGAGCGGGATGTCCAGCCCGTCGAGCCAGACCACCGGCTCGGTGCCCTCGTGGCCGTGGTCGTGCCAGCGCATCGGCGGGGTGATGATCAGGTCGCCGGGCTCCATCGCGCACTTGACGCCGTCCACCGTGGTGTAGGCCCCGAGCCCCTCGACCACCAGCCGGAGCGCCGCCGGGGTGTGATGATGACTCGGCGCCGTCTCCCCCGGCAGAATGACCTGAAACCCGGCGAAGAGCGTGGCCGTCGCGGCGTAGGCGCCGCCGAGCCCCGGGTTGCAGAGCACGAGCACGCGGCGCTCGGCCTGCTCGATGCCCACCAGACGCGCCGCCTCGAGCAGGGGCGCGCGCAGCTCGGCCCAGCGCCAGTGATGGGGCAAGACCCGGGTGGCGCGCTCGTTGGGCAGGAGCGCGTGGAGCGCCGTCCAGAGCGGGGCGAGCGAGAGTTTCTCCAGCCGCTCCGAGTAGGCGGCGGGCAGGTTTTCGTCGCGGGTGGACAGCGCGTTCAGATCCACGTTGACCCCTTGAACGGGAGCCCAAGCATAAGAGGGTAACGACAGATCGTCAAGGCGGGCGGCCGGCCCCCTAGCCCAGCCGGTCGAGCCAGTCGGTGACGATGGAGACAAACTGCGGCGGGTCGTCGAGGATCAGGTGGTGGAAGGCGCCTTTGACCTCGGCGAACTGGCCGCGCTGAACGGCCGTGGTCACCTTGAGCCAGGAATCCTTGTCCATGATGGTGCTGCCCTGGCCGCGGACGACCAGAGTCGGGCACGCGACACCCGGCAGGAAGGGCCAGGCGTCGGGGCGCGGGTGGCTGAAGATCCGGCGGTCGAAGGCGTGCTCCCAAACACCGGGGCTCCGCTCGACCACGCCCGCGTCTCCCAAATGCCGGATCCATTCCTCGGGCGCGGTGGTGCTGGGGGGCGTCAGGCGGAGGCCCCGGGCCGCTTCCTCGCGGCTCGCGTACTGCGGCGACGGGCGGTCGAGCTGGCGGCGCTCCCAGTCCTCCTGCTCGGGCCCGAACTCGGCCAGGGTGTCGGCGATGACCAAGGCGCCCACGCGCTCGGGATGGAGCGAGGCCAGGTACGCGCCCACATACCCGCCCATCGAGTGGCCGATCACGAGCGGGGACTTCCAGCCGAGGGCGTCCAGCACCGCGACCACGTCCCGCACGTAATCGGTGAAGCCGTAGGTCGCGGGCTCGGCCCAGCCGCTGCCGCCATGACCGCGAAGGTCGAGGGCGATCACGTGGAACTGCTCGGCCAGCAGCGGCGCGGTCCAGTCCCACCAATGGCTGTGGGCGGCCTGGGAATGGAGGAGCAGCGCCGGCCGCGCGCCGGCCCGGCCCCATTCGTAGAGCTGGAACCGGAGGCCGTTCGCCTCCACCACCCGAGGAGAACCGCACGACATGGCGCGGTCAGGCCCTCGCGAAGCGGGGCGGCAAGAGGACGGCGCGGCAGGGCGCGCCGTCGATCCCCTTGACCGGCAGCGGCAGGCAGACGAGCTCGTACGTCCCGGGCTCGACGCGGGACAGGTTCAAGCCTTCCAGGATCACCACGCCGGCGCCCAGGAGATGGCGGTGGACCGGATGGCCGGGCGCGTGAAAGGCCTCGATCGAGAGGTAGTCGATGCCGACGAGGCGCAGGCCCCGCTCGGTGAGATAGTGCGCGCCGTCCACGTCGAGGGCGACGAAGTCGCGGTGGAAGGCGCCGCGGTTCCAGAGCGACGAGTTGAGCGTTTTGAGCAGCAGCCGGCTCTGGCCGTCGAGCGGCAGGCGCTCGAGGTCCGCCCGGCCGATCAGCCGGTCGGCGGCGATCTCGGCCACCAGCGCCGGGCCGACGAGCACCTCCAGCGGCAGCGCCTCCACCGTCGCCCCGCCCTCGATAAAGTGGGCGGGGGCGTCCAGATGAGTGCCGGTGTGCGAGCCGAGCGAGATCAATGAGACATTGGACGTGGCGCCGCGCGCGATCTCGAGGCGCGGCGTCACGCTCACGCCCGGGTCGCCCTCGTAGACGACCATGCCCGAGTGGATCGGCAGGCTGATGTCGATGATGGTCACGGCGTCACCATGGGTAGGGTCGCTATGCTAGCATGTGCGTGATGGCACGCTCTGCGAAGGTCATCCGCTTCCCGAAGTCGCCGCCTGAGCCCGCGCCGGGCTTCGTCGAGGTCCGCCGCTGCCGCGACCAGCTCGAGGCGTTGGTGGTCCGCGGCCTCCTCGAGAGCGAGGGGATCCCGGTGGTGTTCCGGAGCAATATCGCGCAGTCGGTCCATCCGTTCAGCGTGGGCGGCCAGGCGGAGGTGGTCGTGCTCGCCCACGCCGACGACGCCGCGCGCGCCCGCGCCGTCCTGGCCCGCCAGTAGCGCGCTACACCGCCTCCACGTCCACCATCGCGTCGAAGGCCGCCTGCCCCGCGCCGAACGGGAAGAGGCCCACCGCCTCGTCCGGGATGCACGGGCGGCCCGAGGTCAGCGCGTTCAGCCCCTCCCAGCCGTCGCGCATCCACACGGCGCCCGCCGGGATGCGCCGGGTCACCAACGCGCGCGCCTCGAACTCGCCCCGCTCGTTGAAGATCCGGATGCGGGCGCCGTCGGCGAGCCCGCGCGCCGCCGCGTCGGCCTGGGCGATCCAGAGCCGCGGCTCGGGATCGGCCGCGGCCAGCGAGGGCAGCGCCCGGCCGTGATCGTAAAAACCGTGGAACTGGGTGAGCGTGCGCCCCTGCCGGAAAGCCAGCGGATAGGACGAGGCTGGCAGCGGCTCGAACACCGGCAGTGGGGGCAATCCCAGCTTGAGCGCGCGCTCGGAGTGGAACTCGATCTTGCCCGAGGGCGTGTCGAAGCGGCGGTCGGGATGGGCCACGTGCGAGATGCGCAGCGCGCCGATTCCGCCCGCGGCCCGCAGCGCCGCCACCGTCGCGTGGCCCGTGGACGGATGGTCCAGGATCGCGTCGATGGGCCCGGCATCGTCAACCCACGGATAGAAGTCGGCCGCCAGCCCGAGGCGCGGGGCGAGCTGACGCAGGATCCAGGCGAGCGAGCGCGTCTCCCCGGGCGGCTCGAGGGCCTGCTCGGTCAGATAGAGGTGGGTGTTGGTGCTCTTGCACCCCACCTCCTCGAGCCAGGAGGTGCTCGGCAGCACGACATCGGCGAAGCGGCGCGCCGTGTCGTTCATGAAAAGGTCGTGGACGACCACGAGGTCGCTCCGCTCGAGCCCCTCGCCGACCCGCCCCGTCTCGGCGAAGGAAGACATCATGTTGGTGCCCGCCAGCAGCAGCACCCGCACGCGGCCGTCCACCAGCGCCTCGGTGATCCGCGACATCTGGTCGGGCACGTAGCGCCCCGGCGGCCGGCGGTCCAGCGCCAGGATCTCGTTGTTGAGATCCTGGCCATGGGAGCGGGCGCCGTGGCGCGGCCCGAGCCCGCCTCCCGGAACGCCGAGATCCCCCGTGAGCGCCGGCAGGCAGGCGATGGCGCGGCCGCCCTGCCAGCCATTGGCGCCTTTGTGCATCGAGCTGCCGCCGATCAGGATCATCGCCGGCCTGGTATCAGCGTAGCGCCGCGCGAGGGCCGCGACGCGCTCGGCCGGGATGCCCGTCATCGCGGCGGCCCACTCGGGGGAAGCGGCCTTCACGTGGTCGGCGAGGGCGTCGAAGCCGATCGTGGCGTTGGCGACGAAGTCGCGGTCGTGGCGCCCCTCGCCGATGATCACGTGCATCAGCCCCAGCGCGAGCGCGGCGTCGGTGCCCGGCTTGAGGACGATAAACTCGTCCGACTGGCCGGCGGTCTCGGTCTCCCGCACGTCGATCGTCACGACGTAGGCGCCCCGGCGGCGCGCCGCCGACAGGTACCGGCCCGTATTGGGCTGGCTCGCCAGGTTGGCGCCCCAGAGAATGATGAGCCGCGAGTGCTCGCCCATATCCTCCTTGGTATTGACCTCGAGGGCGCCCGTGAGCCCGATGCCGAAGGCGCCCAGTCCCCAACAGATGATGGTCGGGCTCCACCACTGGCAGCCGAAGAAGTTGGCGAAGCGACGCAAGAGATGGGCGCCGACGCGGGTGCCGTAGTTGTTGGCGAAGAGGCCGTGGCCCGACCAGAGCCCGACGGCCTCGCGTCCCGCCGCCTTCATGCGCGCGGCGATGAGGTCGAGCGCCTCGTCCCACTCGGCCTCGCGCCAGGCGTCCCCCGATCGGCGCGCGCGGATGAGCGGCCGGAGCAGGCGCTTGGGGTTGCCGATGATCTCCCCGGCCGCCTGCCCGCGCACGCAGAGAAAGCCGCGGCTGTCGGGGTTGTCCTTGTCGCCGCCGACCGAGAGGACCCGGCCGTCCTCCACCTCGACCAGCATCCCGCACAAGGTCGGGTGGCAGGACATGGGGCACATGGTGCGGACGGTCCGGCGGCCAGTCATGGGACGCTAGCGGTAGAACTTCTCCGGGTCGGGGTCCTGCTTGGCGTTGAAGGCGCGCCCCATCTCCTTGGCTTCCTCCGTCTGGTAGTAGTTCGCGACCAAATGGTCGATGGTGAGGCGCGACATGCCGGCGACGCCGTTGTGGCGCGCGTGGAAGGCCGCCTTGAGCGCCGCCAGCGCCTGGGGCCCGCGCTTCTTCAGCTCCTCGCACATGGCCTCGGTGCGCGCGCGCAGCTCGGCGTGGGGCGCCACCTCGTTGATCAGCCCCATGGCGAGCGCTTCCTTGGCGGTGTACTTGCGGTTGAGTAACCAGACCTCCTTCGCGCGTTTCCTTCCCACCGAGTCCTCGAGGTACCAGGTGCCGAAGCCCGCGTCGTAGGAGCCCATCATGGGTCCCACCTGGCGGAAGGTCGCCTGCTCGCTCGCCACGGTGAGGTCGCACATGTTGGCGAGCACGTTGCCGCCGCCCACGGCGAAGCCGTTGACCATGGCGATGACCGGCACCGGCATCACGTCGATCAGCGTGTAGAGGTCCACCACCGGCGGCACGTTGTGGTAGTGGAGCTGGCCGTCGCTCGGCTCTTTCTCGCCGCCGATGCAGAAGAATCGGTCGCCCGCCCCCGTGAGCACGACCACGCGAACCTTGGTATCGTGACGCGCCTCGTTGAGCGCCTGGATCAGCTCGAGCGCCGTCTGGCGGCGGAAGGTGTTGCCCTTGTCGGGGCGGTTGATGGTCAACCAAGCGATGCCGTTCTTCACTTCGTAGAGGATGTCCGCGTAGGCCATGGGACGACTCCTTTGATCGGGTTAGGGCAGGGCCAGCCGGAACAGCCGGGCGGCGGTGCGGGTCATGGCGGCGTTGAGTATCTCAGGATCGGCGCCGCGCAGCTCGGCCACGCGCGCCGCCGTCAGCGCCACGTACGCCGGCTCGTTGCGCTTGCCGCGGTGGGGCTCGGGCGGAAGGAACGGGCAGTCGGTCTCGACCACCAGGCGGTCCTCGGGCACGAAGCGCGCGACGTCGGGGAGGGCGCGGGCGTTCTTGTACGTGACGGGACCGGCCAGAGAGATCACGAGGCCCAGGTCGAGGCAGCGCTTGGCCACCTCGACGTCGCCCGAGAAGCAGTGCATGACGCCGCCGATCTCCCCGACGCGCTCCTCGGCGAGGATGGCCAAGGTCTCGGCATGGGCGTCGCGGCAGTGGACCACGACGGGCTTGGCGAGCTGCCGGGCCAAGCCGAGCTGCCGGCGGAAGACGCGCTCCTGGACGTCGTGCGGGGACAGATCGCGGAAGAAGTCGAGCCCCATCTCGCCCAAGCCCACCACTTTGGCCGAGCCGCGGGCCAGGCGCTCGAGCGCGGCGAAGTCCTCCTCCGTGGCCTCGGCGGCGTCGTGGGGATGGATGCCCACCGTGGCGTAGACGCCAGGACACCGCTCGGCCAGCCGGACGGCGGCCGGGTTGGTCTCGCGGTCGGTGCCGATGGTCACCATGGTGGTCACGCCGGCCCCGCGCGCCCGCTCGAGGACCGCGTCCAGGTCCTCGGCGAACTCGGGGAAATGCAGATGCGCGTGAGTGTCGACGAGCGCCATCAGGGCCACATCATAACGGGTTAGGGCGTCACGGTGAAGCGCAGCCGGCCGATGAGCTGGCCGGCGCCCGTGCGCACGTCCACCCGGTACCGGCCGGCCAGCGGCGGCCGCAGATCCTCATTGCGCGAGTAGGTGCGAAAACCCTCGGCTCGCCCGCCCAGGACGGGCGAGGCGAGCCGGATGCGGGTCAGGTACTGATCGTCGCGGTACCAGACATGCTCGATGGGCTGGAGCAGGCCGCTCGGCGCGTAGATCGCGGTAAAGGCCGCGATACCGCCCCATTCAGCCACGGTGGCCGCCGGCACCGAGCCCTCCTCGACCGGCTCGACGGGCTCGAGCATGGTCACGGCGCGCGCCGCCACCGCCCGCGCCATGAACAGGGGCGCCGGCGGCACCCATCCGCGCGCGAACCACACGATCACCAGCGCCAGCAGGGCCAGGCCCACGGCCCGCGCGTGCGCCTCCTTCCAGCCGAGCCCGGCTGCATGCCGCAAGGCCGGCGTCAGCGCAAGCGCCGCCAGCGCGGCGCCGCCAAGGAGCGCGAGGATGGGCCGCACGCCGACCAGCGGCAGGGCGACGTTGAGCGCCGCGAAGAGCGAGAAGCCGAGCAGCAGATGCTCGAGCCAGGGGCGCGGGTGGACGATCCGGCGGTACCACGGATCCACGGCCGTGACGAGGGCGCCCGCGACGGCCGCGAGCAGAAAGAACACGTTCACCGACGTGAGCGTCGAGGCCGCGTAGTAGGCGGGCAGGACGAAGAGCAGGAGGTTGTGGTAGAGCGTCTGGATCGTGTACGCGGCCGCGCTCACGACGAGCCGCCGGCCGCGCTCCTCGAGCGGCGCCCGCAGTTCGGTCAGCAGCGCGAAGAGCACCCAGAGCAGCAAGAGGTAGCCCACGATCCAGCCCACGTGCGGCAGCCCGCGGCGAAAGACGAGCAAGGTCACCAGCCCCATCGCGAGGGACGCGATCGAGATGCCCCAGCGCCCGAGCCAGCCGAGCAGGGGGAATCGTCCGGCGACGCGGGTCCAGGCCGCCGCGAGCGCTTCCACGTCAGGCGGCGGGAGCGAGCGGGGGCGCGGCCGAGGCGACGCGCCAGTAGAA
>JBGPZD010000028.1:0-24905 GCA_041493605.1 Methylomirabilia bacterium
GGCACCGACAGCGCCGCCAGCCGCGGCGGGCAGGATTCCCACGAGACCTCGGCGGCCGCCTCCGGCGCAGCCGCCAGCGCCGCCTCGAAGGCGTGCCGGGCGCCGCTCGGGTCGCCCATCGCTTGGCGGGACAGCCCGGCCAGGCTCCACACGGCCGACAGCGCGTGGGAGTCTCCGCGGGTCGCGTCATCGCCCTGGACGCGGGCCGTCGATCGGAGATAGGGCTCGACCGCGGCAAGCAGCTCCTGATGCTTCCCGCTCTGGTAAAGGGTCACGGACGCTTCGAGCAGGGCCAGACGCGGATCCGCCGGCACGGGCCAGGGCGCCGCCTCGAGAACCGCCAACGACTCCGGATCTTCCTCCGCTTGCGGCGGGGTGTCGTCGGAATGCGGCTCGGGAATCGGCCAGCGGGAGGTGGGCGGCCGGACCAGAGGCTCCACGGCGCCGGCGCCAGGCTCGGCCGAACGCCGGCCGCGCGCGCGCTCGCCGGGCCGGCGCCCGCGGCGCACCGGGGTCGGCGGCCGGTTGTCGAGCGCCTGGGCCAGGCCGACGAATAACAAGATCACCGCGCCGGCCGCCAGCAGGACGATCAGGGCTTCTTCGAAAGTCACGCCGCCATCTCCAGGCGCCCGTGCGAAGCGCGGGGTTCCACGGGGCCCACCCTACCACGCCCCCTGGCGTTCCACGACCCTTTAGGCCGGCAATGAACCACACGCCCCTTTGAGTTCCGGGGCCCGAGCGGAGTATCATAAGACGTGATCTCAATGAAGAGACGATTCCGCCGTCCCCTCATCCAAGGAGGCTGAATGCGCCGAGTCGCCGTGATCGGAGTGGGCGTCACCACGTTCGGCAAGCACGACCGGACGAGCGCCGAGTTGTTTGCCCAGGCCGCCGCCGAGGCCATCGCGGACGCCGAGATCGCCCCGTCCGCGGTCCAGGCGCTCTACTACGGCAACGTCACCGGTGGCGAGGGGGAGCGCCAGCTCCACCTGGGCCCGCTGGCCGCGACGATACTCGGGCTTCCCACGATCCCGACGACCCGGTTCGAGAACGCCTGCGCCACCAGCCACGCCGCCTTCCGCCACGCGGTCATGGAGATCGCCAGCGGCGTCTCGGACGTTGTGATGGTCGGCGGCGCCGAGCGGGTCCTCAGCATCCCGACGGACGCCGCCACCGAGTACTTCGCCTACTGCTCCGACGCCTCCTTCGAGCAGTCCGTCGGGCTCACCTTCCCCGGCGTCTTCGCGCTGATCGCCCGGGCGCACATGGACAAGCACGGCACCACCGAGGAGCAGATGGCCCACGTGGCCGTCAAGAATCACCGCCACGGCGCGCTGAATCCGAAAGCGCAGTTCCAGAAGGAGATCACGCTCGAGACCGTGCTCAAGAGCGCCTACGTGGCCGATCCCCTCAAACTGTTTGACTGCTGCCCCTTCACCGACGGCGGCGCCGCGGTGATCCTGGCCGCGGAGGAGGTGGCGAAGAGGCGGAAGCGCGCCGTGTGGGTGCTGGGCACCCAGGCGGCGACCGACACCATGTTCATGCACGAGAAGCGCGACCTGAGCCGCGTCATGGCCACTGAGCGCGCCGCCCAGGGCGCCTACCGGCAAGCGGGCAAGACCCCGGCGGACGTCGACGTGGTCGAGCTGCACGACTGCTTCACCATCGCCGAGATCGTCGCCACCGAGGGCCTCGGCTTCTTCGAGCCTGGCACGGGCGGCTTCGCCGCGGAGAAGGGCTGGACCAGCCTGGGCGGGAAGCTGCCGGTCAATCCCTCGGGCGGGCTGAAAGCCAAGGGGCACCCGATCGGCGCCACCGGTGCCGCACAGATCGCCGAGATCGTCACGCAGCTCCGGGGCGAGGCGGGCCCGCGCCAGGTGGACGGCGCCGCCACGGGGCTCGCGCATACCCTGGGCGGCAACGCCGCCACCGTGCTCGTGAGCCTGTTCGGCCGTGACTGAGCGCGTGATCACGCTCAAGAGCTTCTTCGAGGAAGCCCGCGCCGGACGCCTCACCGGCATCAAGTGTGGGCACTGCGGGGAGCTGGCCATCCCGCCGAAGGAGTTCTGCCCGGGCTGCCAGCACCGCGCGTGGACCCAGGTGCCGCTCGCCGGCAGGGGCACGGTGGTCTCGTTCACCGTCATCCGCGTCCCGCCCCGGGGCGCCCCGGCTCCGGCGCCCTATGCGGTGGCGGTGGTGAAGCTCGACGAGGGCGTCTCACTGCTGGGACGCCTCGTGGACATCCCGCTGGAATCGCTCAACGCCGGCCTGCCGGTGAAGTTCCGCCCGCTGCTGGCCGAACACCAAACCGCGATCGGCTTCGGTCCCGCCTGAAGCGAAGGCCGCCGGCTCAGGCCGGCGTGTGGCTGAAGGGCAGCTTCGTGTAGCGCGCGCGGTCGACCTCGATCACGAGAATGACACGCCCCTCGGGGTTCCGCCACGGGAACTCCTTCCCGGTGTACTTCCGCGAGATCGCGTCCATGCCCTTGAAGTCGCCGTCGGGCCGCCGCTCGACCACCCGCCCGCGAATCTGCGCCTCGCTGTAGGGATCGTCGAAGGCGATGACGGAGAGGCCGACGCGCGGATCGCGCCGCGTGTTCTTCGCCTTGAGCGAGGCTTCCCCGGTGCCGACCAGAATGCGCTCCGCTTCGCGCCCCACCCAGACGGGGGCGACCTGGGGCGAGCCGTCCGGCATCAACGTGGAGAGATGGGCGAAGTTGGCGCGGTCGAGCAGCGCCTTGATCTCGGCGGACAAGGGGTGGGCCATCGTGGGGTCTCCCGGCGCGACACGTCCGTCAGGCTCCGGGCCGCCGCGGCGGACCCTCGGAGCCCAAGATCCGCCGCACCGTCTGAATGAGGAAATCCGTGGTAAATGGCTTCGAGACGAACGGGGCGTTGGCTTCGAGCACGCCGTGCTCGCCCATCACCTCCGCGCTGAAGGCGGACATGTAGATCACCTTGACTTCTGGGCGGAGCGGCCGCAGCCGGTCGGCCAGCTCCCGACCGCTCATGCCCGGCATCACCACATCGGCCAGGAGCAGGTCGATGGAGCCGACGTGCTGCTCGGCGACCCGCAGGGCGGCCTCGCCGCTGGAGGCCCGGAGGACGCGGTACGGCTCTTTGGCCAGCACGTCGCCGACCATCTCGAGCAGCCAAGGGTCATCGTCAACGACTAGGATTGTCTTCACGCCTGGAACCCGGCTGGAAGCCTCCTGTTCGGAGCGTCACGGGCCTATGCAGGCTCCGGAAAGACTCAGGGGGCTGCGGCGCGTGCCGCAACCCCCTCGACAGTGGAGCGGCCGACCGGATTCGAACCGGCGACGTCCAGCTTGGGAAGCTGGCATTCTGCCACTGAATTACGGCCGCCTGTGCTCCTTATTCTAGTGTCGGGCGCGCCATTGTCAAATTCAGTGCCGTCACATCCGGCGCCCGCTGTCACAATCTCCCCCGGCCTATTTCAACGACATGTCGTAAGCTTTGATCCGCTCGTCGCTGCGCGCCTTCCAGCTCAACCGCCGGCTGGCGCCGTAGAGGTCGAGCTGCTGGTAGAGCGGCACCGCCGCGGCGTCCTCGAGCCAGAGCTTGCTGATGCGGTGGTAGAGCTCGAGCCGCTTCTTCTCGTCCATCATGGTCTGGGCCTGGTCGACCATCCCGTCGAAGTCGGCGTTGTGGTAGTTGCCCAGGTTGCTGCCGGTGCGGAACAGCGGGCCGTAGATCGTTTCGGCGTCGAGCGTCGGGGTCCCCCAGCCAATCAGCCACACCGGGCCGGACTTGTGGGCGTAGACGAGGGTGTTTAGGTAGCTGACGAACTCGAAGGTCCGCAGCTGGGTCTTGATCCCCGCCTTGGTCAGCTGGCCCGCCACCGCCTCCGCCACTTCCTTGTCCCGCACGTAGCGGCCCTGCGGGCTGTTGAGCGTGAGCTCGAGGCCGCCGCCGTAGCCCGCCTCGGCCAGGAGCTTCTTGGTCCGGGCCAGGTCCTGCTTGGCCGGCTTGAGGGCCGCGTCGTAGCCGAAGTGCAGCGGCGTCAGCATGGTGGCGGTGCGGATCGCCTTTCCGTCGAGCACGGTCTTGATGATCTCGTCGGCGTCGACGGCGTACATGATCGCCTGCCGGACCCGCTTGTCGGCGGTGACGCCCTTGTACGGGCCGATCAGCTTGTGCTGGGCGTCGTACTCATGGGTGACGAACATGAGCTGGAGCGTCCGGATCGAGGGCGCCGTCGAGAGGAACGCCTTCGGGTGGTTGGCGATGATGTTGGCCAGGTGCGGCGGGATGTTTACCGCCACGTCCACCTCGCCGTTCTGCAGCGCGGCCACGCGGACCGCGTCGTCGGGGATCGGCTTGAAGACTACCGTCTTGATCTTCGGCGCCCCCCGCCAGAACTGGTCATTGGCCTCCAGCACGATCTCGTCGTCCTTGCTCCACCGGACGAACTTGTATGGCCCCGTCCCGATGGGGTTCTTGGAGATGAAGGCGCTGTCCTTGCCCGCGTAGGCCTTGGGCGGGTACATGGCCGCCTGGGCGAACGTCATGATCGCCACGAAGGTCGGCCACGGCTTGCTCGTGTGCACGCGGATCGTGTAGGGATCCACGATCTCGACGCGGTCGATGGGCCGGAAGTTGGAGCTGGCCCGCAGCGCCGGCGTCTTGACCCGCTCCAGGCTGAACTTGGCCGACTCGGCGTTGAACTCCTCGCCGTTGTGGAACTTGACGCCCTTGCGCAGCTTGACCTCCCACACCGTGGGCCCGACCAGCTTGGGCACCTCGACGGCCAGGGCCGGGATGACCTTGAGGTTCGGATCGCGCTCGACGAGCCCGTCGAAGATGTGGCCGGCGACCACCGAGGCGGGGGTTTCCTGCTGGTTCATGACGTCGAGCGTGGTCGGATCCACACCCTGGGCGATGATGACCTTGCCCTGGGGCGCCGCCCAGGCCAGCGCGGGCACCGCCGCCAGCACGACCAGGATCGCGCACAGACGTTTCAGGGCCATAGAAATCCTCCTTGGGAACGGGCGCAGCGCGGGGAAAGTGGCAACACTCTAGGGGCCTTCCGGCGGGGTGTCAAGGGGCTCGCCCCCGCCCTGCCGCAGTAAGTCGAGAGCCTCCTCGCGAGTGGAGACCAGTCCCAGCGCCTGGGCCTCGCGGGCCCGCGCCAGCAGGCGCCCGACTTCGGGCCCCGGCTCCAGGCCGAAGGCGCGCATGACGTCCTCGCCGTGGAGCAGCGGCGGCCTCGCGGCGGCCGCGGCCTCTTCGTCCACCCCGCGCATGAGGTCGCGCAGGATGCCGCCGCCCGCGCCGGCCCAGACGGCCAGGGGCGGCTCCCCCCTCAACGCGGCCGCGTCGGCCAGCGCCAGCAGCAGGAGGTCGCGCGCCTCGTCGCCCAGGGCGCGGAAGAATCGATAGCGAGCCCGGCGGGTGATGACGCCGGACTGGGCGAGATGCATCGGGCGCAGGTGCTCGGCCACCAGGCGCTCCAGCACGTCGCCGGCCCGGCGCGACAGCCGCCAGCGGCGCGCCACGTCACCCGCGCGCCCGGCGCCGACCGCATCGTGCCCGATGAACCGGATCCGCCCGGCGGCCTCCGAGCGCGTCTCCGGTTTCGCGACGTCGTGGAGCAGCGCCGCGAGCTTGAGCGCCTCGCGCCGCGTGAGCCGGTCGCCGAGATCCTCGCCCAGATGCGCGCGGAGCGCGGCGCCCCACGGCTCGAGAGCGTCCAGCCCGTCCAGGAGCGCGTCCGCCGCCTCCACCGCCCGCAGCGAGTGCTCCCAGACATCGAAGCGGTGGGGCTCGGGCTGCGCGGTGCGGCGCATGGCCCGGCTCTCGGGCAGCAGCGCCGGCAACACCCCCAGGCGATCGAGGATGCGGAGCCCCGCCCCGCAGCGCGGCTCGGCCAGGATCGCGATGAGCTCATCCCGCACCCGCTCAGCCGCCATCTCGGCGACGCGTGGCGCCACGGCGACTATGGCCGGCTCGACGGCCGGGTCGAGCCGCCAGCCGGGCCGGAGCGCAAAGCGCACGGCGCGCAGGGCGCGCACGGGATCGTCTTCGAGGGCGCGCGGGCCGCACGGCCTCACGGTGCGCGCGGCGAGATCGGCCAGACCGCCCGCCGGATCCTCGACGGCCGCGCTGCCGCGACCGACCAGATCGGCGACCGGCGCCGCCAGCGCGTTGACGGTGAAGTCGCGCGCGAGCAGGTCGCCGGCCAGGGTCGGCGCCCTGAAGTCGGTCAGGTCCACCTGGACCGGCGACTCGCCGCCCAGCACCACGCGGCAGGCCCCGCGCGCCTCGTCGAGCGCCACGAAGGCGCCTCCGAGCCGGTCCGCCAACGCGCGGCCCAGAGTCAGCGCGCCGCGAGCCACGGTGACGTCCAGGTCGAGGGGCGTCTGGCCGCCCAGCGCGTCCCGCAGGGCGCCGCCCACGAGCCATGCGGGCGCGTCACCGAGCACATTCTGAAGCGTTTCAAGAATCACGCGCGCCACCGGTGCCAGCGCATCGACGGAGATCCGGGCGTTCCCCATGCTCACGCGATGCCGAGCAGCCGGGCCGCGTTGTCGTAAAAGATCTTCCGGTACACCGGCATGGGGAGCGCGCGCATCCAGAGCGCGTCCCGCTCGTCCTCGTACGGGTACGGCAAATTCGGGAAATCGCTCCCGAACAGGACGCGGTCCTGCCAGCGGATGAGGTCGTCATTGGTCACGTCGATCTGGTTCAGCCGGCTCAGCCCCTGGTGCTCCGGCCGGAAGGGGGCGAACGCCATCGTGGTGTCGAGATAGAGGCTCGGGCACCGCTCCATGAGCGCGAAGAACTGCCGTGTCTCGAAGGAGCCCATGTGGGCGACGACCACCTTGAGCGTGGGGAACATCTCCATGACGCGGGCGAAGCGCGGAAAGCCGTCGAACTCGTTGGGCCAGGGCGCCGAGCCGACGTGGATGAGCAGGAAGCGGTCGCGCGCGAGCAGCCGCTCGTACACCGGCAGCACCCGCGGGTCGTCGGGGTAGAAGCGCTGGACGTTGATGTGGAACTTGAATCCCCGGAAGCCGTAGTCGTCCAGGGCCTGGTCAGCCACCTCGAGCATGTCGGGGTCGTCGGGATGCACGGTGCCCAGCGGGATGCCCCCCGGCAGCCGCCGGGCCGTGGCGTGCAGCCACGCGTTGATCTCCCGGGCGATGCCGCCCTTGTGGGCGTAGGAACAGAAGACGAAGCGTTCGACGTCGCGCGCGCGCAGGAAGGCGGCCACCACCTCGGGGTCGGTGGGGTACTCGAGCTTCCAGTTCGAGCGCTCGGCGAACCACCGGCGGATGGCCCGGAACAACCACTCGGGATGCAGATGCGTGTGGATGTCGATATAGCGAAAGCCGGGCGGCGGAGACGTCATCATGTCGCGAGCACCCAGCGCCCCGGCCAGCCCGCCACCTCGACGCCGGTGCGGAGCGCGCCCCGCCGCTCGAGCCGCGCGAGCGACGCGTCGATCTCGCCGCGCGGGATCGCGAACAGGCGGCGGAGGAGGCCGGGCGTGGAGTACACGGCTCCCTCCAGGTAGCGGGCCAGGAGGCGATCGAGGGCGGCCGGCCGCCCGAGCCGCCGCCCGCCGGCGACGGCGTCGGGCAGCCAGCGCTCGACCAGGTCCCAGCGGTAGGAGAAGGTGGGCTCGTAACGCTCCTCGGTCTTCACGATCCAGAGCCCCTGCTGCAGCTCGGCCATGGCCCGCTCGAACTCCCGGGTCTTCGCGGGCTCCAGCATGAAGCACTCCGCCCGCAGCCCGCGGGTGTACTGGGGTGCCTCGCGCGCGAGGCTGTCCATGATGCGCTTGGCCGTCAGCGACAGCCGCCCCGCCTCGTACTCGCGGACGTATGCCCGCGCGCGCTGGGAGCCGCGCACGAGAGCATAGAAGGCGGGAAAGAGGTCGAGGGCCACCAGCACCGGCCGCCCCTTGATCAGCTTGCCGTAGTAGACCTGCCGCCGGGCGGGCAGCGTATCCTTGAGCTCCCACGTGACGCCGATGCCCGCGTCATGGTGCGAGCGCCGCGGCCAGCGCGGGTTGGCGCGCCCGGCCACGGCTTCCCAGAGGCAGGGGGCGCCCTCGGGGAAGCGATAGAAGGTGGAGCAGAACCCGACGGCGTCGACGAAGCGGAGCGCGCCCGGAGCCGACCGCACCCGCAGCGCCGGCGACTGGCGGAAGTTGCGCCGCCGCCGGGCCTCGAGCGCCCGGCCGTCCGCAACCGCGCTACGCGAACTCGATCCCGCGCTCGGTGATCCGATACTCGGCGATCTCATCGCTCATGGCGCTGCCGCGGTGCTTGACCACGCAGAGGAAGCGGCCGAGGCGGGTGCCCATGCGTTCGCTGCCCATGACAAGGATGGTGTTGGCGACGGCGCCGATGTCGCCGGTGGCGACCTTGCGCGCGATGAGGTGCTCGAGCCGGGTCTCCTCGGTCGTGACCAGGAGCACCGTGGTCACGGCCGCGTGGTCGTAGCGGTGGGCGTCGATGAAGGCGCGGTGCTGCCAGACCGGCAGGCAGATCTCCATGCCCAGGGTCTCGCTGTCACGGTGGATGGTCTTGCGGTAGAGGTCGTTGAAGATGTAGGGCTGGATGTATTCGCCGGGCACGTCCATCGGCTCGACGCCGTCGACCATCACCCGGCGAGTTCCGGCGGCCAGGTGGAAGTAGACGAAGGGTCGCACCGTGTAGAGCGCGTGGTTGTACACGGCCTTCCAGTTCCAGTCGAACTCGAGGCCGTCGGGCGTGGCCGCCTGGTAGTCGCGCAGCTTGCCGGCCCACGGGAACGCGTCGCAGTAGAAGGCCTCCAGCTGCTCCGCGGACGGATACGGCTGGGCCATCGGCGTCACCGTGTGGCTCCAGCGCTTGAGGTCCCACCCGTACAGGCGCGCCGCGTAGGAGTGGTGCTGCTGGGAGTCGCCGCGCGCGTTCATGTCGAACACGAGTCCGGGGCGGCCCTCGGCGCGGCGGCCGTGATGGCAGAAGGCCAGCCCCAGGTGGGTCTTGCCGATGCCGGTGGCGCCGTACACCACGGTGAGGGTGCCGGGCAGCAGGCCGCCGCCCAGCATGGCGTCCAGGCGCTCACTGCCCGTCAACACGCGCGTGGTCATCGCCTCATGATTCTATCGGGGCCCGTCCGAAGGGGTCAAGTCGCCGCCGCAGGCTTACCTTGACACACTCACGAGCCGCGCCCTACGCTGGCTTTATGCCACGCCGCGTGGTCTGGTACCTGGCGGGGTCTCCGGCGGCGCCCCTGCTCGCCCAGTTGCCCGACGACCTCGAGCCTCGCCCGCTGCCCGCCCACGCCCTGCCCGCCCCCGGCGCCGACGAGAGCGCGGTGGTGGTCCTCGACCTGGCGGGCGGCGATTCGCCCGCCGCCGCCGAGGTCGCCACTCGGCGCTCCGGGCTGCCCCTCGTCGTTCTCGTGGACGGCGCGGCCGCCGCCTCGCCTCCCGCGGCCTGCTACGCCTGCCTCACCAAGCCGGTGACGCCGGCCGTCCTGGCCAAGATCCTGCGCAACGCCAGCGAGCACGCCCGGGTCAGCCGCGAGATGGAGGAGACGCGGCGGCAGCTCGAGGAGCTCAACACGATCGGCGTGCGGCTCAGCGCCGAGCGCGACACCGACGCGCTGCTCGATCTCATCCTGACCAAGGCGCGCGAGATCACCCACAGCGACGCCGGTTCCATCTACCTCGTGGAGGAGCCCGAAGAGGGCAGGCGCCAGCTGCGCTTCAAGCTCGCGCAAAACGACTCGGTCAGCGTCCCCTTCGCCGAGTTCACCCTGCCCATCGACGAGGAGAGCGTGGCGGGGCACGTGGCCCTCACCGGTGACATCCTGCACCTCGACGACGCCTATGTGCTGCCGCCGGGCACGCGCTTCCACATCAACCGCGATTTCGACGCCCGCGTCGGCTACCGCACCAAGTCCGTGCTCGTGGTGCCGATGAAGACGCCGGCGGGCGAGGTGATCGGCGCGCTCCAGCTCATCAACTGCAAGCGCGACATGGGCCTGCCCTTCGCCTCGCCCGAGGCCATCGAGCGCGAGGCCCTGCCCTACCCCGAGCGTTTCCACGACCTGGCGGCCTCGCTGGCCTCCCAGGCGGCGGTGGCGCTCGAGAACAGCCGTCTCTACGCGAGCATCCGCACGCTGTTCGAGGGATTCGTCCAGGCCTCGGTCACGGCGATCGAGTCGCGCGACCCGACCACCTCCGGCCATTCCTTCCGCGTGGCCGATCTGACGGTCTCGCTGGCCGCGGCGGTGGACCGCGCCGCGCACGCCCCGTTCCGGGACATCCGCTTCACCGCGGACGAGATCAAGGAGATCCGCTACGCCTCCCTCCTTCACGACTTCGGCAAGGTCGGCGTGCGCGAGGAAGTGCTGGTCAAGGCGAAGAAGCTCCTCCCCACGCACCTCGAGCTCATCCGCCAGCGGACGGAGATCCTCAAGCGCGGGCTCGAGCTCAAGTACGCCCGGCGCAAGTTGGACTGCCTGCTCGAGCACGGGCGCGAGCGCTACGCGCGGGAGGCCCCGGACTGGGACGCTGAGCTGACGGCCCTGCTGGGCGAGCTCGAGGCCCATCTCAAGGCGGTGGCGACGGCCAACGAGCCGACGGTCATGGCGGAGGACGCGGCCGCCGGCCTCCGGGACCTGGCCGTGAAGACCTTCGTGGACCACCTGGGCGAGCCCCACGCCGTCATCACGCCGGAGGAGGCGCGGGTCCTCTCCATCGCGCGCGGCAGCCTCACGGAGGAGGAGTACCGGCAGATCCAGTCCCACGTGGTGCACACCTACCAGTTCTTGCGCCAGATCCCCTGGACCAAGGAGCTCCGGCTGGTGCCGGAAATCGCCCGCTCCCACCACGAGAAGCTCGACGGATCGGGCTACCCCGAGGGCCGCCGGGCGGTGGACATTCCCGTCCAGGCCCGGATGATGACGATCTCGGACATCTTCGACGCGCTCACGGCCAGCGACCGGCCGTACAAGGCCGCGGTGCCGGTGGAGCGCGCCCTCGACATCCTGAACCACGAGCGCAAGGCCGGCGCCGTGGACGCGGCGCTGCTCGACCTCTTCGTCAGCGTCAAGCCGTGGGAGCGGCTCGCGCCGTGACGCGCCCGCGGCGCTGGTCACTGGCGCTCCTCGCGCTGCTGGCGGCCGCGGCCGCGCCCGCTCCGGCGGCCGCCCAGGCCACGCACAGCATGGGCGTGGTCACCTCGCTGTCCGGAGAGGCCACAGTGGCCCGCACGCCCACACCCCAGCCGCTGCCGCTCCGCTTCAAGGACGACATCTTCGCCCGCGACCGAATCAGTACGGCCGCGAAGTCCATCCTCCGGGTGCTCCTCGGCGGAAAGTCGCTGGTGACGGTGCGCGAGCTGTCGGTCCTGAGCGTAATCGACGAGGCCGACCGCGCGACCGTGGACGTCAACACGGGCAAGATCGCGATGGGCGTGGTCCGCCAGCGCATGCGGCCCGGCGAAGCCGTGAACATCCGCACCCACAACGTGATCGTCGCGGTCCGGGGCACCGTCGTGGTCGTGGACTCCGCGCCGGCCCAGCGCCGGACCAGTATCTACGCCCTGCGCGACGCCGTGGACGTCTTTCTGCGGAACATCGCTGGGGCGCCCCCGATCCAACTGGTGGCGCCGCAAATGCTCACCGTCATCGACAACACGCCCGGGCCCATCACCGCGCTCGGGGCCGATGACATCCGCGACCTCATCCTGGACCTCCAGATCCAGGAGCGCGCCGGCCTGCCGCCCGACGCCCAGGCGGGCGCGGGACCCAAGGACCGGGCCGCGGCCGAGCTCGAGGCTCAGGGGCTCGCCGGCAAGGGCTCGAATCCCCCGTGCACCAGCATCTTCGAGCCGTGCGCGAGCGAGCGGGGCTTCACGCCTCCGCCCGTGATACCACCGGTGCAACCGGCGCCTCCCAAGGGCAAGAGCGGCGGCTGCTCCACGTCCTGCTAGCGCGCCACGCCGCGCCCGTCTAGGCGCCCAACAGCGACAGCAGCAGTCCCCAGGACGCTACTCCGAGGAGCATCGCCGCGGCACCGAGCCAGTCGGCGGCTGGCGACGGCCTCCTCACATGTTGAGCGGTCGCGCGCAAAAAAAATCGGCGCGTGCTACGCGCGCGGTAGAGCCGCGGCGCCTTGCGCCCAGACCGGCGCGCCGCGACGCGGCGGCCCTGATATCTGCTTGCCTTCAGAGTGATGAACATGACTGCCCTCCTTCTCGATCTTTCGCGCTCACATGTTGCGGATCAGGCCGATTACCTTGCCGAGAATCCGGAAGTCACCACGCTCCGGGCCGACCACGATGGGCTTCATGGTCGGATGCTCGGGCCGCAGCACCACCGAGGCGCCCTGGCGGCCGAAGCGCTTGACCGTGGCCTCGCCCTCGAGCAGGGCCGCCACGATGTCGCCCGGATTGGCCGAGTCCTGCTTGCGCACGAGCACAAGGTCGCCGTCCATGATGTGGGCGTTGACCATGCTGTCGCCGCGCACGTGCAGCGCGAACACGTCCTGCCCGCGGGACGCCAGCCAGTCCGGCCGGAGCGGGATCGTGTCCTCGCGATTCTCCTCGGCCAGAATGGGCGCGCCCGCGGCGATGCGCCCCAGGACCGGAATGCCGGCCGCCGGCACTTCCCCCCGCCCATGCCGCCGTCCCGCCCGGCGATCGGCCAGCACCAGGGAGCGCGAGGCGCGCTTGGTCGTGACCCGGCGCTCGAGCATTCCCTTGCGCTCCAGGGCCCGCAGGTGGTCAAAGGCAGCGCGCGCGGTGAAACGGAACCGCTCGCCGATCTCCCGCACGGTTGGCGGGACACCGTGGCGCTCGCTGAAGCCGCGCATGAACTCGAGCACTTCCCGCTGCCGGTCCGTCATCTCTCGCAAGCCCCTTCCTCCTTATCTAGAGAGTGCGGGGGGAGCCCCGTGGCTAAACAAGATGATAGTCAACATCCGTTGAGTTTGGCAAGGAAAAAAAAATTAGGCCGGCTCCCAGGGGTCGCAGGCCGGGCAGGGGGCGAAGCCGGCCTCCTTGGCATCGGCCACCCGCTTGAAGTAGACCCGCTCGGGTTCGGCGATGCGCCTAACCCAGGCGCAGTCGCGGCCGTGGAAGAGCTTGGCGCCCCGCTGGGCCAGGTAGGGCTCGCCCACGGGAGCGTCGGCCGCCAGCTCGGAGTGGTAGGGATCCAGAACCGAGTCCGGCAGCGCCTCGACGGCGGTCGCCGCGGGAGCGGCCGCCTCCGCCTGAGCGGGCTGGGCGGCGGGCTCGGGGACCGGGTCGGGCTCGTTGATCTTGAGGTTGGTCTCGATGGTCGAGCGGAACTCGTCGCTGGCCCGCCGGAACTCGCGCATGGCCCGCCCCAGCGAGCGGCCGAGCTGGGGCAAATTCTTCGGACCGAACACGATGAGGGCGATGACGAAGATGAGGACGAGCTCCTGGAGGCCGATGTCGAACATGGCGCGTGGCTCAGCTTCCAATCATACCACTCACAAATTGGCCAGGAGATCCCCGAGCCGGGATTCGAGCAGCGGGCGCAGCGCGGGGTCGTGCCGGTGATAGCGGTCCTCGACGTCGAGCAGCCGGACCTTGTGGGCGCGATCGGGCCAGCGTAGGGCGATGAAAGCTTGGTGGTCGGCTTCCATCACGGCCACCACGTCGGCCCAGCCCAGGTCGCCGCCGGTGATGGGCCGCGGACAGAAGGGCGAGATGCCGGCCGAGCGGGTCTCGTGGGCGCCGGGCAGGAGATCGCGCATCACGGCCTCGGCGGCGGGGCTGCGCGACACGTTGCCCGTGCAGACGAAGAGAAAGCGCACCGGGGGATTCTAGCACGGGGCCTGCCGTGCCCACCGGTGGGGCCCTGAGTTCGGGGGCTGAGCCACATTATGTGGAGCCCCGCCTCCGCGGTTTGTGGGATTATGGGTGAGGGCGACTTGGAGGCGCCGGGGTCGCTCCAATGCTTCCGCCCACTTGCGAACCCGATCCCTTGGCAAGGGGCTTGCGTAAGACGAGCCGGGCGCAGATAATCCATTTTTAAAGGAGAGATCGTGATCAACATCAACCGCGTGTCGGCTGTGGCTCTCGCCCTCTTGCTGGGCGCCGTCTGGCCGCTTCCCGCCGCCGCCCAAGACAGCCAGGGCGTCGGGGTTGTCACGACCCTCTCGGGCTCGGCCACCGTCGCCCGGCCCACCGTACCCCAGCCGCTGCCGCTCAAATTCAAGGACGACGTCTTCGAGAAGGACCGCATCAGCACGGCCGAGAAGTCGCTCGTGCGCGTCCTGCTGGGCGGCAAGGCCATCGTCACGGTGCGCGAGCTCTCCGTGCTGACCATCACGGAGGACATGGGCCGGGCGGAGATCAACCTCCAGTCGGGCAAGATCGCCCTGGCCGTGGCCAAGCAGCGCATGAAGCCCGGCGAGAGCATCACGATCCGGGCTCGCAATGCCGTGGCGGCCATCCGCGGCACCGTGGTCATCGCCGAGATCCGCACCGCCACCGCCCAGGCGGGGCAGCCGGCCCAGTTTGGCGGCATCGGGACGTTCCACGTTCGCAACGGCACGGTCGAGGTCTCCCCTCCCGGCGGCAATCCCTTCTCCGTGGGTCCCATGCAGAGCGGCGACGGCACCGGGCGCGTCTGGACCCGCACGCCCGAGGAGGACGCGGCGCTGGACGAAGGCCTGACCACGGACGACCGCGGGGGTCTGCCCGACGGCCTCTGGGAGCAGGAGCAGGATCAAGCCACCTTCCTCGGCAACCTGATCATTCCCGACCGGGGTAACACCCCGCCACCCGTCATCGACCCCTGCGCGAAGGACCCGAACGCGGAAGGCTGCAAGCAGAACCCGTCCAATCAGAACCCGACCAATAACGTCACGTTCCAGACCCCCCCGCTCAGCAATTTCGACAAACTGCTCAAGAATCCCGGCGCTGAAGACGTCCTGTCGAGCTGGAACACAACCGGAGCCGGCTTCAGCGCGCCCAACTTCGGCTTCCTCAACCCGCCGGCCGACAGCAAGATGTTCCTGATCCACACAGGCAACGGCGCGGTGAACAACTTCACCAGCACCCTGAGCCAGGGCTTCTCGTTCACGGGGGGCAGGGTCTTTGCGCTGGGCTTCAATTCGGCGATGGTGTCCAACGAGTTCCCAAGCCAGCCGACGACGTTCAACGACACCTTCCAGGTGACGGCGATCGACTCGGCCGGCAACCAGGCCCTGCTGGCGATGGAGAGCCGGAACACCGCGGCCTTCGCCTATGCCACCCAGCAGTTCAACAGCAACGGATTCAGCACCAATACAAACCCCTATGGGGTCACGGACTTCCGCAGCTGGGCCAGGACCTGGGTCACGACGACGACCGACTCGGGCACCTTGCAGTTCAAGATCTTCGACGTGGGTGACAACATCTTCGACTCGGCCGCGCTCATCGACTCGGTGTTCGCCTATGCGCTGACGCCGGCGCTCCTGGTCCGCAACGGCGCCCAACTGATCACCACGGGGCCCGGGGCCCTGGCGGAGTGGATCAACCAGCCGCCGGTCGCCTTCGACTCACTGATGGTGATCTGCTGCCAGGGCTCGGCCAACCTGGGCGGCCGGCTGCTGCACGCCAAGAACACCAACCTGAGCGTGCCCGTCAGCATCCTGAGCGTGGTCCAGGGCGGAATGTTCAAGACCACATCGACCGACTCGGTGGCCTTCCTCGAGGGCGGCACCCACAGCATCGGCACTCAGGTGGCCGCCTTCGACCTGTCCGGGGTGAACACGGCCCCGGACCTCACCGTCGGGTACCCGGGCGTCGGGCTGTCGCTCGGCACGGACAAGATCATGCAGTTCCCGGGCGCACTGTTCGAGACTTCGGGCGCCACGGTGAACACCCGCAAGGTCATGCAGATCGACACCGCCCTGGTCGAGGCCAGCCTCCCTCTGATCTGGGCGCACAACGGCAGCAACATCACAACGAGCCTGGATGCCGTGGACCTCGCCTTCCGCGCGCGGGTGACCAGCCTCTCGCCGGTGGTCAGGCTCGACGCCAGCACCCTTACCGTGGCCAACGGCTCCGCCATCAACGTGGCCGCCAGCGTGCTCCGCATCACCGGCGACCTGTTCAGCCTGATCAACGGCAGCACCCTCAGGGTCCTGAACGGCACCCTGCTCAACGCCAGCGGCGGCTCGAGCGTCTTCGTGAGTGGCGCCTTCATCGGCTTCGGCGGCGTGGGCGGCAACCTGATCTCGGTCGCCAACAGCTTCTGCCCCTGCACCTTGGTCGGCGGGATCCCCGTCGCCTTGGTCGGGGGCGCCACGGCGGCGCAGGTTTCCATTGGCGCCGGCGCCATCAGGAACCCGACGCTGGGCTTGATAACGCCGAACGTGGCGCTGATCCGGGTCTTCGGGCCCGCGACCCGCGTGACCATCGGGGGCACCGGCGGCTCCTAGCCCCTCGCACTCCCGCCGACCCGGGCGGACGTTTTCTGACGTCCGCCCTTCCCGTTTCTTACACTTCGCGGGTGTCCTTCCAGCCAACACCGTAGTCTGACCGCTTTCTTTTCGGCCACTTGGGTAATCGAGTCCAGTGGCATCCGCCTTGCTCGCCTACCTCCTGGGTCGTCCTACCCTTTTGCCGCTCACCACGAAGAAGCAGGTCGGAGGTATGCGCCGGATGAGACGCTGGGCGCTGAAGGCGGTCGTCCTCCTACTCCTCCTCGCGCTCGGCTCCTCCCCCGCGCCGGCCCAGAGCGCGGCCGGCGTCGGCATCGTCACCACCCTCTCGGGCCAGGCCAGCGTCGCCCGCGCCGCCCTGCCCCAGCCCCTGCCGCTCCGGTTCAAAGACGACGTCTTCGAGAAGGACCGCATCAGCACGGCCGAGAAGTCCATCGTGCGTGTCCTGCTCAGGGGCAAGGCCCTGGTAACCGTGCGCGAGCTGTCGGTGCTGACGATCACGGAGGAGACGGGCCGCTCCACCGTGGACCTGGCCTCGGGCAAGATCGCCGTGGGCGTAGCACGCCAGCGCATGCGCCCGGGCGAGGTCATCGAGATCCGCACACCCAATGCGGTGGCCGTCGTGCGCGGCACCGTGCTGGTGGTCGAGATCATCCAGGCCTCGGCCAGCTCCCACGGCGGACCGACGCCGGCCACGACCAATGTCCACGTCCTGCACGGGCTCGTGGACGTCTTCCTGGCCAATAACCCGGGCGCCCCGCCGACGCAGGTCGGGTCCATGCAGACCCTCAGCCGCATCGGGAACGCGCCGGGACAGCTGAGATCGCTCACGCCCGAGGCGGCCGAGCGGATCCTCGCCGATCTCAGGTCGGATCCGCAGTTCAGCCAGGGCCCCGACGAGTTTCAGGACGTCTTGGATGCGCGGGAGCAAAGCCGGGCCCTGACGCTGGCGCTCGCGATCGCTCCGGCTCTGGGCGGCGGCGGCACAGGTGCCAATGGAGGCGCCCCGAGCCAGCCGGTTGTCGGCGACGACCGCAACGTCTGCTCCCTGGGCGCGTGCGCGTCGGGCGGCGAGGGGTCGGGCGGCTCGGGACCGGCCAAGAGCCGAAAGGCCGTGACCACATACAACAACCAGGTGGTCAATGTCGCCGGCGATTTCTACTCGGTGCCGAACACGGGCAATATCGCCCTCAGCCAGCCGCTGCTCGAAACGACGGCCAGCAAGCTCACGTTTGGCGGCAGCCTGATTGACGTCAAGGGCGTCCTGGCGGCCAACGACGCGGCCAACCCCTTCGTCTATCTCGATCCCACGATCACGACCCTGAAGAACCTCGTCAAGCTGAGCGGCGGCGGAGTCTTCACGGCGGCCAGCACCATCATCAAGGACCTGGGAAGCCCCGCCCTCACCGTGACCGGAGACGGGCTCGTGGTGACGGGTAACTCGTCCCTCGCGACGACGGGCGCCGCCGCGGCCATCGCCCTGGACGGCAGCGCGATGACCGAGTCGGGCAACGTGCTGGCGGCGAACGGCGCCCTGTCCGCCGTCACGCTCAAGGGCGGCCTGCTTGATCAGACCAATGGCGCGGTCGTGACCGCCCAGAGGCTCGCCGGCGTCAACGCCGCCCTGCTCGACGCCAGCGCGCCGCTGCTGAGCCTCATGGGCAACAGCGCCTTCACCAGCCTGCTCGACGCCGTGGATCTGGCCAGCGTGAACCCGGCGACCCAGTTCCCCACCCTGGCCAGGCTCGACAGCAGCACATTCACCGTCACGGCCGGCGCCGCTTTGAACCTCTCGGGCAATAGCATCGTCTCGGTAGGCGCCGACCTGTTCACGCTCGCAAACAAGAGCACCCTCATCCTGAACGGCGTGCTGCTCAGTCTGAGCGGAAATTCGAGCCTGACGATCACGGGGGCGCTCTTGAACTTCGTGGGGACGGGAAACAAGGTGCTCGTGACCAACAGCCTCTGCGGAGGCCCCTGCCCGATGATCGCCGGGATCCCGGTGTTCATCACGGGCGGCGCCACGGTCAGCATCACGAACCCAATCAAAAACGCCTTCGGCAACACCATCACCTACTCCTCGCCCTCGGCCGCCCTCATCAGCGTGAGCGGCGCCAAGAGCAGCCTCACGGTGCTGGGCAAGTAGCGGCGGCGTCCCGGCCGGGCGCGCCCCGCGTCCGCGCCGTTCCCGCAGAGGGGCACCCGAGGCCGCGCCGGGCTTGATCCGGCGCGGCCTTCGCGTCTCAGTACTGCCAGGTCAGCGTCAGCAGGTAGACGTTGCGGTCGTAGGAGAAGATCGGCAGGTTGGAGCGGTTGACCGTGCGCTGGAACTCGGCGGACAGGGTCAGCGGGCACGGCGCCGAGTCGCTGCAGCCGATCGCCGCGGGCCCGAAGCTGCGGGTGAGCGTCTGGTCGATCCGGACGTCGTGGTTCTGCTCCAGGTCGAAGCGCTCACTCGTCCCCGGGTTGATGGCCGGCAGCAGGGTGTTGGCGTGGACGTAGTCGCGCTGGTGGAGGTTGAAGTCGTACCGGGCCACCGTGGACTTCCACGGCAGCGTGTACTGGGCCCCGATCAGGTACCGATTCCCAAGGTACCGGGCATTGCGCCCGTCGGTGTTGTCGTAGTCGAACTGATAGCCGACCCGCACGTAGTGTCGCGGGCCGCCGGTCTTCGGATCGGGAGAGAATGGGAACATGTGGAGCACTCCGACCAGCCAGTTCCGCGCGTCGCGGGATTCGTCGGGCGACAGGTTGGAGTCGTGGGCGAAGTCCTTGAACTGGACTTGCCCGAGCAACGAGGTGAGGTTCGTCTGGTTCTCCACAAACGTGGCGAATGCGTTCACCGTATTGCGCTGGAGGAACTCACGGGTGCCGAGCATGAAGTAATCGAAGGTGTAGCCCGCGCCGACCTGGTAGGGCCGGTTCAATACCAATCCTTGGTAGGTGATCGTCGCGGCGCCCAGCTGGGTCTGTACGCTGAACGAGGTCTTCTCGTTGTAGTAGGTCTCGAGGAAGTCGTACGTCAACGTGGATTCCAGCTTCGATTCCGGCCCCGCCTGGCGCAGCCACGTGTAGTCGAGGCGGAACTCGCCTATCTCCCCGAAGGAGTGGAGGCCTCGCCGGCGGAACGCCGTCCGCACCGCCTCGCCGGTCGGGTCGTGGCTCGGCTGGGGTGAGATGGTCACGTTGGTGTCGAAGAGGAACCCCGTGCGCAGGGTGACGTGGAACCGCCGCTCCCGGGCCCCCGCCGCGACGAGGCTCTCCCGGATCCGCTCGGCGGGTCCTGTCAGCGCCGAGCCCGACTGGGCCCGGAGCGCTTCGTCCACCGCGGCTATGGCCTGCTCGGGCAGGCCCAGAATGGCCAGGGTCAGGCCGGAGTAGAACTTCGCGAGCTGCTGGATGTTGGGGTTGGTCGAGGTCTCGGCCCGGAAGGCCTTGAGCGCGCCCTGGTAGTCCTTCTTCCGGTAGCGCATCAGTCCGACGTAGTATCCGACCCCGTCCGTCTGCGGGCGCTCGTTGAAAATCTGGGTCAAGAGCGGCTCGGCCTTGTCGTAGCGCTCGAGCGAGAAATAGGCAGCGCCCAAGAGGTAGCGCACCGAGAAGTCCTTCGGGGCTCGGGCGTGGGCCGCTTCGAGCGGCGCGATGGCGGCCTCGGTCTTCTGCTGGGCCATGAGCACCAGGCCCTTGTAGTAGAGCGCCTCGACGTTGTTGGGCTCCTGGGCCAGCGCCTCCTCGAGAAAAGCCAGGGCCGCGTCGTACCGGCGGGCGTCGTAGGCCAAGATGGCCTGGGCGACGAAGACGTCGGTTTCGGACTGCTGGGCGGCGGCGGGACGGACATCCCAGGCCAGGGCGGCCGGGACGGCCACGGCGAGGCAAACCGCTAGGAGCAGGGTCGAGATCCCGCTTCTCCGCCCGGCATCATACCGATTTCGCATGGATCTCCACGTTGGAGCGGGTGGCCTCGCGCAGCGTCTCACCGAGCAACGAAACAGTCTACTCTTTTACCAGAGATAAGGGGGCTTCGTCCAGCCTTAGCGCGGAGGGGCCGGGGCCTGGCGCGGGCGGGACACGCGGGGGAACGCGCCGATCCGGGCGCCGCTCAGAAAGTGCCACCGCCGCCCCCGCCCATGCCGCCGCCCGAGGAGCCGCCGGAGAAGCCGCTGCCGCCGCTCCAGCCGCCCCCGCCCGCCTCGCGGCGTCCGGTCGTGATGGCCTGCTCGGTGCCCCGGCTGAAGCCCGTCACCGCGTGGTGGTAATTCGACAGGGAAAAGGCATCCCCGCCGCTGAGCCAGGTGGGCTCATCGACCTTGAGCCCCTCGAAGTTGAAGATCCAGCGCTCGGCCACTCCCAGCGCGATGGCCCATGGAAGCCAGCGGTGCAACGTGTCCCCGGGCATCCGCGCCAGGCGGTCCTTCTCGGCGCGCTCGAGGAACTCCCGGAAGCCCCGCACCCCGACGAGGGTTTGAGCGCCGCGCCAGGTCCTGCGCGGCATGAGCGGCGCGAACACCGCCAGCACGGCCCCGGTCAGCCCGAGCCCGAGCGCCAGCGTCGTGGCGCTGACGCCCAGCCACTCCGACGACCACATGAAGACGGCGCCCGCGGCGGCCAGCGCCGCCACCCCCGCGCCGATCCACCCGGCGCGGATGCGCGCCGGGGAGACGGGGAAGAGGCCGTCCCGCACCAGGGTCCGGTACAGCTCGTCGCGGATCGGGGGGAAGACGTTGTCGTAGTCGCGCCGCATCGCCGAGAGCTCGCGCGTCGCCAGGCTGCCGTCGCTGCCGAAGATCCGCCCCAGCAGGAACGACTCGAACGGCCGGATGCTCCCGTCCCCGTCGATGGGCCGGAGGCGACGGAAGAGAAAGTCGGGATCCCGACCGGTTCCGGGCTGCTGCTCGACCCGGAGATAGCCGCGCACGGCCAAGTCGACGAGAGTGGCGCTCACGTCGCTCGGGTGCGCCCGCTCGCCCACCAGGGCCCCGGCTTCGGCGGGCATGAGACCCTCGGGCGGCGCGTACTCGGGCTTGACCGAGCGATTCACGACGGGATCGCGGCCGTAGCTCCCCCAGACGAGCAGCGCCAGCGCCAGCGCGAGCGCGGGCAGGCCCAGCGGCCAGTTGTCGCCGAGGAACCACGCCGCCTCCCGCCAACGGCCCGCCTTCGAGAGAGCGCTCGGCGGCCACGCCACGGCCACGGTCAGCCCTTCCCGGGGGCGCAGGGGGCGCGTCGTCCTGAAGGTGATGAAATTGTCGGCGCGCTCTTCAGCGTAATCGGCGCCCGCCGTGCCGGCATAGCCGGTATAGGCCACCGAGCGCACGGCGTCGAGCGGGACGCCCGCGGGCGACACGACCAGCGCCTCCGCCTCGCGGATTGGCACCTCCCAGTCGTTGCCGGTGACGTTCCAGTAGAGCTCCGCGTGGTCGTCCACGTCGAAGAGCCCGCGGCGGACGCGATAGGTGACGATGACGGTCTTCGTGGCATTGACGGCGCCGGGCACCCACGCCTTGATCCGCACGTAGCGGCCTTCGCGGGCGATTTCGGTGCGCAGCGACCGGACACTGTCGTCGAACACGCGGATGCCGTCCAGCCGCAGCGCGTAGTCGAAGCCGCCGCGGGTATAGCGCACCGGGATGGTCCGGTAGATCCCCGTATGGTTGCCGCGGAACTCGAACGTCAGGGCCTCGCGGACGGTCAGCGTGGCGTCGCGATTGACCTCGATGGTGACCGAGAACCGGTCAAGGACAAAGCTGCGGGGCTGGGCCGACGCCAGCGGGATGGCGGACAGCCACGCGGCCGCGGCGAGCAGAAACGCCGCGATCGCCGGAGCGCGCCTGATGCTCAGCTCCCGAACGACACGCGCGGCACCTGCCGGTCCTCCGGCCGCTCCAGCTCGAAGTACGCCCGCTTGACGAATCGGAAGAAGGTTGCGACCAGATTGGACGGGAAGGTGTCCACCGCCGTGTTGAGGTCGCGGACGACGGCGTTGTAGTAGCGCCGCGCGTCCTGGATATTGTTCTCGATGTCACCGAGCGAGCCCTGCAGCGACTGAAAGTTGGCGCTGGCCTTGAGGTCGGGATAGGCCTCGGCCACCGCGAAGAGCTGGCGCAGGGCCTGGGTGAGCTGCCCCTCGGCCTGGGCCCGGGCCTCGGGCGTCGTGGCCGAGACGGCCGCGCCGCGGGCGCGCACCACGGAATCGAAGGTGTTGCGCTCGTGGGCGGCGTAGCCCTTCACGGTTTCGACCAGGTTCGGCACCAGGTCAGTGCGCCGCTTGAGCTGCACGTCCACGTCCGACCACGCCTCCGCGGAACGCTGGGTCAGACCCACCAGCCGGTTGTAGACGGCGACGGCGAACGCGACGATCAGCCCGACGACGACCAGGAATACGACGAGGCCCATGGTGTGCCCTCCCACGCCCATCATACTGCGCCCGCCGCGAGCAAAACAACCGTGGCGCCGCCCGGACGGCCCGCGCTATCGTGGGCGCATGACCGACTGGACGTCGTTCGACCAGGCGCTGGCTGCCCGGCGCCGCCGGATCGTCGAAGACTTCGTAGATTTTCTAAGCGTGGACACCGTAACCCAGCAGCCCGAGCGGGTGCGCCGGGGCGCCCAGTGGCTCGTCGACGCCATGCGGACCCGGGGCCTCGAAGCCCGCGTGCTGGAGACCAGGGGCAACCCGGTCGTCTTCGGCGAGCTGAGGCAGCCGGGCGCGGCCCGCACCCTGCTCATCTACTGCCATTACGACGTCAAGCCCGCTCCGCCGGACGGCTGGCTCCAACCCTCGCCGTTCACTCCGGCGCTCCGGCGCGGCGCCGCCGAAGCCGGCGCGCCGATCGTCGAGCTCGGGACGGTGCCCGACGAGGCGCTGGCCGACCACCGCCTCTACGCGCGCGGCGCTTCCGACGACAAGGGTCCGATCTGGGCCCACCTTCAGGCCCTCGAGCTGATGCGCGAGCTGGGCATCCAGCCCCGGGTCAACGTGAAGTTTGTCTTCGAGGGCGAGGAAGAAGTCGCCAGCCCCCACTTCGGCCCGTTCGTCGAGGCACACCGCGATCTGCTCGCAGCCGATCTCGTCCTGGTCACCGACGGGCCCAAGCACGAGAGCGGCCGGCCCACCGTCTCATTCGGGGCCCGCGGCGTGCTCCATCTCGAGCTGACGCTGGAAGGCGCGCGGCGCGACGTGCACTCGGGGAACTTCAGCGTTCCCAACCCCGCCTGGGCGCTGGTCGGGCTGCTGGCCTCCATGGCGGCCCCCGACGGCACCCCGCTCGTCGAAGGGCTCGGCGAGGGCGTGGCGCCGCCCACCGCGGCCGAGCGTGAGATGATGCGGCAGATCCCACTGGACCGCGCGGCGATCGAAAAAGAGCTGGGCGTGCCGCTGCCGGCCGATTACTTCGAGCGGATCATGTTCCGCCCGACCCTGACTATCCGCGGACTCAAGAGCGGCTTCACCGGCGCCGAGGCCCAGACCATCATTCCCCACCGCGCGACGGTGGCGCTCGACGCGCGCCTCGTGAAGAACCAGCGGGTGGAGACGGCGTATCACCGAATAGTCGAGCACATCCGCGGCCAGGGCTTCGCGGTGATCGAGTCCCCGGACGCGCCCCTGCCGGACGAGCTGCGCGGCCGGGCGATTCGCGTCGTGGAGAACAGCGGCTACGACCCGGCGAAGACGCCCGCCGACCTGCCCATCTCCCGTGAAGTCATCGCGGCGGTGGAGCGGGCCCACGGAGGAGCGCGGGCGGTGGTGCTGCCCACCATGGGCGGCAGCGTGCCGCTCTCGGCGTTCACGGACATCCTCGGGCTGCCGACCATCGTCGTGCCCTACGCCAACGCCAACAACCGGCAGCACAGCCCCAACGAGCACCTGCGGCTGGACCACCTCTTCCAGGGCATCCGGACCACGGCGGGACTCCTACAGGACTTGGGCGGCTGAGCTCGGCTCAGCCCGGCGAAGTCCCGCCAGGAGCGACGCGGGTCGCAATCACGCGGCGGCGCTCAGCCGGGCCGCGGCCGCCTGATCCACCAGCCAGATGAGGCGTCCAGCCTCGGGCGCCACCGACTGCACGGGCAGTCGCTCGGGATCGCGCGGGCCCTCGAGCGCCGCATGCAGCGCGGCGGCCTTCTCGGCGCCCGTCACCAGCAGGCGGACTTCGCGCGCCCGGTTGAGCACGGGAAGCGTGAGCGTGATCCGGGTAGCGCCGAGCGCGGTCACGTAGTGGCTCAGCACCCAGCGCCGCCGCTCCGTGACCGCGTGGCTGTACGGGAAGATCGACGCGGTGTGGCCGTCCGTGCCCATGCCGAGCAGGATCAGGTCGAAGGCGGGCGGCGGACCGTCGGGCGGCACGCCGAAGACACGCGCGATCTCGAGCTGGTAGTCGGCCGCCGCCTGCTCGGAATCGGGCCGTTCGGCCTGGATGCGGTGAATGCGCCCTGGCGGCACGCCGACCGCATCCAGCCACGCCGCGGCGCCGCC
>JBGPZD010000179.1:0-2338 GCA_041493605.1 Methylomirabilia bacterium
AGCTGGCTCATGGACTTGACCATGTAGTGGGCGACGCCGTCGAGACCGCCCTTGGGGGCCAGGAACACGGCCGTCAGCCCCACGCGGCGCGCCCCGCGGATGTCGGAGTCCACGCTATCGCCCACCATGGCCGCGTCCTCGGCGGTGAGCCCCATGCGCGCGAGCGCCAGCTCGAACAACGGCGGCTCCGGCTTGCCCACGACAAGCGGGCGCAAGCCCGCGGCGGCCGCCACGGCTTCGACGATGGCGCCGCAGCCCGGGAGGAAGTCGTCGCCCTCCACGGGCAGCCGCGGATCGAGGTTGGGCGTGAGGAAGGCCGCCCCGCCGGCGACGGCCCGAGAGGCTGCCGTCAGCCGCTCGTAGGAGAAGTCGAAGTCGTTGCCGACGACCACGGCCTGCGCCTCTCGGTAGCGGTCCATGGGCACCAGGCTGTGGCCGCCGTCCACGACCGCGGCTTCGAGCTCGGGGCCGCCGATGGCGAGCACCCGCGAGGCCGCCCCGACGTGCGTGTCGAGCACGCGACCGAGGATCTCGAGCGGGCTCAGCACCTCGTTTACGGCCGCCTGGATGCCCAGCCGCTCGAGCTTGGCCTGCATGGTCGCCGCGCGTGCCCGCGAGTTGTTGGTGAGGAACGTGAGCGCCCTGCCCTGGCTCCGCAGAAGCGCCAGCACGTCGGCGGCTCCCGGTATCAGCACGTCGCCGGTCCACACGCAGCCGTCGAGATCGAAGATGAAGCCGCGCATCTCGCGCAGCCCGCGCCGGGATCGGGTCACGGCCGGATACTACCATGTGGGCCCGCGCGCGGGGCGGGCCGGGAGCGAGGAAAAACGTGCGTCCTGCGCGCCTCCCGCGCTAGAGTCGAGCCATGGCCAGGGCTGCCCAGCCGCGGACCTATACGCTCAGACGAGCGTCCTCGATCGTCTTCGCGCTGATCTCCGTCTGCCCGCTCCTCCTCTTCGCCTACACGCTCTACGCGCTGGACGTGCTCCAGAAAAACATGGCCCAGATCGGCCTGGGCTCGGCTCTCGTACTCTCCATGATCGGCTTCTACATCTACGCGATGATGATGTCGCGGCTGTCCGATATCCTCCGTGATCTCGAGACAGCCGAGACCGCTCCGCCGCCAACAGCGGCGCCTCATGGTCCCGTGGTCACCATGGCCGTCGAGCCCGCACCGGGCGCTTCCACCGCGACGGGCCACGCCGGCGGCGTCCCGCACCCGGGTCAGGGGCCGCCACCGGGCCGCCCCAGCCCCTTCGCAGCCAGGGGGCGCTCGGGCGCCGGCGGCCGCGGCGGGCTCGTCGTTCCCGGCATGGGTCGTATCACCGAGCTCAAGCCGGCGGCCGCGAGCGCGCTGTCGGATTTGGACTCCATGTGGAGAGCCGAGGCTGAGCCGCTCCTCGGCAAGCGCGTCCTGGTGGCCGTGCGCAACGCGCCTGATCCCATGAAGGGCATCCTGGCCCAGGTCACGCAGGACGGCCTTATCCTCGACCAGAACAGCACCAGGGTTGGCATCAGCTACGCGCGGGTGTCGGCCATAGAAGCGGACACCGCCCCCGACCCGGCCTAGCGGTTTCTGAGCGGCGCGCAGGGATCGGGGCGCTCGACGGGAGGCCTTGGCCAGACGAAGCGGTTGCCCGGCGCTGGCCGTCCCGCCTCGTCCGACCCAGCCTCGACGAAGTCCACGATCAGCTGTCGGGTACCGGATCGCAGCGCGTCGACCTGATCGGCAAGACCCCCCGGCGCCTGATGCCCGCGCCCGACGATGACCACCACCTGCGGCGCCCGCTCGAGAGCCCGGAAGATCCGCCGCGCCATGGTGACGTTGCGCGCGTGCCAGGCGTCCACCATGCCGGGCACGGCGCCCGCGGGCAGGAGGCCGCAGTGGGCGGCCTCGATGTCGCGCGCGATGCCCCGCTCGCGATCGGCTTCCGGAGCCAGGAGCGAGACGAGCCGGCTTCGCTCGTCGGCGGGCAGGGCGCCCAGCCCTTCCTTGGCGATGCGGCGCACCGTCTGCTGGTCCAGGTCGATCGCGACGACCGGCAGGCCGTAGCGCCTTGCCTGGTCGAAGAGCGGCCGGTACATCTCGAAGTCGGGCCAGCCGCGGTCAACCCACCCAAGACGCTTTCCGACCGCGGCCGGATCGGCGCCGTCGCGCATCGCCAGGTCCACCGCGGGCTGTCGGTCCTGGGCCAGCATCTCGAAGGCGAGGGCCGGCCGCGCGCCTCCGGCCAGCATGGCCTCGAGCACGCGCGCCTGGTCCATGTGGTGGTAGGGGTTGTCGTGGGATTCGCCGAGATAGACGATCTGGACGTCCCGCGCCCGGGCCGCGATACGG
>JBGPZD010000178.1:0-2381 GCA_041493605.1 Methylomirabilia bacterium
CAAGCAGGCGGCCGTCAACGTCCAGATGCTCGACGTCGAGCCGCTGGCCATCCTGAACGGCGCCCTGCACCTCACCGGTATGGAGACGGGCGAGCTCCTCGTGGTGGTCAACATCGGGCGGCAGAACTCGGTGCTGTGCCTCTTCAGCGAGCAGGGCCCGGTCGTCGCGCGCTATCTCGAAGTCGGGGCCGAGGCCTTCACCGAGCAGATCCGCGTCGCCTTCCAGCTCTCGCCCTATTCCACCGAGAGCTTCACGCGGACGATCGCGCCGGCCGAGGCGCCCAAGGCCGAGACGGCGTGCCGCGAGGTCGTCGAGCGGATGGCGGAAGACATCCGCCTGTCGCTGACCTTCTACCGAACAGAGTACGATCGCGAGAGCCTGCCCCGCTACGCGCTGGGCGGCTGGGCGGACATCCCGTACATCGGCCGCTGGCTGGCGGATCGCCTTGGGCTCTCCGCCCCCTTCGAGATCATGGATCCGCTCCAGGCCGTCGAGGTGCGCGCGGCGCAGGTCGGGGACGTGCCGCGCCCGCCGGGACCGCAGTTCCTCCAGGCCTTCGGGCTGGCGCTTCGGGGACTATGAGCGGACGGTTCTCGGTCGACCTCCTCCATCCCGGCCACGTCGCCGACACGTGGCAGGACTGGTTCATCGGCCCCCAGGGCCGCCGCCGCCTCGTGATCGCGGCCGGGGCGTCCGCGGTCGTGCTCCTGATCGTGGTGATTGCCCTGATCCTGCCGGTCCGTCTCCGGCTGTCACAGGACGTGGGCGCCATCCCCAAGCTGCGCGCCGACCTCGCCACGCGAGACGGCGACCTCACCGTCCTGCGCCAGGACCTCCAGGCCCTGAGCGTTGAGGCCAAGCGGCAGGTGCGCTGGGCCGAGGTGCTCAACGCCTTCCGCCAGCAGATTCCCTTGACTCTCAAGCTCCAGAAGGTCGAGGTGGGCGGGGCCGCGGCGCCCGGCCAAGCGGGGCCGGGTCAGCCGCAGGGGGGCCCGGCCGGGGCGGGGGAGCTGCGCATCGAGGCCCTGACGCCGCTTCGGCCCGGGCCGCCGCCGCTGCTGGAGATCGCGCAGTTCATGGGCGGTCTTCTCAAGGACCCGTCCGTCTCGAAGCGCTACCAGCTCAAGAGCTGGGAGATCAAGCAGCCGGGCGGCGGGGGCGCGGCGGTCGGCGAGGGCGCGCAGCTCCAGATCGTCATCGTGCTGGCGGAGAAGCCGCGGTGAGGGAGCGCGAGCTCGCGATCTTCTGGATCGTCCTCGTCGTGGTTTTCGTCGGCGGCCTGATCGGGCTCCTGGAGTATTCGCGCTCACTCAGGTCCAGCGGCTCCCAGGCCGCCGCGGAGGTGGCCAGTCTCAGGGCGGCCATCGAGCAGAAGCAGAAGGAGATTCTCACCGAGATGAGGAGCAACGCACCGATGCTCAAGGAGATGAGCTGGACGGGGACGACCGGCGATCCCGTGGCCTTTCTCTCCCGCGTGGCCGAGCTGACGCAGGGCTCGCGGCTCAAGGTGTTGGCCGTCGGTCCCCTCGAGCAGCAGGCGACGCCCCAGTTCAGCAAGTCCTGGCACGCGCTGACCGTGCTGGGGCCCTTCCAGGACCTCGTGGACATGGCCGCCCGCGTCGAGACCGAGCGCGGGACGCTCGACAACGTCACCGTCGAGGCGCAGGCCACGCAAGCTCCCGCGCCGCCACAGCCGGGGCAGGCCCCCCAGCCCCGCGTCAGCCCGGAGGTCCTGGCGAAATTCAGGGTGACGGCGCTCCAGCTGACCCAACAGGCGCGCAAGATCATCGAGGACGCCGCGAAGGCGAGCGGCGTCTCGCTCACGCAGCCGGCGCCGTCGACGGGGCTGTCGCTGCCCGTGCCGACGGCGGCCTCCGAGTTCCGCGATCCGTTCGCCTTCGGCGCGCCCGTGGACCGGCCCCGCCTGGCTGAGGGCAGCGTCCCGCGCGCCGTTTTCGACCTGCAAGGCATCGTGGGCTTCCCGGGCGGCCATCTCGCGATCCTGAACAACCAGATCGTCAGGACCGGCGAGAGGATGGCGGGCTATACCATCGAGCACATCACCGATACGGCCGTGCTGCTCCGTCAGCCCGACGGGACTCCCCGCCGGCTGTCGCTCCCTGATATCGGGGCAGTCGCCAGCAAGAGGCAGCCCGCTCCTGGTAAACCGTCTGAGCCGGGTCCCTCTGGGCCGGCGCCTGCGCCGTCCCCACCGGCTCCCGACGGCCCGTCAGGGCCGAGGAGGTAAATCGAGCCATGCCTTCGTGGACACGAGTTGTCGCTGCCGCCGCTGCGGCGCTGCCGCTGTTCTGGATCGGGACCGCGTACGCCCAGTCGGGCTCGACGCCGCCCAGCACCCGGAGCCTCGACTGCTACGAGC
>JBGPZD010000138.1:0-4301 GCA_041493605.1 Methylomirabilia bacterium
GATGGGGCACTTGTTGGAGGTCATGTGCTTGAAGCCGTTGTCCCAGGCCGCCAGGCCCAGCATCTGCCGGCTCTTGAGCAGCGGGAAGAGCTTGCCCGTGACACGCGCGTCCGTCATCGCCCGGAAGGCGTGGTCCTGGTCCACGAAGAGGTACGGCAGGTCAAAGACCTGGTACTGCGGGAACCAGGGGACCAGCTTGGCCGTGGAGGGCGCGAGCATCTGGACGGCGCCCAACTGGAGCGCCTCGACCTCTTCCCGATCCTTGTAGAGCGCGGAGTTGTGGAAGACCTGCACCTCGACCCGGCCCTTGAGGCGCTGGTTCACCAGCTCGGCGTACCGGTCGGCGGCCTTGCCCTTGGGGGCTTCCTTGGCCACGACGTGGGAAAACTTGATGATGATGGGCGCCTGCTGGGCCGGGGCGGTCGCGGTCCCCGCCACGGCGAGCGCCACGGCAAGGGACAGGAACACGATTCCAAACCGACGCATTTTCTCCTCCTGGGTCCCGGGGGTAGGTCGCGCTACGAGTAGCATGCCCCGGCGAAGCCTGTCAATGAGCCGGTCGGCCCGTCGCCGGGGCGGCCCGCCCTCGGCCGGGGCTCAGTGCCGCGGGGCGAGGAAGCCCAACGGCGGCGGCACGGGCGAGATGGCCCGCCCGGCGCCGGGCAGCGTGTCGCGCAGGTTCGGCCGGCGCGTCCAGTGCAGGCCGGGTCGCAGATGATGCTCCTGGTGGTAGCCCTCGTTGAAGCAGAGCCGGTTGTAGAGACGGCCGTAGTGGCTCACGGAGTTGGCGGTGCGGACGTCCGGCTCGGCGCCGGCGTGCTGGTAGTAGTTGTTCAGGATCCCGAGAAAGGAACCGGCGAAGAAGACCGGCACGAAGAAGCCGAGCACGTACCGCCACGAGAGCGCCGCGTAGGCCGCCAGGCCGAGGGCCACGGCCGCCAGCTCGCCGAGCAGCCGGCCGCGCTGGCCGGTCCGCACCGCCTCCCGCCAGGCGTCGGCCGTGCAGCTCCGGAACAGGCCCCGCAGCCCGTAGCTGAGCGCACCTTCGGGCGCACCGCCCCTGCCGAACCTATACGTAGACGAATGATCCCGCGTCCGGCCGTCCGCCCCGGGGCGGTCGTTGCCGTAGCGGTGGTGATTGAGATGATGGTACCGGCAGAGCGTGAGCGGCACGCCCAGGTTGATCGAATCCAGCGCCGCGTAGATCCGGTTCGCGGCCTCGCTCGTAAACCACGGCGTGTGGATAAAGTTGTGGGTGACGACGACGGCGTTGTACCAGAAGAGGAGCGCGCCGGCCGGCCAGAGCCAGAGGAGCTCGAGCCAGCCGCGCTCGGCCCAGGTCGCCGCCAGCCAGACGTTCATGCCGAGCTGGGCGGCCGAGACCGCGAGGAGGACCGCGTCACGCCGCGAGTGGCGCCAGATCGTCATGGCCGGTCACCGGGCGACGAGGTACCGCGTCAGGTGGAAGAAGACCGGGGCGGCGAAGCAGATCGAGTCGATGCGGTCAAGGATGCCGCCATGCCCCGCGATCAGGGCGCCATAGTCCTTCACCCCGCGGTCGCGCTTGACGGCGGACATGACCAGGCCGCCGGCGAAGCCGAGCAGGGTGAGGACGAGCGACAGCACGGCGGCCTCCCAGGGCGTGAAGGGCGTGATCCACCACACCGAGGCGCCCAGCAGGGTCGCGCTGGCGGCGCCGCCGAGAAAGCCCTCCCAGGTCTTGTTGGGGCTGATCGTGGGCGCGATGGGCGTCCGGCCGAGCCACTTGCCCCAGACGTACTGGAGGATGTCGCTCCACTGGACGACCGCGATGAAAAAGACGACGAGCTTGAGGTTCTCGCCTTCGTAGCCCGGGATGTCCAGCGCGAGCAGGGCGGGCACGTGGCTCACGCCGTAGACGCAGACCATCAGGCCCCAGTGGATGTCGGCGGTGCGCTCGAGAAAGCGCGCGGGATCGCCCGCCGCCGAGCTCCGGAGGGCCAGGAGCATGAAGGCGCCCACCGGGATCGACACGGTGAAGAGATCGAGGCGCCCGGTCGCGACGAGCCAGTACTGGAGCGGGATGACGCCCCAGAAGGCCCAGCAGAGCGACCGGTGATCCGCGCGCAGGGTCGGCGTCAAGGTGACGAACTCCCGCAGCGCGAGCACGGAGACGAGGGCGAAGAGCACGACGCACCCCGCGCCCCCGGTCAGCAGGGAGACGAGGAAGGTCAGGCACATCACCCACCAGCCCCGAATGCGCGCGTTCATGTTGACGACCACCGCGCGTCCCGCGGGGCTCACGACCGCGCGATCCAGGACGAGCCCGACCCCGGTCGCCAGGGTCAGGGCCGCGGCCGCGCCGACGACGATCAAGGCGAGCTCTCGATCCATGGTCAGCATGGCGCCTCCTCCCTCGGCTTAAGCCGCCGCACCGCCTCCCGGGCCCGCTCGAGGAAGACTGCCTTGGGCTCGCCGGCGCCGAGGGCGATGGGCGGCCCGAAGGTCACGCAGCAGGCCATGGGCACGGGCAGGACTTCGCCCTTGGGCAAGATCCGGCCGACATTGTCGAGATGGACGGGCACCAGCTCGAGGCCGGGCCGGCGCAGGCTCAGGTAATAGAGCCCGCTCTTGAACGGCGCGATGTCGGGCCCGGCGCCGCGCTTGCCCTCGGGGAACACGATGAGCGAGCCCCGCTCACCCATCGCGTCCAGCATCGCCTCGATCTGCCGCTCCCGCTCGGCGGGGCCGGGATTGTCGCGCGCGACGAGCACGGCTCCGGAGAGGCGCGTGACGAGCCGGCGTGCCGGATTCGCCCCGCCCCAGTAATCGCCGGCGGCCACGGGGCGCGTGAGCATCCGGATCTCGGGCGGCAGGGCGGACCAGACGAGCGCGGCGTCCACGTGGCTGGTGTGATTGCCGAAGTAGACGCGCTGGCGCGGCTCGGGCCGGCAGCCCACCCAGCGGACCGTGGCGCCGGTGAGCAGCCGGACCGCCGAGGCGACGACGGACGAGGCGGGCGCGTTCATCGCGCGTCCAGCTCGCGGAGGACGCGCGCCGTGCGGCGCGCGATCGTGATCGCGGAGCCCGCCGCCACGACCGCGAGGCCGCCCACGATGGCGGACGGGGGCGCGCCCGCGGCCGACTCGACGGCCGCCGCGAGGCAGGCCCCGCCCATCACCACCATGCGGTGGGTCTTCGCCATCGGGCCGCCGAACTGCTGGGCGGCGCCGGCCGCGGCGCCCAGGACGCGCACATAGGCCGTCAGCGCGGCGAGCAGAGCCGCGAGCCAGCCCAGCTCATGAGTCCAGGCGACAGCCGGGATCGAGTAACCGGCGGCGACCAGGAAGAGCGTGTCCGACACGCGGTCGGGCAGGTCGTTGAAGATCTCGCCCGACGCCGTCCGCTGCCCGCCTTCGATCGCCATGAGCCCGTCGCAGAGGTTGCAGAGGCCGCGGAACGGGATGAAGGCGGCCGCGCCGATAAAGAGGATGCCGCGCCAGGCGGGCTCGGCGGCCGGCACCAGGAACAGGCAGGCCGCCGACAGGGCGGCGAAGCCCACGCCCAGGATGGAGATGTGGTTGGGCTTCACGTCCATGCGGACCAGCCGCGCGGCGATGGCCCTCACCCACCCGAGATCGCGGAGACCGATGGGCCGGCGGTCCATGGGAGCCGTCCCTCTGACTGCTTCGGCGCCACTTGGGGTTCTCATGCTCGCCACCTCCTACCCGGAAAGGGGCAAGGGCGGTGCCAGGAGGCGAGGGACAGAAGAAGCGGCTACTTACGAAGACGGATGGGCCGCGGGCGGCGTGGTGGTGGTGGCAATCGGTGGCACGATCCTGAGCGCCCGCGGATGCCTGGGGCTACGGGGCGAGCCACACCTTCATGAAGGTGTTGTTGTCGTAGGTCGTCACGCCGGGCTTGTAGTTGCGCAGGCGCTTGTCCTTGAAGAACCAGCCCTCGACCCAGCCCACGGGGATGGACGCCGTGTCCGCGCGCCCGAGGATGTAGCGCTGGAGCTCCCAGTAGAGCTGCTTGCGCTTGTCGCGATTGGCCTCGCGGAGCGCCCGATCGGCCAACTCGTCCACCTTCGGGTCCGACCAGCGGCCGTAGTTGCTTCCGCCCTCCGTCGTGTAGGCGATGTGAAAGACGCTCGAGGGGTCGTTGACGTCCATGCTCCGGTCCTGCGTCGCGATGATGATGAAGTCGCCCTTGCCCCAGGCCGCGTAGCCCGCCGCGCTCTCGTGGGTCTTGAGCGTGCCGCGGATGCCGACCTTCCGGAGCTGGGCCACAACGAGCTGGGCGCGGTCCACGTAGTTGCC
>JBGPZD010000157.1:0-3219 GCA_041493605.1 Methylomirabilia bacterium
AGCCGCCGCCCTGCAGCGTGTCGAGGAAGTGCGCGTCGAGGGAGTCGGGCGAGGTGAGGACGGCGTTGTAGCCGCCCTGGACCATGCGCGTGCAGCCGGCGCGGCCCAGGAGTCCCATCACCACGACGGTCACGGAGAGGGTGGGAGCGCGGTCTGCGGCGTGGAGCGCGGCACAGAGCCCGGCGCCTCCCGCGCCCAGCACCAGGATGTCGGTGTCGAGGCTGTCGATCTCGAAGTCGGCTGTCATCGGCGGCCGCGCGGCGAAGAGCCGCGCCGCGCCCCGACTATAGCCGCTGGCCGGTGCCCGCGCAATCGAGCCCGGCCGGGTGACGCCCGGCTAGCGCAGGGCTTCGCTCACGCGGGGCGACACCGAGGGCCCGCCCGCGCGCGAGCGGATCCAGCCGTAGAGGTAGGTCCCCGCCAGGATGCCCGCGACGGTGAAGGGCGCGACCAGCTTGCCCTCGCCGATCTGGACCAGCGAGGTGCCGGGGCAGGCGCCCGAGAGCGCCCAGCCGGCGCCCAGCATGAGACCGCCCCACACGGCGCCCGCGCGCCACGGCTTGGGCGGCATCTCGACCGGCTGCCCGGTGACGGTGCGGTTGCCGCCGCGGCGGAGAAGCCACAGGCCCACGGCCGCCGTCGCGATGGCCGAGCCGATCACCCCGAACAGATGGAACTCCGCCAGACGGAACATCCCCGCGATGGTGTCATAGTCGGTGACGCGGCCCCGGGAGAGGACGAATCCGAAGAGCACGCCGAACAGGATGAAGACGGGCGGCCGCACGGCGCTACCTCCCGAAGAGCGCATAGAGCAGGTTGAACACCACGACGCCGCCACCCATGAAGCCGAGGGTGGCGACCAGGCTCGAGCGGGCGCCCAGCGCCATCCCCACGATGCTGTGTCCGCTCGGGCAGCCGCCGGCCCACCGAGCGCCCGCGCCGATCAGCAGCCCGCCGGCGAAGAGGAGCCCGCCCTTGGCGGGCAGGAACCCGCCCGTCAGGGTGTCGAGCTGACCGTACGCCAGGCTCGGCGCGAAGCCGCCCGCCAGCATCGCGGCCACGAGCCCGCCGATCGGCAGGCCGACGATGAACCAGAGCCGCCAGCGCTCGTGGAATTCCTTCGCGGCGAAGAACCGGAGATGCGACGCCACCGCGCAGACCGACCCGTAGCCCGTGGAGACGCCGAGGGCGCGACCGCCGACCCAGGCGAGCAGGATGACAACCAGCCCGATGGCCGGGCCCGCCACCCACCATGGCCATCCCGTAACGAGAATCGCCTGATACATTTCTCTCCTCCTTGAGCCGGGGCTTCAGCGCTCCGGCGCGGCGAGCAGCGCGTCGAGCAGCGCCCGGCCGCTGTCTCCGCTCCAGGGCCGGGGGCCGACGGCGCGCCCGACCATCTTGCCGTCGCGCCCGATCAGCACCACGGTGGGCGTGGCCCGCACACGGTACCGCAGAGTCACCTCGGCGTCCTTGTCCAGCAGCACGGGCATGGTGAGCCCCCGTGCCTTGACCCAGGCCGCCACGTGGTCGGCGGGCTCGTCGATGTTGACGGCAAGGACGGTGAACTTCTGCACCTTGCGCTCCCGGTAAACCTTCTCAACCGTCGAGGGCAACTCCCTCGCGCAGAACGGTCACCAGGTGGCCCAGAAGTAGACGAGAATGACGTGCCCCTTGAGGTCGGATAGGGTGACTCGCTTGCCGTCCAGAGCCGGCAGGGCAAACTCCTGGGCCCGTTCGCCGTCGAGCGGGACGATCTGCATGTCGAAGAGGAGGCCTTCGACGTCGGCGGCGGCCGCCGCGCCGGCGGCGAGAAGGAGCGCCGCCGCGAGCGCGGCCGCGGTCCTACGGACGGAGGTAGACGTAGCCCTGCTCCTCGAGCTCCATGATGCGCACCACCCCGCCCTGGGGCAGATGATGGGTCCCGGCGGGCAGCTCGCCGAGCGTGATCTGGAAGGCCTTCATCGTGTTCCCGCAGGCCTCGAAGTCCACGCCCTGCGCCTGCAGCCCTTCCAGCGTCTTCTTGATGTCGGGGTCCATGGTCTTGGTCACGAAGTTCCGGAGCGCCGGGCCGTGGACCACGAGCTCGATGGCCTCGATGTTCTTCCAGCCGCCCACGCCTTCGATGGTGTTGGCGATATTGCCCAGGACGAACCGCGCCTTGTCCACCCCGGCCTCGCTGAGATGGTACACGACCTTGTGCTTCTTGGGCTGCTCCTTGAGGTGCGAGGCCGGAGCCGCGCCGGCCCCCGCCAGCACGAGCCCCGCCGTCACGATCACCGCGATTCGGATTCCGCTCAGACGCATGCGTGTCCTCCCTTGGCTTCGCCAGTTCAGATGATGACCTTGACCCGCGGCCGCGGGTCCACCTTCACCCGCTTGAGCTCGCGCAGGTGCTGGGCGACGACCTCCCAGGCCGGGGGCCCCGCCATCTCGGGCCCGGCCGTGGCCCAGCCGACCGTCTTGTAGCGCCGCTCGGCCCCGAGGGGCCGGCCGTCGACCCGGATCTCGCTGATCCGGCGGCCGATGGACCGCCGCGGATCAATTGTATAGGTGAGCCCGCCCAGACGCAGCATGTCGCCGCCCTGCCGGTAGTACGGGTCCCGGTGGAACAGGTTGTCGGCCACGTCCTCCATGATGCGGTGGATCTCGGCGCCCGCGAGCTCGCGGACGAAGACGTTGGGATAGGTCAGCGCCGTGTGCCCGTAGACATCCTCGAGGGTGATTTCCTGGCCGGGCACGATGGTCACGCCCCAGCGGAACCCCGGCGAGAAGGCGACTTCGCCGTCGAAGCGCTTGAGCAGCGCGTCCAGGATGATCTCGTCGAAGCTGCCGTTGAAGTTGCCCCGCCGGTAGAGCAGGCTCTCGGACACCGCCAGCCGCTCCGCGAGCTGGCCCTCGTACGGCGCCCGGATCTCTCGGATCAGCCGCGCCATCTCCTCGTCGGCGGGGATGGAGTTCGAAATCACCGGGAGCAGCTTGTAGCGGTAGCCCCGCACCGTCCCGGCCCGCACGTCGAGGTCGAGGCGGCTCAGGAATTTGCCGTGGGAGCCCGAGTTGATCACCACGGTCTTGCCAACCAGGATCGGGCGCGGCAGCCCGTCGTGGGTGTGCCCGCCCAGGATCACGTCGAGGCCCCGCACCCGCCCCGCCATCTTGAGGTCCGTGGCGAGCCCGTTGTGGCTCAGCAGCACCACGAGATCCACCTTCTTGTCGCGC
>JBGPZD010000061.1:0-13561 GCA_041493605.1 Methylomirabilia bacterium
AAAGGCCCCGGGGAGTCAGGGGATAGAACGCCTATCCGAGGGACTTTCCCCGCCTGCTGCGCGTAGGCGGTGAGCGGGGCGGCGAGGAGGCCGCCGGCCAGCGTGCCGATGAAGGCCCGCCGCGTGGTCACTGGATCACCGCTCACCCTGCCCTCTCGCTTTGGAGGGGAGAGGGGACTTCGCCCGGTCGCGCTCCATCTGGCGGAGTTCGGTGCGGCGGATCTTGCCGCTGATGGTCTTTGGCAGGTCGGCGACGAACTCGACCTCGCGCGGGTACTTGTACGGCGCCGTCACCGTCTTGACATGCTCCTGGAGCTCGGCGGCGAGCGCGTCCGACGCGGTGTGGCCGGGGGCGAGAACCACGAAGGCCTTGACGATCTCGCCGCGGAGGGCGTCGGGCTTGCCGATCACGGCGGCCTCGGCGACGGCGGCGTGCTCGACCAGGGCCGACTCCACCTCGAAGGGGCCGATGCGGTAGGAGGCGCTGTTGATCACGTCGTCGGCGCGGCCGACGAACCAGAGATAGCCCTCTTCATCCATAGACGCGCGGTCGCCGGTGATGTACCAGTCGCCGAGATGGCACCCGGCCGTGGCCTCGGGGTTCTTCCAGTACTCCTTGAACATGCCGACGGGGCGCTCGGGCACGACCTGGATGGCCAGGTCGCCCTCGGTGCCGCGCGGCAGCTCGCGCCCCTCGTCGTCCACGATGCCGAGGCGGTGCGTCGGCGCCGCCGGGCCCATGGAGCCGGGCTTCCATGGCGTGGCGGGAAATGTTCCTGCCACCAGCACGCTCTCGGTCTGGCCGTAGCCCTCGTAGATGTGATGCCCCGTGCCCTCGCGCCACGCCTCGATCACCTCGGGGTTGACGGCCTCGCCGGCGCCCAGGCAGTGGCGGAGGGCGGGGAACTTGTACTTCTTGAGCGGCTCCTGGACGAGCATGCGGTAGGCCGTGGGCGGGGCGAAGAAGGTCGTGATCGGAAAGCGCTCGAACATGGCGAGCGTCGCCTCGGGGTCGAACCGCTTGCCGCGCGCGTCCCAGACGAAGAGGGCCGCGCCCATGTTCCACGGCGCGAAGAAGCAAGTCCACGCCGCCTGGGCCCAGCCCGTGTCGGAGATCGTCCAGTGGAGATCGTCGGGCGTATTGTCGAGCCAGAACTTCCCCGTGACGATATGGCCGATGGGATAAGACGCGTGGGTGTGCAGCACCATCTTGGGGAACCCTGTAGTCCCCGAGGTGAAGTAGATCATCATCGGGTCGCCGCTCGGGTTGCGCGGATGCGACAGGACGGCCGAGGCGTGGGACATCAGCCGCTCGTACTCCTGCCAGTCGCCGCCCGCCTTTCCCACCACGATGCGGTGCTTGACGGTCGGGCACTCGGCGAGGACCTGGTCCACCTTGTGGGTGTTGTCCTCGTCGGTGATGACGACCGTCGCTTCGGCGGCATTGAGCCGGTAGGCGATGTCCTTGGTGGTGAGGAGCGTGGTGCCGGGGACCGACACCGTCCGGGCGCGCAGGCAGCCCAGCAGGATCTCCCACCACTGGTACACGCGGGGCAGCATGACGAAGACGCGCTCGCCCGGCGCCACGCCAAGCCCCGAGAGAATATTGGCGAAGCGCCGCGAGCGCTCGCCCAGCTGGGCGAAGGTGAACCGCCGCGGCTGGCCGTCGGCCGAGACCCAGAGGAGCGCCAGCTTCGAGGAATCGCACCCCCAGGCGTCGAAGGTGTCGAAGGCCCAGTTGAAGCGCGGCGGCACCTCCAGGCGGAAGTCGCGCATGGTCGCCGCGTAGTCGGTCATGTTGCGCGCTGTCACTGGATCACCTCATCCGCGCGGGCGACGAAGGACTGGGAGAGCGCGAGGCCCAACGCCTTGGCGGTTTTGAGGTTGATGACCAGCTCGAACTTTGACGGCTGCTCGATGGGCAGCTCGCCGGGCTTGGCACCCTTGAGGATCTTGTCCACGTAGGTGGCGGCACGCCGCCACAGGTCAGGGAGGCTCGCGCCATAGGTCATGAGGAGACCCGCCTCCGCATACTCCTTCACGCTGGAGATACCCGGCAGCCGAATCCTGGTGGCCCTGCTCCCGATCTCGCCTCTATAGTTGAACAGCACGGCATCCGACAGCACGACCAACGCGCCCGCGCGCTCCTTTATCATGTAGGCGAAGGCACGTTCGAGGTCGTCGAGCCCTCGAGCGTCCACCGATAGGAGCGCCAGCCCCAGCTTCCGGGCGGCGTCCGTGGTCGCGTTCCAGCGGGCCTGGTTGGGCCCAAAGTCGGGATTCCCGAGAACGGCGACACGCGAGAGCTTCGGGAGGATATCCTTCAGGAGCTCGAGTCGTTTCCCGTTGATCTCATCGCCGGTGTCCTGGCTCAGCCCCGTGATGTTCCCACCGGGTCGCGCCAGGCTCGCAACGAGCCCCGCACCGACCGGGTCTACGGCGTTGGCCATGACGATCGGGATGGTCGTGGTCGCCTGCTTGGCCGCGATCGTGTTCGGGTTGAGCCCGGTGACAATGACGTCTACCTTGAGCCGGACGAGATCTGCGGCGAGCTCGGGGAGCCGCTCCAGCCTTGCGTCGGCGAAGCGGTACTCGATGACGACGTTCTGGCCCACGCGGTAGCCCCGATCGCGCAGGCCCTCCTCAAATGCGTTCATGAGGTGGAGCAGCTGCTCGCGGGTCGAGGTCTGGAGGAACCCCACCCTGTAGACCCTCCCCACCGGCTGCGCCCGGGCCTCGCGGGGCAGGGAGGCGGCAAGGGCCAGAGCGCCGAGGAATGCTCGCCGGTTCATCACGGCACTCTCACCCAGCCTTCCATGAGGCGGCGCGCCGTCCGGTAGACGGTGACCCGCTCGGCCCAGGGCTTGCCGTCCTTGAGCGGGACGCGGGCGTCGAGCGGCAGGATGCCCGAGGGATGGGCGAGCCTGACGTCCGCTTCATCGCGCGCAGTCGAGCACTCGCGCACCACGGTGCCGTCGATCCGGGCGGCAACGGCCAGGCACATGGCCCCGGTGAGGGCGAAGGCGCGGTGGCAGTTGCCCATGGAGATGACGCGGGCGACGACATCGGCGCGGTCGGCGCCATAGCGCGTGCCGTCGAGGGCGGTGAACTCGGTCGGCGCGGCCACGACGGCGATCTTGGGAGTGGCGGCGCTGCCGGGGATGCCCATCATCTTCGCCGCCGCGACGCGGATGGCTTCGAGGCGCGCGGAGAGCGCCGTGTCCCGGTCCATGGCTTCCGGGGACTCGGTGCCACTGAGCCCCAGGTCCTTGGCGCGGACGAAGATCATCGGGTTGGTCGCGTCCACGAGGGAAGCGGTCACGCCCTCGAGCATGTCCCGCGCCCGGCCCGTCGGCAGGAGCTTGCCCGTGCGCGCGCCGCCGGGATCGAGGAAGTCGAGCGCGATGCGGGCGCCGCGCCCGGCCACGCCGGGCAGCTCGAAGTCGCCCTCGACCGCGGCCTCGCCACCCGACACCGGGACGTGGGCAACGATGATCTTCTTGGTATTGGTGTTGTGGATGCGGACCACCGTTTTGCCCTCGGTGGCGGGGACCAGGCTCTCGTCGATGGCGAACGGGCCCACCGAGGACGAGCAGTTGCCGCAGTTGCCCGTGTAATCCACAACGGGTTTCGACACCTCGACCTGGGCGAAGGTGTAGTCCACCTGGGCATCGGGACGGCTCGGCGGGCCGATGATGCAGGCCTTGGAGAGCGAGGAGATGCCGCCGCCCAGCCCATTGAGCTGGCGGCCATAGGGGTCGGGGCTGCCGAGCGCGGCGAGGAGGATGCGATCCCGCTCAGGCCCGGCCGCAGGCAGGTCCTTTTCGTGGAAGACCAGGCACCGGCTCGTCCCGCCGCGCATGTAGACGGCCCGGATCTTGCGCTGGGTCATGCGGCGGCCTCGAGGGGAAGGCCCCGGCGAACGAACACCGGCGAGCCCACGGCGACGAAGGCCGAGGCGGGCGCGCCCGACAGGGACGGCGCGAACTCAGGGCCGTAGAGCGCGGCGACGTCGCAGTCGAGAGCGCAGTCGCTCGAGCGCCAGACGGGCCACGGTGGATGCTCGACGCGGTACTCGACCGTGCCGCCGTCGCGCTGAGAGGCGTAGCCCCAGTAGTGCTCGGTGATGAACTCCTCCTGCGAGCCGGGAATGGGCGGCCGGGCGGCGCCGGAGATCCGGGCGCTCAGGGCGTTCCAGCGCCCCTTATGTTGCCAGCCGTACTCGACCAGGCCGCGAATGCTGGCCTCGCCCTGCGGCAAATCCAGACGGTGGCGCATCGGCAGCGCCAGGTAGTTCTCGCCGTAGACGAGGCGGGCGAGGGTGGCGATAGCCCAGCGGGGGACGAGTTCCCGCACGAAGACGACGCCCCGCCGCCAGCCATCGTCACCGAGGCGGCGGACATAGAAGCGCAGGTTCACCTCCTCGAAGTTGCGGTGGAAGGGGATGGCCCAGCCGCGCACGCGGGTGTCGAGGAAGCGGAAGCCCACCATGCTCACGAATGTCCGCCCCTGCCAGCCGTCGAGCTCGGTGCCGCGGGGCACGCGCGGCTTCAGGATGACGGGGTCCACCTCGTAGTTGAGCATGGCGAGCCAGCGCCACTCGGCGGTGAGGAAGGCTGGCGCGGCGGCCATCCCCCTCACCCTGCCCGGGCCCCCTCACCTTTATCCTCTCCCCCGGAGGGGGAGAGGGTAGGGTGAGGGGGAGAGGGGATCTGAGCGGTCTGGGCGAGCAGGCCGCCGGCCAGCAGGATGTCCCGCTCGCGCGGAGTGAGCAGGCAGCGCACCTGGAACGACCGGCCCGTGCGTTCGTTCTTCACGGCCAGCTTCCGTCCGGCCAGCAGAGCATCGCGCAGGCCGTCGAAGGCCAGCCGGTCGTCGCGCTCGATGGCGTCGTAGTCGGCCGGGACGTCGAACTCCAGCGGCGCGATGCCCCAGTTGATCAGGTTCGCGCGGTGGATGCGCGCAAAGCTCTTGACCAGCACGGCGCGCACGCCCAGGTGAAGCGGCGAGAGCACGGCCGCCTCGCGCGAGGAGCCCTGGCCGTAGAGCTCGCCGCCCACGATCACGCCCGTGCCGGCGGCCTTGGCGCGGGCGACGAAGTCGGCGTCCACGTTGCGGAAGCAGAATTCGCTGATGGCCGGCACATTGGAGCGGAACATCAGCGCCTGGGTGCCCGAGGGCGAGATGTCGTCGGTCGAAACCTTGTCGCCGAGCTTGATCAGCACCGGCGCCGTGAGGCTCGGCTCCACCGGCCGGCCCCGGGGCACATCCTTTATATTGGGTCCCTTGAGCACCTCGGCCCGGGCGGCCTCGCCTTGGGGCGCCGGCGGCACGAGCCCGGCGTCGGAGGCGACCAGCGAAGTCGGGTAGAAGCGCTCGGGCGGGGCGCCGCCCTTCCGCGGGTCGGTGATGACGCCCGTCAGCGCGGATGCGGCGGCGGTGACGGGCGAGCAGAGATAAATCTGGTCGTCCTTGACGCCGCTGCGGCCGGGGAAGTTGCGGTTGAAGGCGCGCAGGCTCTTGGCGCCCGTGGCGGGCACATGGCCGATGCCGGCGCAGGAGCCGCAGGTGGACTCGGACACCGTGGCGCCGGCCGCCAGGAGATCGGCCAGCAGCCCCTCGCGGGCCATGATCTCGATGATGCGGTGGCTGCCGGGGAAGATCACGAAGGACACCGAGGCCGCCACGCGCTGGTCCCGGACGACCTGGGCGATGGCCCACATGTCCTCCCAGGAGCTGTTGGTGCAGGAGCCCACCATCACCTGCTCGAGCGGTGTGCCCTCCACCTCGGAGACGGGGACGACGCGGTCCGGCGAGCCCGGCAGGGCGACCAGCGGCTCGAGCGCCGAGAGATCCAGCTCGATCTGCTCGTCGTACTCGGCGTCGTCGTCGGCGGCGAGCGGCTGCCAGTCCTTCTGGCGGCCGAGCAGGCGGAAATAGGCGCGCGTCGCGTCGTCCGACGCAAACACGCTGGTCGTCAGCGTCAGCTCGGCGCCCATATTGCAGATGGTGGCGCGCTGGGGCAGGGACAAGGCCGCGGCGCCGGGGCCCGAGTACTCGAAGATCTTCCCGCTGCCGCCGCGCACGGAGTAGCGCCGCAGCAGCTCCATGATCACGTCCTTGGCGCTCACCCAGGGACGCAGCTCGCCGGTCAGCCACACGCGTGTGATGCGCGGCATCGGCAGGTAGTAGGGCCCGCCGCCCATGGCGACGGCCACGTCGAGGCCGCCCGCGCCGATGGCCAGCATGCCGGTCGAGCCGCAGAGCGGGCTGTGGCTGTCGGTGCCCAGCAGGAACTCGCCGGGCCGGCTGAACGACTCGAAGTGCACTTGGTGACAGATGCCGTTGCCGGGCTTGGAGAACCAGGCGCCGTAGCGCCGCGAGGCCGTCTGCAGATACCGGTGGTCGTCGGAGTTGCGCGAGTCCACGGCGTAGACGTTGTGGTCGATGTAGGTGACCACCCGCGAGGGCTTGACGCGCGGGAAGCCCATGGCCTCGAACTGGAGGAAGGCCATCGTCCCGTTCGTGTCGGTCAGCAGGCACTGGTCCACCCGCAGGCCGATCTCCTCGCCGGCCACGGGCTTGCCCGAGACCAGGTGGCTGTCGATCAGCTTCCGCGCGAGAGAGAGACCCACGGTTAGCGTTTGTTGACCGGGACGAAGGCGCGGCGCGAGTAGCCCTTGTAGTCGGCGCGCGGGCGGATCAGGCGGTTGTCGTCATATTGCTCGATGAGGTTGGCGGACCAGCCCGCGATGCGCGAGGCCGCGATCACCGGCGTGAACAGGTCCACCGGGATGCCGATCGAGTAAAAGAGCGGCGCCGAGTAGAAGTCCACGTTCGGGATGAGATTCTTGGCCGCGTTGACCTTGGCGTGGAGCTTCACGGCCAGGTCGTACCAGAGCCCCTGGCCGGACTGGCGGCAGGCGGCCTCGGCCATGCCCTTGAGGATGGCGGCGCGCGGGTCGCCGGCGGTGTAGACGCGGTGGCCGAAGCCCATGAGCCGGCGCTTCTCCGTGAGCGCCTTGTCCACGAACGAGTCCACTCTCTCCAGGGCGCCCACCTCGAGCAGGGTCCGCATCACGGCCTCGCCGGCGCCGCCATGCAAAGTTCCCTTGAGGGCTCCCACACCCCCTGCGACAGCCGAGTGAATGTCGGAGAGCGTGGCGGCGATCACGCGCGTGGTGAACGTGGAGGCGTTCAGCTCGTGCTCGGCGTAGAGGACGAGGCTGGCGTCGAAGGCGCGGGTCGTCACGTCGGTCGGCTTCTTGTCCGTGAGCATGTAGAGAAAGTTGGCCGCGTGCGAGAGATCCTTCGAAGGCTCCACCGGCGGCTTGCCCGATCGCACGCGGTGATGGCAGCAGATGGCCGTGGCGATCTGGCTGGTGAGCCGCGCGGCCTTGCGCAGATTGGCCGCGTGGGAGTTGTCGGTGGTGTCGGGGTCGTGCATGCCGAGGACGGCCACCGCGGCCTGGAGCGCGCGCATCGGGTCGGTCTGCTTCGGCATGAGCGCGAAGGCCTTGGCCAGCTCGCCCGGGATGGGCCGCGCTGCCACCAGCTCGGCGGTGAACTGGTCGAGCTGGGCCCGCCCGGGCAGCTCGCCATGCCAGAGGAGGTAGGCGACTTCCTCGAAGGTGGCCTGGCGCGCCAGCTCGTCGATGTCGTAGCCGCAGTAGGCCAGCCGCCCGTTCTTGCCGTCCAGGTCGCAGAGCTTGGTCTCGGCGGCGACGACGCCCTCGAGGCCGCGGATCAACTGGGTGCCTTCGGTCATGGCGCTCTCCTTCCGGCGTGGGACATGGCGCGGATAACGGTATGCCGGCGGGGCCGGGCGCGCAAGGGGCGAGGGCTCAACCGGGCCGCTTGACGCCGAACTTCGGCAGCACTTCCGACGCGTAGGCTTCGAGCGCCTCCCAGTCGTACGGGCCCTGGCGCAGGCCGATGTTCATCCGTTGCACGCCGGCGTCGCGGTAGGCCGCGATCATCTCGGCGGCCTGCGCGGGCGTGCCGCGCAGGAAGCCCTTGCGCGGCTCGTCGGGCTTCCAGTGGGAGCGGTAGATCTCCTCGCCGCGCGCGGCGCCCTTAGCGTCGGCGCCGATGTAGAAGCCCACGTTGACCGTGCGGAGGATGGCCTTGGGGTCGCGCTTCTCCTTGGCGCACCAGTCGTCGAGGATGGCGTTCTTCGCCTTCCACGCCACCGGGTCGATATAGGGTACGTTCCAGCCGTCGGCGTAGCGGGCCGCGGTGCGCAGCGTGCGCTTCTCGCCGCCGCCGCCCACCCAGACGCGGAGATGCTTCTGGATCGGCTTGGGGTAGCAGCGCGCGTCGTTGAGCTGGAAGTGAGCGCCCTTGAAGTTGGAGACCGGCTGGTCGAAGAGCATCCTCAAGATCTGGACGGCCTCCTCGAGCTGGTCCTGGCGCACGCCGATGGGCGCGAACGGGATGCCGAAGCCCTTGTACTCGTCCTCGTGCCAGCCGGCGCCGATCCCGCACTCGGCGCGCCCGCCGGACAGATGGTCGATGGTGCAGAGCGCCTTGGCGAGCAGCCCCGGATTGCGGTAGTTGACGCAGAAGACGAGGCAGCCGATCCTCACGCGCTTGGTGTCCATCGCGGCCGCGCTCATGATGCCCACGGACTCGAAGCAGGGGAGGTTGCCGCCCCGGGGCGGTGACTCCTGGAAGTGATCGGAGGCCGAGAACCAGTCGAAGCCCCACTGGTCCGCGAAGCGCCACAGCCGCCGCAGCTCGTCCAGCGGCCCGCCCATATGCCCCACATGAATGCCGAACGTGATGGCCATCGTGCGACTCCCTTATGTTGACCGTGGGCCAAGTCTATCGGGTTGTGAGGGTGATGCCGCCGTCTACGACAAGCGTCTGCCCCGTCACCCACCGCGCCTCGTCGCTGGCCAGGTAAACCGCCGCCCAGCCGACGTCCCAGCCCGTGCCCTCGGTGCCGAGCGGAGAGGCGAGCCGCCGTTTCTCCCGCATGTCCTGGCCCAAGCTCTCGACCATGGGCGTCCAGACCATGCCGGGCGCGATCGCGTTGATGCGGACGCCCTTCGGGCCGAGCTGGACGGCGACGCTCTGGACGAAGCCGATGACGCCGGCCTTGGCGGCGGCGTACGCCGTGCGGCCGTGGCCGCGCAGCGCCGCCACCGAGGAGACGCAGATCACGGCGCCCTGGCCGCGCTCGATCATGGGCACGACCGCCGCCTGGGTCGCCAGCAGCATGGACTTGAGGTCCACCGCCATGACCCGGTCCCATTCGGCTTCGGTGGTCTCGAGGAGATCCTTCCGCGATTCGATGCCGACATTGTTGTGGAGGATGTCGAGGGCGGCGTAGCGCTCGATCGCCGCCGCGACCATGCGCCGGCAGTCCTCGGCGCGAGTGACGTCGGCGCTGAAGGCTGAGGCCGTGCCGCCCTCGCCGGCGATGATGCCCACGGTCTCCTCGGCGCGCGAGACGTCGGAGTCCACGCAGAGCACCCGGGCGCCCTCGCGCGCGAAGAGCACGGCGGCGGCCTTGCCGTTGCCGAGCCCCGGCCCGCGCGAGCCCGCGCCGGTGACGATGGCCGTCTTGCCCTTGAGCCGGTCGCTCATGGCTGGGGCGCGGTCGGCACGCCGACGGCCCAGACGTAGCCGTCCGGGTCCTCCACCATCACCTCGCGCCAGCCGTGGCCCTTGCTCGTGGCCGGCTGGTGCACGGGGGCGCCCGCCTTGCGGGCGCGGGACTCGACGACGTCGGGATCCACGCCGAAGAGCCTCAGCTCGGCGCCGAGCCCGCGGCGCTCGCCGCCGGTCAACCGCGGGTGCCACGGGTGCTTGTCGTAGGTGTGGTCGGCGTGGAGCATGAGCTCGGCGCCGTTGAGGTTGATCGCGGCGAAGTCCGCGTCCGCGTAGTGGATGCGGCCCCCGAGCACGCCCTTGTAGAACGCCGTGGCGCGCTCGACGTCCTGCACGATCAGGTTGGCCATGAAGACGGGCAGCATGCGGCCGTAGCGGTCCGCCGGAATCCAGGGATCGGACGTGCGCTTCTTCACGGACTCAGCCGCCGAAGGAGCCGTCGATGTGGACGTCCACCAGGTAGGGCCCGCCCGAGGCCAGGCCCCGCTTGATCGCGGGCCCGACGTCCGCGGCCTTCTCCACCTGCTCGCCCGGCACGCCCTGGGCGCGCGCCAGGCCCACGAAGTCGAGGGCGGGCTTGATCAGGTCCATGCCCACGTAGGTGTTGTCCGCGGCCGAGAAGCCCTTGAGCGCGAGCGTGCGCTGCTTGAGGATCCGGTAGGAGGCGTTGTTGAAGATCACGTAGACCACCGCGATCGAGTCGTGCGCGGCCGTCCAGAGCGACTGGATCGTGTACATGGCGCTGCCGTCACCGATGAGCGCGACCACCGGGCGGTCTGGCTGGGCGAGCTTGACGCCGAGGGCCGCGGGCAGCCCCCAGCCGATCCCGCCGCCGCGGAGCGCGAAGAATGCGCCCGGGTCTTTGGAGCGGAGCAGCTCGCGCACTCCGAGGCTCGAGGAGATGGATTCGTCCACCACGACGGCGTCCTCGGGCAGGGCGTCCACGGTCGCCGCGACAAGCGCGAGCGGGCCCATGGGCGAGCGCTCCGCTTCGGCCGCCGCGCGCTCGCGGAGCTTCTTCCGGCGCGCCTCCTGGGCCGCGCCCAGCTCGGCGATCCTCGCCTGGGCATCCTTCCTCGCGGCCGGGCTCAGGCGCTTGCGCAGCGCCTCGGCCAGATACGGGAGCGTCGCCTTGGGGTCGCCCAGGATGGCGACCTTGGCCGGGTAGTTCTTGCCGATCTCCCACGGGTCCACATCCATGTGGATCACCGTCAGCCCCTCGGGCATGGGCTCGACGTCCGAGGGCAGCGACAGAGTGAAGAGGTCACCGCTCACCGAGAAGAGCAGGTCGTGCGGCATGAGGAGCTGGCGGATGGGCGGGCCGAGGCGCGGGAACGGGCCCTGGTAGAGCGGATGGGTGAACGGGAAGGAGCAGGACGAGGGCACGCACTCGGTGTAGACGGGCGCGGCCAGCAGCTCCGCCACTTCGGCCATCTCGGCATGGGCGGCGCCCCGGGCGATGGCGTCCCCCGCGATCAGGATGGGCCGCTTCGCCTTGACGAGCAGGTCCGCGGCGGCCTCGACCGCCGCCTGGTCGCCGCGCACGCGCGGGGCGATGCGCGTGGGCTCGAGCAGGTCGAGCTCGCGCTCGGCGTTGAGCACGTCCACCGGCAGCGCGAGGAAGACCGGCCCCGAGGGATGGGCGAGCGCGGTCTTGGCGGCGCGGCGCACCGCGCGCGGGAGATTCTCGAGGCGGGTGATCTCGTAGGACCACTTGACCCAGGGCCGCGCCACCGGCGGCAGATCGGACCAGAGGATGGGCTCGGTGAGGTTCATGGCCTGGTCGTGCTGGCCGGCCGTGAGGATGAGCGGCGAACCCGCCTTCATGGCGTCGTAGAGCATGCCCATGGAATTGCCGAGCCCGGGCGAAGTGTGGACGTTCACGACGGCGAGCCGGCCGCCGGCCTGCGCGTAGCCGTCGGCCATGGCGATCGCCACGGCCTCCTGCAGAGCGAGGATGTAGCGGAATGCGGGCTCGCGCGCCAGGCCGTCCATGAGCGGCAGCTCCGTCGTGCCGGGGTTGCCGAAGATGTGCTCGACGCCTTCCGATTTCAGGATCTCGAGGAAGGCCTGCTTGCCGGACAGAAAGGCCATGGGCGCGTGTCCTCCTAGACGCGCGATCATAACCCCGCTTTCTTGACTGCGCCAGAGGCGGCCTGTAGGCTCAGAGCGCGATGACGACGGGTGACACGACGTTTCTCCGGGCGTGCCGACGCGAAGCGACGGCGTTCACGCCGGTCTGGCTCATGCGCCAGGCGGGCCGCTACATGCCCGAGTATCGCGCGATGCGCGCCAAGCACGGGTTTCTCGAGCTGTGCAAGAATCCCGAGGCCGCCGCGGAGGTGACCCTGCAGCCGGTGGACCGGCTCGGCGTGGACGCGGCCATCCTCTTCGCCGACATCCTGCTCGTGCTCGAGCCCTTGGGCGTGGGCCTCGAGTTCACGAAGAGCGAGGGGCCCCGCATCCCGCGCCCGCTGCGCACCGCCGATGACGTCAAGCGGCTCACGCCCGTATCGGTCGAGGCCGCGGTGCCGTTCGTGTTCGAGACGGTGCGCCTCGCGCGCCGGGCGCTCGGCGGGCGCGTCCCGCTCATCGGCTTCGCCGGCGCGCCGTTCACCTTGGCCTCGTACCTGATCGAGGGCGGCCCCTCGCGCGAGTTTCTCCACACCAAGCGCTTCATGCGCGAGGAGCGCGCGGCGTGGGACCATCTGATGACGGCGCTGGCCGACCTCACGGCCGACTATCTCAACGGCCAGATCGCCGCGGGCGCCCAGGCTGTCCAGCTCTTCGACTCCTGGGTCGGCACGCTCTCCCCGGCGGATTACCGCGACTTCGTGCTGCCCCACACCAAGCGCGCCATTGAGCGCCTCGGCCGCGGCGTCCCGGTGATCCACTTCGGCGTCGGCACCGCGACCCTGCTCCATCTAATGAAGGAGGCGGGGGGCGACGTGATCGGCCTCGACTGGCGGGTGGAGTTGGGACCCACCTGGGAGCGCCTGGGCCGGGACGTCGCGGTGCAGGGCAACCTGGACCCGGCCGTGCTCCTGGCGGGGCTGCCCGAGATCCGCAAGGCCGTCCAGGAAATCCTCCACGGCGCGGGAGGGCGGCCGGGGCATATCTTCAACCTCGGCCACGGCGTCCACAAAGAGACGCCCGTCGAGCACGTCAAGGCGATGGTGGACATGGTCCACGAGCTGTCGGCGCGATGACCGCGGTCGACTCGGTGCTGCTCATCGCGTTCGGGGGACCGGAGAAGCCGGAGGACATCCGTCCCTTTCTCCGCATCGTCGCCGAGGGGCGGGGCATCGCGGCCGAGCGGCTGGAGGAAGTCGCGCGGCACTACGAGGCCATCGGCGGGCGCTCGCCGCTCACGGAGCTGACGCGGCTGCAGGCCGAGGGGCTGCGCCGCGCGCTGCGGCACGAGGGGCGCTTCGCGCGCGTCTACGTCGGCATGCGAAATTGGCGGCCCTTCCTCCACGAGACGCTCGCCGAGATGAAGCGCGCCGGCCACCTCCGCGCGCTCGGCATCATCCTCTCCTCGTTTCAGACCGAGGCCTCGTGGGAGCGCTACGCGGCCGACGTGGCCGCCGCGCGCGACAAGGTCGGGCCGGGCTGCCCCGAGGTCGCCTTCGCCGGGCCGTGGGTGAATCACCCGCTCTTTCTCGACGCCATGGTGGATCGGGTTCGGGCCGCCCTCGAAGAGGTCCCGGCCGAGCGGCGCGCGGCGGCGCGGCTGGTCTTCACGGCCCACAGCGTGCCGGTGGCGATGGCCGAGGGCTCGCCCTACGCCCAGCAGCTTGAGAAGGCCGCAGCCGCCATCGCGGGACGGTTGGGTCATCGGCGCTGGTCGCTCGCCTACCAGAGCCGGAGCGGGCCGCCGCGCGAGCCGTGGCTCGAGCCCGATATCACGGACGCCCTGCGCGCGCTGGCCAAGGAGGGCGCC
>JBGPZD010000123.1:0-5549 GCA_041493605.1 Methylomirabilia bacterium
CTCTTGTTCAAGCCCAACTGGCGCTCCTGGCTGGTCTGGGGCGGGTGGATCCTGATGGCCTTCGGCGCGGCCGGCGGCCTCTGGCTCCTCGCGGGCTGGACCGGCCACGCCACGGCGCTTCGGATGCTGGCCTGGCCCATGGTGCCGCTGGCCGCGGCGGCCGCGGGCTACAGCGCCTTCCTCTTCGGCCAGGCCGAGGCGCGTGACTTCTGGCAGAGCCCTCTCCTGCTGCCGCATCTCCTGGTCGCGGCGCTGGTCGCCGGCACCGCCACCCTGCTGCTCGCCGCCCGGGTCGTGGACAGCCCGGCGCGCGTCACCGAAGGTCTTGGCCTGGCGCTGTGGCTCGGCCTGGGCGCGAGCGCCGTCGTGCTGGCGGCCGAGCTCTTCAGCGTCCATCCGACCCAGGACGGGGCGCGCGCCGCGCGGCTGCTGACCCACGGACGGCTGCGGCTGCCGCTCTGGGCCGGCGTGGCGCTGGGCGGCATCGTGCTGCCGGGCATCCTGCTCCTGAATCCCGCGCTGCCGGCCGCCTCCGTGACCGCCGCGCTCCTCGCCCTGGGCGGGCTCTGGCTCTGGGAGGAGCTGTGGGTCCGCGCCGGCCAAGCCATTCCTCTCAGCTGACGGGATGACGCCATGACCGACCGCCTCGCCGAGCCGCTTCATCCCGTCGCGCGCGATCTCGAGCCGCCCGCGCAAGGGCTCGCCCGCTTTCCGCCCGCCGCCCGCTGGGACGACTGGGAGGAGTACGACTCCAAGGCCTGGCCAACGAAGGTCACGCGGCACTACTCGCTCATCCCCACCATCTGCTTCAACTGCGAGGCCGCCTGCGGGCTGCTGGCCTACGTGGACCGGCAGACGCTGCGCATCCAAAAATTCGAGGGCAACCCCGAGCATCCGGGCAGCCGCGGCCGCAACTGCGCCAAGGGTCCCGCCACGCTGAACCAGGTCACCGATCCCGAGCGCATTCTCTATCCGCTCAGACGGGCGGGGAAGCGCGGCGAGGGCCAATGGGAGCGGGTGACTTGGGACGAGGCGCTGGACGATATCGCCGAGCGCATCCGCAAGGCGCTGGTCGAGGGGCGGCAGAAGGAGATCATGTACCACCTGGGCCGGGCCGGGCACGAGCTGGTCTATCTCCAGCGCGTGTTCCACGCCTGGGGCATCGACGGCCACAACAGCCATACAAATGTCTGCTCGGCTTCGGCGCGCGCGGGCTACGCCTTCTGGCACGGGCTCGACCGGCCGTCGCCCGACCACTCGAAGGCGCGCCTGATCCTGATGCTCTCCTCCCACCTCGAGGCCGGGCATTACTTCAACCCCCACGCCCAGCGGATCATCGAGGGCAAGATGGCCGGGGCCAAGGTCTGCGTCGTCGACACGCGCCTCTCCAACACCGCCTCCATGGCCGATTGGTGGCTCTCGCCCTGGCCGGGCAGCGAGGCCGCCATGCTGCTCGCCATGGCCCACGTCTTGCTCCGTGATGGCACATGGGACAAGGCGTTCGTGAAGCGCTGGGTGAACTGGGAGGAGTACCTGCGCGAGGAGCGGCCCCAGGGGGCGCAGACCTTCGCCGCCTTCGAGGCCGCGCTCAGGGAGCTCTACGCCGAGTACACGCCGGGGTTCGCCGAGAAGGAGAGCGGAGTCCCGGCGGCGCGGATCGAGGAGGTGGCGCGGGAGATCGGCCGATGCGGCGGCGCGCTCTCGACCCACGTGTGGCGAAATGCGGCGGCCGGCAACCTCTTCGGCTGGGAGGTGGCCCGCGCGCTCGAGCTGCTCGTGGTGCTGGCGGGCGCCGTGGCCACGCCGGGCGGGACGGCGCCGAGCGGGTGGAATAAGGCCGTCCCGGCGCCGCCCATGATGCCGCCGCCGGCAAAGGTGTGGAGCGAGCTGTTGATGCCGCGGGAATACCCGCTGGCCTTCTTCGAGATGAGCTTTCTCCTGCCTCACTTCCTCAAGGAAGGCCGCGGCAAGCTCGCCATGTACTTCACGCGGGTCTACAACCCCGTGTGGACAAACCCCGACGGCATGTCGTGGATCGAGATGCTCACCGACGAGGCCAAGGTCGAGCGCCACGCCTGCCTCACGCCCATCTGGAGCGAGACGGCCGCCTTCGCCGACTACGTCCTGCCCATGGGCCACGCCTCCGAGCGCCACGACCTGATGAGCCAGGAGACGCATGCCGCCCGATGGATCGGCTTCCGCCAGCCGGTGCTGCGGGTGGCGCTCGAGAAGATGGGCCGGACCTTCGACTGGACCTGGCAGGCCCACGAGGCAGCCGGGCTGGGGCAGGTGTGGGAGGAAGACGAGTTCTGGATCGAGCTCTCGTGGCGCATCGACCCCGACGGGGCGCTCGGCATCCGCAAGTATTTCGAGTCGCCCGACCGGCCCGGGGAGAAGCTGCGCGTCGAGGAGCTCTACCGCTGGATCTTCGAGCACAGCGTGCCCGGACTGCCGGACGCGGCGGCGAAGCAGGGCCTCACGCCGCTCGAGTACATGCGCAAGTACGGCGCCTTCCTCGTCGAAGACAACGTCTACGGGAGTCACAACACCCCGCTGTCTCCCGCCGAGCGGGAGGGCACGACGGTGGACCCGCAGACGGGCGTCGCCAGCAAGGGCGGCGAGGCCGTGGGTGTCGAGGTGGACGGCCGGTTCGTCGGCGGCTTCCCGACTCCCTCGCGCAAGCTCGAGTTCTACTCGAAGACCCTCAAGGACTGGAAGTGGCCCGAGCACGCGGTGCCGACCTACGCCCGCAGCCACGTCCACTGGTCCCGGATCGACCGCGCCAAGGGCGAGATGGTGCTGCTGCCGACCTTCAGGCTGCCGACCTTGATCCACTCGCGGTCGGGCAACGCCAAGTGGCTGTACGAGATCTCCCACAACAATCCGCTCTGGCTCCATCCCGAGGATGCCGCCCGCCTCGCCGTGGGGACCGGCGATCTCCTCAAGGTCGAGACCGAGATCGGCCACTTCGTCGACACGATCTGGGTGACGGAATCCATCCGGCCGGGCGTGGTCGCCTGCTCCCACCACCTCGGGCGCTGGCGGCTCCAAGAGAACTCCGGCGGCGAGCGCTGGTCCACGGCCCTCGTGAAACTGGAGCAGCCGGCGCCCGGGCAATGGCGGCTGAGACACGAGCACGGCATCCGGCCCTTCGAGAGCGGCGACCCCGACTCGCGGCGCGTCTGGTGGGAGGACGCCGGCGTGCACCAGAACCTGACCTTTCCGGTGCACCCCGATCCGGTGAGCGGGCAGCACTGCTGGCACCAGAAGGTGCGGGTCGTCCGCCCCGGGCCCGAGGATCGCTACGGCGACGTGGTGGTGGACACCAACAAGTCCTTCGCGGTGTACCGGGAGTGGCTGGAGATGACGCGCCCCGCGCCGGGGCCCGGCGGGCTGCGCCGGCCGCTCTGGTTGCCGCGCGCCTTCAAGCCCGACCCGTCCGCCTATCGTCTGCAGCCGTGAGCAGTTGACGCGGCAGAAAACGGGCGCATGCTGGACGCAGCGCCCTTTGGAGGAGGAGATAATGAACGATCGCACTGATCCCACCCCGCTGAGCCGGCGGGCCCTGCTCAAGTCGGCCGGTGTTCTGGGGGCCGCCGGGCTGCTCGCGCCCTGGCTCGGGGCGCCGCCGCCCGCGCTGGCCCAGGGCAATCTCGGCAACCTCGTGCCCGAGGAGCCGGTGGACGCCACCCTCAAGCGTCTCTTCGGCGGGCGGCCCATCAAGGACGGTTCCTCGGCCATCACGCTCGAGCTGCCGATCATCGCCGAGAACGGGGCCCTCGTGCCGATCTCGGTCGAGGTCGCCTCGCCGATGACCCCGCAGAGCTACGTGAAGACCATCTACGTCATCTCGGACAAGAACCGCCGGCCCATGAACGCCCGGTTCAACCTCACGCCGGCCTCGGGGCAGGCCTTCGTCGCCACCAATTTGCGCCTCGGCGAAAGCACCGACGTGCGGGCCGTCGCCGAGCTGAGCGACGGCACCCTGCTCATGGCCAAGCGCGACGTCAAGGTCACCATCGGGGGCTGCGGGGGCTAGCCATGACCGACATCGGCAAGGTGAGGATCCGCATTCCGTCGGGCATCAAGGCGGGCGACGTGGTGCGCGCCCGGGTGCTCGTGCTGCACCCCATGGAGATCGTCGAGCGCAGGGCCGGCAAGCCCGTGGACAAGAACTATCTCTTCGTCAACCGCGTGGTGGTGAGCTACGCGGGGCGGGAGATCGGCCTGTTCGACCTCACGCAGTCCGTGAGCGAGAACCCGTTCCTCTCGTTCGCCTTCCGCGCCACCGAGCCCGGGCAGCTCAAGGTCACCTTCCTCGACACCCACGGCGGCAAGTACGAGGGAACCGCCGACGTCAAGTTCGGCTGAGCCGCCGCATGGGCCGGCTCGGTCGCGTGCTTCGACTCGGAGGCGGGCTTCTGCTCGGCGCCGGACTGTTCGGCGGCTGCGTTCAGGGCGAGTCCCGGCCCGCGCTCGGGCTACCTTCCGCGCCCTGGGTGAGCCGCGCCATCCCCGAGGCGCGCGGCGACGTACAGGTGCTGGGCGACGGCACGCGCCAGGCCCTCCGCTACCGCGGCTGGTCCACCGAGGACTTCGGCCGCTTCCGCACCTACGCCTACGACGACCCGCGGCCCGTGGTGCCGGTGGTTCGGGTGCCCATGCCCGCCGTCGCGGGTGATCCGAAGACGGGGCGCGGACTCTTTCTCAACCGGGCCAAGGGGCCCTGCACGGGCTGCCACCTGATCCAGGGCGAGGACGTTTGGCCCGCCGGCAATGTGGGGCCGGACCTGTCGACCTACGGCGACCGCGTCCTTCCGGACCAATTCACCTTCGACCGCATCTACGATCCGCGCGCGCTTTCCCCCGAGAGCACGATGCCGCCCTGGGGGGCGTCGGGCAACTTCACCGCCGAGGAGATCGTCCACCTCGTCGCGTTTCTGAAAACCCAGAAGAGTCCGTCGCCGCCCGAGAGCAATCCGGACCGCGACCCCAACACGCGCCACAAGCCGGTGGGCTTCGGCGACAACCTGGATCCGACCAACAATCCGGGGTTGCTCCGCGCCGAGGGGGCCGAGGAGCTCTGGAAGCAGCAGGGGGCGTCGGGGAAATCGTGCGCCGACTGCCACGCCGGCGGACCGGCCGTCGCGATGAAGGGCGTGGCCACCCGCTACCCGCGGTACGTGCCGGCCTACGGTCGGGTGATGAGCATCGAGGACTTGCTCACCGTGCACGGCCCGGCCATGACGGGGATGCCGCTGCCGTCGGAGGGCGCGTCGAACTTGAGCCTCGCCATTCTCGTCAAGATGGCCTCGAACGGCCTGCCGGTGGCCGTGGATCTCGCGCGGCCCGAGAACCGCGCGGCCTACGAGCGGGGGAAGGCGTCCTTCGTCAAGCGCGTGGGCCAGCGCGGCCATTCGTGCGCCGACTGCCACACCGAGGGCCATGGCGCCGACCGCTTCCTGGGCGGCCGGCTGCTCGCCGACGTGAGGGCGGGCATGACGCGGCACTTCCCCACCTGGCGGACGAGCCAGAGCGAGGTGTGGGAC
>JBGPZD010000140.1:0-4216 GCA_041493605.1 Methylomirabilia bacterium
AGGCGACGCCGGTGTGGACCGTCACCGTGCCCATGCCGAGCCGGCGCCAGGTCACGCCGCGCAGCCCGATCTTCTCCATGAGGCCCTTGAGCTCGGCCGGAGCCAGGAAGCGGTCCACCGACTGGGGCAGGTAGGAATACGCTTCGGCGTCGCCCGAGACCAACCGGCCGATGCGCGGCACGAGGTGGTGGAAGTAGAAGCGGAAGAGCGGGGTGAAGCCCGGCAGGGTGGGCTGGGTGATCTCGAGGGCGACCACGCGGCCGCCCGCCCGGGTGACGCGCTTCATCTCCCTCAGCCCCTGCTCGAGGTCGGCCAGGTTGCGCAGCAGGAAGGCCGAGGTCACGCAGGCGAAGGCGCGGCTCTCGAAGGGCAGGGCGAGGGCGTCGGCCGCGATGAGCCGCACGCGCCCCTCCGGGTCGGCGTGGGCGAGCTTGGCGCGCGCCACGCGCAGCATGCCGAGGGAGAAATCGGCGCCCACGATCATCCGGTGAGGGTTGATGTGCCGGAGGTCTAGCGCGAGCTCGGCGGTGCCCGTGGCCAGGTCGAGCGCCGGGCCGTCGGGCGCGGCGATGGTCTGCCGCGCCGCCACGCGCCGCCAGCCGTGGTGCATGCCGAAGGTCATGAGCCCGTTCATCAGGTCGTAGCGACCGGCGATCCGCGAGAACATTTCGCTCACGAAGCGGGCCTTGTCCGGGCCGCTCATCGCCAGCGCCCTCCGACCACGGCGAAGAACAGGATCACGGCGATATAGCCGTTGACGTTGAAGAACGCGACGTCGAGCCGCGAGAGGTCCTTGGGCGACACCAGCGAGTGCTCGTAGATGAACAACCCCGACACCACCAGCACCCCCGCCCAGTAGAGCCAGCCGAGCCCCAGGGCCCAGCCCAGCGCCGCGAAGGCGACCACCGTGAGCGCGTGGCAGATCTGCGCCGTTCTGAGCGCGGCGGCGACGCCGAAGCGGGCGGGCACGGAGTGGAGCCCCGCGCGCCGGTCGAAGTCCACGTCCTGGCAGGCGTAGATCAAGTCGAAGCCGGCGATCCAGACCGTGAGGGCGAACCAGAGGATGAAGACGGGCGGGTCGAAGGTTGCGCGCACGGCGATCCAGCCGCCCGCGGCCGCGATGCCGTCCGTGAAGCCGAGGATCCAATGGGTGAGCCAGGTGAAGCGCTTGGTGTAGGAATAGCCAACCAGAAAGAGCACGGCCAGCGGCGAGAGCCAGAGGCAGAGCGGGTTGAGCATCCAGGCGGAGAGGAGAAGAAGCGCCGCCGCGGCGGCCGCGGCCGCCGTGACCTTCCCGGGCGTGAGCAGCCCCGTGGGCAGGTGGCGCCCGGCGGTGCGCGGGTTCCGGGCGTCGAGGCTCCGGTCGGCAAGGCGGTTGACGCTCATGGCCAAGGTGCGCGCGCCGACCATGGCCAAAGTGACCCAGATCACGACGCCCCAGGCCGGCCAGCCGCCCGCCGCCAGGACCATCGCCACATAGGCGAAGGGCAGGGCGAAGACCGTGTGCTCGAACTTTATGGCGTCGAGGAAGTGCCTGACCGCGCTCAACGGCTAGAGGCCGTACTCGGACCAGCGGCGGCTGACGAGGGCGCGCATCTCCTCGTTCATCGCGATCTCCTCGGGCCAGGGTTGGGCGATGCCGTCCGCCTCGGTCTTCTCCGTGGCGTCCACGCCCAGCTTGCCGCCGAAGCGGTGGCGGAGGGCGGCGTGGTCGAGATCGTCCATGGGGCCGTCGAGGATCACCAGGTCGCGCTTGGGGTCGATGTTGCCGGTGGCCCGCCAGGCGACCTCGGAGAGATTGTGGACGTCCACGTGATCGGAGACCACGACGATGGTCTTGGCCAGCATCATGAGCCCGAGTCCCCAGAGCGCGTACATCACCTTGCGCGCCTGGCCCGGATAGCGCTTCTTGATCGAGACGACTACGAGATTGTGGAAGATGCCTTCGGCGGGCATGTTCAGGTCTGCCACCTCGGGCAGCAAGAGGCGGATGATCGGCAGGAAGACGCGCTCGGTGGCCTTGCCCAGCCAGTAATCTTCCTGGGGCGGCCGCCCCACGATCGTCGTAGGGTAGATCGGGCTCTTCCGCCGCGTGACGGCCTTCAGATGGAAGACCGGGTACTCGCGGGCCAGCGAGTAGTAGCCGGTGTGGTCGCCGAAGGGGCCTTCGAGCCGCCGCTCGGCCGGGTCCACCCAGCCTTCGAGCACGATCTCGGCGTCGGCCGGCACCTCGAGGTCGATCGTCTTGCACTGGACCATCGGGACGCCCGAGCCGCGCAGCCACCCGGAGAACACCATTTCATCGATCCCCGGAGGCAGCGGCGCCGAGGCCGAATAGATCGAGCACGGGTCGCCACCCAGGGCGATCGCGACCTCCATGGGTGTGCGCGCCTCTTCGGCGAGCCGGTGATGCTCGGCCGAGCCCTTGTGGATCTGCCAGTGCATGCCGAGCGTCTGGTCGTCGAAGACCTGGAGCCGGTACATGCCGACATTGCGCGCGCCCGTGACGGGATCGCGGGTGAAGACCATGGGCAGGGTGATGTAGCGGCCGGCGTCGCCCGGCCAGCACGTGATAATGGGCAGCCCGGCCAGGGTCGGGCGGTCGGTCTCGACCACTTCCTGGCACGGCCCCGAGCGCACCCGCTTGGGCCCGGCCTTGACCACGTCGAAGGCATCGGGGAGCTTCTTGAGCTTGTCGATGAAGGACTCGGGCATCTTGATCAGGTCGAGCAGCCTGGCGACCCGGGCCGACAGCGCGTCGAGGTGCTCGACGCCGAGGGCGGCGGCCATCCGCTCCGCCGAGCCGAAGGCGTTGATCAGAACGGGGACGCTCGAGCCCTGGACGTTCTCGAAGAGCAGGGCGTGGTTGCGCTCGGCCGGCCCCTTGGAGACGCGGTCGGTGATCTCGGCGATCTCCAGATCGCGCGAGACGGAGGCGCTGATGCGCCGCAACCGGCCCGCCTTCTCCAGATCGGCGATGAACTCGCGCAGGTCGGCGAGAGCCACGCTGGCGCCCCGCTACTCGTGGTAGTACATCTTCACGAGCCACCCCGCGATGACCGGGAAGGCCAGGCTCGGGATCACGCGGATCATCACGAAGCGCCAGCCCATGAGCGGCGCTTCCCAGGCGATGATCCGCTGCATGCCGAAGAGGGACCACGAGGTCATGTAGGCCACCAGCGGCCCGAAGGCCATCCCGGAATTCGCCAGCACGACGAGCAGCGGCACGCTGACCATCGGCCCGCCGGGCGTGAGCACGCCCGCCAGGCTGGCGATGAGGATGGCCGTCATCCCCGACTGCCGCCCGAAGTATCGGGCCACGGTTTCCTGCGGGATCACTACCTGGAGCATGCCGGCGAGGATCAGGGCCGGGATCAGCCGCGGCAGGATGAACCAGATCAGGGATAGACCCGTGCGGGCTCCGACCCACGGCAGGCTCGGGTCCTTGAGATAGGCGACGCCGGTGAAGAGCAGGGCCAGCACGATCAGGACGACGGTGGAGAAGTCGATCGGGGACCCGCGAAACATGGGCGCATTATACGCTATACTGACTTTCCGCGGCTCGACGCCGCGGTGTTGCGGGCGCTGGACCATCCGAGTCAAGCTCACTGCCCTGGCTCTCGCGGTGCTTCGGCGAGATCACCGCGCAAGCGCTGCTGCAGGCCGTCGCGCGGCTGACCGCTTGACTTCGGGCCGCGCGCTCGCGTAGGACAGAGGGGCGATGACGAAAGCCGAACTGGCCGCGGCGATGGCCAAGGCCTCGGGGGAATCCAAGGTCTCCGCCGAGCGGGCGCTCAACGCCTTCCTGGACGGCGTCTTCGACTCGCTCAAGAAGGGCCGGCGGGTGACGATCGGCGGCTTCGGCACCTTCATGGTCAGCCGCCGGGCGGCGCGCAATGGCCGTAACCCCCGCACGGGCAAGGTGATCCGGATTCCGGCCGCCCGCGTCCCGCGCTTCAAGCCCAGCCGCTCCCTCAAGGGTGCTGTCCTCTAACCCCGCGCCTTGACAGGGGCAATCCCGGCCCCGTACAATCACCCGAGCGTTGGGAGATCGTCTAATGGTAGGACGCGGGGCTCTGGACCCCGTAGTGGAGGTTCGAGTCCTCCTCTCCCAGCCATTATTCGCGCTCCCGCCGTCGCGGCCCCATCGTCTAGAGGCCTAGGACACGGCCCTCTCAAGGCTGAAACACGGGTTCGAATCCCGTTGGGGCCACCA
>JBGPZD010000143.1:0-4084 GCA_041493605.1 Methylomirabilia bacterium
GAGGGGATCACCTTCGGGTCCGTGCGGAAGCCGTAGCCCAGGAGCACGAGCAGCGGCACCACCGCCAGCGGGATCAGCCAGCGGGTCAGGGCCCGCCCCGGGCTCATGCCGGCCTTTTTCCGTCCGGCAGGATCGCCAGGGCGGCGCCCAGGGTGAGGATCAGCCCGCCGATCCACAGCCACGAGACCATCCGATTCACCTGGACCTTGATGGTTGCGTGAGAGCCGTCCTGGCTGAAGTCACCCAGCACCAGATAGAGATCCTGGATGAACCCGAGCCGGTAATCCACCGCGGCGATCGGCGTCTGCTCTTGCGGGTAGAATTTCTTGGCCGGGTAGAGGACGGTCAGCGGCCGGCCGCCGTTGGAGACCGTGAAGGTCCCGGTGACCTTGCCGTGGTTGGACTCCTCGGATGCCTCGAGCCCGTCGAAGCGCACGGTGTAGCCCCCGAACTCGACGCTCTGACCCTTGTCGAGCGTGGTTTCGGTCTGCACGGACCAGGCCTGGGAGCCCGCCACGCCGAGCGCGACCACCAGGATCCCCAGGTGCACCACGAAGCCGCCGTAGCGGCGGTTCTGGTGCAGGAGCAGGCCCATTGTCGACGCCCGCCATCCGTCGCCGCTCCGCCGCCGCGCCCGCGCCGCGCGGAAGAAGTCCAGCACGATGGTGCCCGTCACGAACACGACGAGGCCCATGCAGAGGAGCACCAGCGCGTTGCCCACGCCCAGCAGGCGCAGCACGGCCGCGGCGACGACGCCCGCGGCCACCGGCTTGACGAAGTTGCGCCTGAGGTTGTCCGCCGAGGCCCGGCGCCACGCGATGAGCGGCCCGACGCCCATCAGGAACAGCAGCGCCAGGAAGATCGGAATGTTCACCAGGTTGAAGAACGGCGCGCCCACGCTGACCTTGACGCCCCGGACGGCTTCGGACAGCAGCGGGAAGATCGTGCCGAAGAACACCGTGAAGGCCGCCGCCACGAGGAAGAGATTGTTGAGGAGGAAGGCCGACTCGCGCGAAAGGATCGAATCCAGCTCGCCCTGGGCCTTGAGCCGGTCCAGGCGCCACGCCAGCAGCGAGAAGGCGCCCAGCAGGACGAGGGCCAGGAAGCCGAGGAAGAACTGGCCGATGGAGCCCTGGGTGAAGGCGTGCACCGAGCCGATGATTCCCGAGCGGGTGAGGAAGGTGCCGAAGATGGTGAGCCCGAAGGTCGCGATGATCAGGGTGATGTTCCACAGCTTGAGCATCCGCCGCCGCTCCTGGACCATCACCGAGTGCAGGAGCGCGGTGCCGGTGAGCCAGGGCATGAAGGCCGCGTTCTCGACCGGATCCCACCCCCAGTAGCCGCCCCAGCCCAGCACGTGGTAGCTCCACCAGCCGCCGATCAGCAGCCCCAGCGAGAGGAAGTACCACGCGACGATCGTCCAGCGGCGCGTGATAGAGATCCACTCGTCCCCGGTGCGCCCGATGATGAGCGCCGCCATCGCGAACGCGAACGGCACCGTGAAGCCCGTGAAGCCCAGGTAGAGCGCCACGGGGTGGGTGATCATGCCCGAGTCCTCGAGCAGCGGGTTGAGTCCCCGCCCGTCGGGCGGGATGGGCGACAGCCGCTCGAAGGGCGGCGCCGGGATCGTCATCACGAGCAGGAAGAAGGCCGCGATCCCGAGCATCACCGAGAGGACCCAGGGGTAGAAGTCGGGCTGGCGCCGCCGGTACTTCCGCACGACGATGAGGGTGTAGAGCGCGAGCATCCAGGTCCAGAGGATGATGGAGCCCTCGAGGGCGCCCCAGAGCGCGGTGATCCGGTAGTAAAACGGCGTCCCGCGGTTGGTGTTGACGGCGACGTAGTGGACCGAGAAGTCGAAGGTCAGAAAGGCGTAGACCAGCAGCAGCATGCAGGCGGTGACGAACCCCAAGACCCCCGTGGCGGCCCACTCGGACGACTCCAGCAGCTTCCGGCGCCCGGTGTGGGCGCCGACGGCGGCCGCCGTGCTGCCGTAGACGGCCAGCAGCAGCCCCGCCACCGTCGCCGCGTATCCAATCTCAGGAATCACTTCTTTGTGTCCTCCCCGCGTAAGGTCTTGAGCAACTCTTTGTAGCCGGACTGGCTCGGCTCGTGGGGCGCCTTGTATTCCTCGGAGTGCTTGGCCATGATCAGCGAGGCCTTGAAGTAGCCGTCGCCGCTCCACGTGCCCTCCACCACGGCGCCGCGGCCTTCGGCGAAGAGGTCGGGCGGCGCCCCCTTGTGCCTGACCGGGACGGAGGCCTGCCCGTCGGACAGCACGAAGCTCAGGTCGAGGCTCTTCGGCTGCCACTTGAGCGTTCCGGGCTTGACCATGCCGCCGAGGCGATAGGCTTTCCCCGCGACGGGAGCCGCCTGGAGCTCGCCGGGCGTCACGAAGTACACGGACGACTGGCTGACCCCGGCGTACACGAGGTAGCCGAGCGCCGCGACGATGACGAGGCCCCCGGCGATGAACTTGGCCTTGCGGTTCATGGGCTTCTCCGCGCGCTCCGCCGCTTGCCCTGGTCGAGGGCGCGGGCCCGGCGCGCCAGGGAGCGCCAGTAGCCGATCAGGGCCGCGGCCGCCAGACCGTAGGCCGCGAAGACATAGCTCCAGTTGTCAGGCATTCGGTTGCGTCCTCATCGGAGGGCCTCCTCCTCCCGGCGGGCGAGCTCCATCCGTCGCAAGAGAAAGTACGCGAACACCAGGGTGAGCGCCACCCAGTTCACGAAGAGCGCCAGCGCGATGGGCGCCGCGATGGGCGAGGGCTCGGGCCCAAGAATCGTCGAGGGCTGGTGCAGCGCCCGCCACCACTTGACGGAGAAATGAACGATGGGGATATTGGCCGCCCCCAGGATACCGACCACGGCCGCGTACCGGCCCCGCGCCTCGGGCTCCTCGACCATGGCGCGCAGGAGGAGGTAGCCCACGTAGACGACGAAGAGAACCGCCGTCGACGTCAGCCGCGCGTCCCAGGTCCACCACGTCCCCCAGGTCGGCTTGCCCCAGATGGAGCCCGACACGATCGTGATGCCGGTGAACAGCGTGCCGATCTCGGCCGCCGAGGCCGCCAGCCGGTCCCAGCCGGACCGGCGGCTCGCCAGGTATCCCACGCTCCCCACCAGCACGAGGCCGAAGGCCAGATAGGCCGTCAGCACGGACGGCACGTGGAGATACATGATGCGCTGGACATTGCCCTGCACGACTTCGCGCGGCGCGTAGCCGAAGCCCGCCCAGAGCCCGGCCGCCACGCCCACCAGCGCCAGCCAGCCCAGCGCGCGGGTCATCGCCTCACGCCTCCAGGATGAATTCGAAGGTCAGCAGCCCGATCACGATGTAGACGACGTCCGCTCCCGCCAGAAGCTTCAGCCAATGGGCCACCTCGCCGAGCGGCTGGCCGAGCAGGACCGCCTGGGTCGCGCTGACCGTGCCGAGAAGGATCGGCACCTGGGCCGGCAGCAGCAGCACGGGGAAGAGCAGCTCGCGCGCCCGCAGCTGGGCCGTCATGGCCGCGAAGAGCGTCCCCACCGCGGCCAGGCCCGCCGTGCCGAGCGCCAGCACGACCACCAGCGGGCCCAGAACCGGCCACAGGTCCACGTCGAAGAAAAAGCCGAAGAGCACGAGCAGCACCACCTCGACGGTCGCCATCAGGACGACGTTGCCCAGCAGCTTGCCCAGGTAGATGGCCGACTTGTCGCCCGCGGTGAGCACCAGCCCCTCCCAGCAGTCGTTCTGCCGCTCGGCGATGAAGCTGCGCCCGAGCCCGAGCAGGCCGGCCAGGATGAAGCCGAGCCAGAGGATGCCGGGCAGGGCGGCGCGGAGCTGATCCCGGTCGGGGCCGAGCGCGAACTGGAAGAGGAAGAGCAGGAGCAGGGAGAAGAAGAAAAGCGCGTTCAGGCTCTCCTTGGAGCGGCGCTCGGTGAGCAGGTCCTTCCACAGGACGATCCACGCGCGCCGCGCATAGTGGGTCATTGAGCTTGCCTTACTGTGGAAGAGATCGCCCGGCGGTTTGGCTCCTTCGCGCAAGCGCTCATCCGAACTGCCTCGCGTTTCATTTAGAGTCCCCGTCGGTGAGGCTGTCGTA
>JBGPZD010000163.1:0-2986 GCA_041493605.1 Methylomirabilia bacterium
GGTGGCCGACGCGATGGTGGAGAAGGTGGTCGCGGTGATCTGCTCGGCCGCCAAGACCGGCTCCATCGGCGACGGCAAGGTGTTCGTGCTGCCCATGGGCGAGGCCATCCGCATCCGCACCGGCGAGAAGGGCGAATCCGCGATCTAGGTCGGCGCGGCCCGACCAATCAGGGCTGCCGGCGCTCGGCCGGCCAGGTGACATGATTGACCTTCTGAAGGCGGCGCCGGGCGATCGGAGCGCGCTGCGCGAGCTCAAGGGGTTCGGGTTCGCCGAGCCGGCCGCGGCGCTCGGCAATCTCCACGCGCTGGCCCCCACACCCAGAGACGCCGAGCTGCTGGGCCCCGTTCTCCCGCGCCTGCTGGCCGAGCTTGGCGCCTCGCCCGATCCCGACATGGCGCTCAACAATGTGGAGCGCCTGGCCGAGCAAGGGGACCGGACCGCGTTCCTGGGCCTTCTCGCCTCGCACCCGGGCGCGATCCCGCTGCTGGCGCGGCTCGGGGGCACGAGCCAGTTCCTGGCCGACACGCTCAGGCGCCGGCCCACGCTCTTCCCCTGGCTGCTCGAGCCCGGCACCATGCGCCAGTGGCTCAAGGACGAGCTGGCGGAAGACCTGGCGGCGAGCCTCGAGCCCTTCACGCGCCATGAGGCGCGGCTCAACGCGCTGCGCCGCTTCAAGTACCGCCACCTGCTCCGCACCGGCTGCCGCGACATCCTGGGTGACGCCGACCTCACGGTGACGACGGAAGAGCTGTCGCGGCTGGCCGACGTGTGCCTGGCGGCGGCTTGGCGCTGGGCCGAGGAGAAGCTCGGGCGCCTCTACGGCCGGCCCGTGGGGCCCGACGGGCAGCCGACGGGGCTGGCCGTCATCGGCATGGGCAAGCTGGGCGGCGACGAGCTCAACTACTCCTCGGACATCGACCTCATCTTCGTCTACGGCGAGGACGGCGAGACCAGCGGTGGCGAGGCGGGCCGCCTGTCCAACGGCGCCTTCTTCGCCGAGGCGGTGCGCTTCATCGTGGACGCGCTGGATTCGGTGACCGAAGAGGGCCACGCCTTCCGCGTGGACCTGCGGCTCCGGCCCGAGGGCCGGATGGGCGCGGTCATCCTCTCGCTCGACGGCTACCGGACCTACCTGGCCGACCGCGCCGAGCTCTGGGAACGGCAGGCCCTGATCAAGGCGCGCGTCTGCGCCGGCGACGAGGCGGTCGGGGCGCGCTTCGCCGCCCTCATCCGCCCCTTCGTCTTCCGTCCCGGCCTCGACCCGGCCATCGTGGGCGAGGTCCGCAAGATGAAAGCGGCGATCGACCGCTCGCTGCGCGGCGAGGGCGCCGAGGCGCGCAACGTCAAGCTGGGCCGGGGCGGCATCCGCGAGGTGGAGTTCCTGGTCCAGGCGCTTCAGCTCCTCTATGGCGGCGACGATCCCTGGCTGCGCGAGAAGAACACGCTCCGCGCCATTTTCCGGCTCACCGAGCGCGGCTATCTCGGCCCCGAGCTCGGGCGCCGGCTGGGCGACGCGCTCGTCTACCTGAGGACGGTGGAGCACCGCCTCCAGATTCTCCACGAGTTCCAGACCCACACCTTGCCTGACGATGCCCGCGTGCTGGGTCTGCTCGCGCGACGCATGGGCGTGGCCTTGCCGCCGGCCGCCGCGGGGCGGCGCTTCATGGCCGACCACCGCCGCGTCACCGGCGAGGTCCACGCGGCCTTCGGCGACTTCTTCGCCGCCGCGCCCGCCGCGGCCGGCCCGGCCGTCAAGATCCCGACCTTTACGTCGCTCAAGGCCACGGGCTTCGCCGATCCGGACCGCGCGCGCCAGAACCTGCGGCTGGTCCTCGAGGGCCGGCCGCTCATCCCGTATCCGGACGCGCCGCGCCGGGCGCTCGCCACGATCTTCCCGGTGCTGCTGGACGCCCTCTGGCAGAGCCCCGACCCGGACGAGGCGCTCAACCAGTTCGAGCGCTTCGTCGCCGCGGCCGGGCCGCGGACGGCCTATTTGGAGCTGCTGGCGGCGCGGCCCGATCTCCTCGCCAACCTGATCAAGCTCTGCGCCCGCGGCGAGCTCTTGACCCAGCTCCTCGTCACCCAGCCCGAGCTGCTGAACGCGCTCGCCAGCCCGGCCACCTTCGCCGCCTGGAAGCGCAAGCGCGAGTTCCTCTGGGCGCTGGCGCCGGTCTTCGCTCCGCGGCTGACGCTGGCCGACCGGAAGGACCGGCTGCGCCGCCTCAAGCAGGCGCAGGAGCTGGGCGTCACCTGGCGCATGCTGCTGGGCGTGACCGACGCCGAGCGCTTCTCGCTCGAGATGACGTCGCTGGCCGAGGCGGCGCTGGCCGCGGGCTGGCTCCTGGCCCTGGAGGAGGCCGCCGGGCTGTACGGGTTCCCGCGTGACGCGCACGGCGCCCTGATCCCCTCCTGCATCGTGGGCCTGGGCAAGTTCGGAGGGCGGGAGCTGACCACGGGCTCGGACCTCGACCTCTTCGTGATCTATGGCGCCGCCGGCTTCACCGACGGGCCGCAGCGGATCGAGGCCCACACGTTCTACGACCGCGCCGTCGAGGCGCTCTCCTCCGTGTTGGGCGACATCACCGCGGCCGGGATCGTCTTCCCGGTGGACCTGCGGCTCCGCCCCGGCTCCAAGGGCAGCGGCTTCGCCTCGGCGCTGGACGCCCTCGAGCGCTACTACCGGGAGTGGGCCGATCCCTGGGAGCGCCAGACCCTGACGCGCGCCCGGCCCGTCGTCGGCGACCCGAGGCTGGCGCGCGCGGTGAGGCGCCGGATCCGGGCGCTGCTCTACGGCCCCGAGGCGCCGCCGCCCGACCTCAAGGAGATGCGCATGCTGCGGGAGCGCATGGAGAAGGAGCTGGGCAAGGAGAGCCCGGGGCGCTTCCACGTCAAGTTCGGCCGCGGCGGGCTCGTCGACGTGGAGTTCATCACCCAGGCGCTCCAGATGCTCCACGGCCGGCGGCATCCGGCCATCCGCCGGCCCAA
>JBGPZD010000172.1:0-2659 GCA_041493605.1 Methylomirabilia bacterium
CCGCGCGGCGGGCACCGCGGTCGGGCTCGGCCTCGCGATCTCCTCGCTGGGCGTCGCGGTCTGCCCGCCCGTGTTCGGCCTCGTGGTGGAGCGCCTCGGCGGCTACGGCTTCGCGTGGGTGACGCTGGCCGCGGCCATGGTCGTCGCGCTACTCTTACTCATCCCGGTGCGCGAGAGGACAATGGCGACCTCATGACGTGGGGCGACCTCATGACGCGGGGCGACCTCATGACGCGGCGATTCTTCTACGGCTGGGTGGTGCTGGCGGCCGCCTTCGCCATCATCACCATGTCCATCGGCACGCTCTTCACCCTCGGCGTCTTCCTCCAGCCCATCGAGGAATCGATGGGCTGGAGCCGGTCCGGCATCGGCGCCATCGGTCTCTTCAACTGGATCGTGATGGGCGCGGGCGGCGTGGTGTCCGGCGTCGTCTCCGACCGCCTCGGCACGCGCCGCGTCGTGCTGGTGGGCGCGGTCCTGCTCGGCCTGGGCCTGGTGCTCTCGAGCCACGTCCAGCAGGTGTGGCAGCTCTACGTGACCTTCGGGCTGCTGGTCGGCGCGGGGGTGAGCGCCTTCTACGTGCCGCTCACCGTGCTGGCCATCAAGTGGTTCGAGGGCCGTCGCGGGATGGCCGCTGCGGTCGTCTCGGCGGGCAACGGGCTCGGCATCCTCGTGCTGGCGCCCCTCACCCGCTGGCTGATCAACGAGTTCGACTGGCGCGTGGCGTTCCTGGTGCTGGGGAACCTGGCGTGGGTCGTCGTCCTGCCTAGCGCGTGGCTGCTGCGCGAGCCGGCGGGGGAGACGAGTGTCCGCAGCGCGGGCGATGCGGGCGCCCGGTTGTCCGCGGACTGGGGGAGTGCGGGGGCCATTTCTGGGCCCCCGCATATGATAGAGCCTTTGAGAACTTGGCCGTTCTGGGCTATTGCGCTGACGCATTTTTGCTGCTGCGCGGCGCACTCGGGGCCGCTGTTCCATCTGGTGACCCATGCCATGGAGCAGGGCGTCGGCAAGATGGCGGCCGCCAGCATCCTCGGGGCGTCGGGGCTGACGTCCATCTTCGGCCGCATCGGCACCGGCATCGTGGCGGATCGGGTCGGCGCCAAGCGCACCCTCCTGGCCGCCCTGAGCCTGCAGGCCGTGCTGGTCTTCCTCTACCTCTTCGCCGCCAGTACCGGCGCGCTCTACGCCCTCTCCCTCGCCTTCGGCGTCGCCTACGGCGGCGCCATGCCACTCTACGCCCTCGTCACGAGGGAGTACTTCGGTGAGCGCCTATTGGGCACGGCCTACGGCGGGGTCTTCTTCATCTCCTGCATCGGGATGGGACTCGGCTCCTATGCCGGAGGGGCCATCCACGACCTCCTGGGCACCTACCAGTGGCTGTTCCTGGGCTCGTTCGCGATCGGGGTGATGGCGGTTGTTCTGGGCGTGACACTGAGGCCGCCGGCGGCGCTCCCGGTAGCGCGCCCGAGCCCCGCGCTGGGCGGCTGAACGGCCGATTCCCGTTGACAGGCCCGGGGTTCCTGGTTAAGAATCTGCCAGTATTTAGCGCGCGATCTCACCATCCAATCGCACTCTCCGTGATGGCCTCACGAGGTCTCGACCTCGCAGCCGGGGCTCCGACCCCGACAGAGAAAGCTCGCGCAATTTGAGGCGCGGCGGAACGCCACCACGATACCGACAGTTCACCCGGTCAAGGAGGACCCGACCATGAATAGCCCCGACCCGAAGGAGACCGTCTCCGCGCCGGTGGACCGCCGCACGTTCATCAAGACGACGGGAGCCGCCGCGGCGCTCGCCGGCGGCATCGAGGGGATCCTGGCGGCCCGGCGCGCGCCGGCCTTCGCCCAGGGCACCAAGCTTCACCTCGTCCGCTGGGTGGACTTCATCCCGGAAGCCGACGTCGAGATGAAGCGCCAGATGCCGGAAGCCGCGAAGGCCCTGGGCGCCGAGGTGACGCTCGAGACGATCAACGCCAACGACCTGCAGCCCCGCATCACCGCCGCGATCCAGTCGGGCGCCGGCGCCGACATCTTCATGATGGCCTACAACTGGCCCCAGCTCTACCAGAACGCGCTCGCCGACGTCACCGACGTCGCGGAGCCGGTGGGCAAGGCGCAGGGCGGCTTCTACGGCGTCTACCGGCCGTCGTTCCAGACGGGCGGCAAGTGGCTGGCCGTCCCCCATTCCATCGTCGGCAACGCGATCGCCTACCGGAAGTCCTGGTTCAAGGAGGTCGGCTTCGACGCGTTCCCCAAGACCTGGGACGACCTGCGCAAGGCAGCGACCGCGCTCAAGAAGAAGGGTAAGCCCTACGGCCAGACCCTCGGCCACACCTTCGGCGACGCGCCCACCTGGGCCTATCCCCTGCTCTGGTCGTTCGGCGGCGCCGAGACCGACGCGAGCGGCAAGAAGGTCGTGATCAACTCGAAGGAGACGGTGGAAGCCGTCAAGTACATGGTCGCGCTGTGGAAGGAAGGCTGCGACGAGGGCGGGCTGGCCTGGGACGACACCAACAACAACCGCGCGTTCCACGCGGGAGAGATCTCGGCGACGCTGAACGGGGCCAGCATCTACATCGTGGCCAAGCGCCAGAAGGACAAGATCAAGGACGACAAGGGCGAGCCGGTCTACCTGGACGTCGACCACGCGATCTACCCGC
>JBGPZD010000147.1:0-3791 GCA_041493605.1 Methylomirabilia bacterium
GAAGTCCAGCCAGCCCTTGAGGACGCCGACGGCGACGTAGGCCAGGCAGAGCAGCAGGATGGCCCGGAACCGGTCGTCGACGGCGCCGACCCCGACCCACGAGAAGAACGCGGCGCCCAGGTTGCTCAGCGTGAGGCCGCTGACCCGGGCGGGCGGCGTCGCCGAGCCGCCCAGCGCCAGGTCGAGGATCGGCGCCATCAGCACCGGGAACACCGCGGCCAGCACGGTGCCGAGCGCGCTGATGACCAGGAGCAGCCCGACGGCCGGCCAGTGCGGCGCCACGTAGCGCCGCAGCAGCCAGGCGAAGCGGCCCAGGTCTTCCGCGCGCCTCACGGGCGGTGCCCGTTGGTGGCCGGCGTCACCTCGCGAAGCGTGACGCACCTGGCCCGGGGCACGCCGCGCGCGGTGAGCATCTCCAGCGCGGGCTCCGGGCGATCGAACGTGGCCACCACCACCGCGTCGAACTCCTCGCCCGTCAGCTCGGCGACCGGGCGCACGGGGAAGCCCAGGAAGCTGCCGCCCTCGGGGCCGAACACCGCCACCGGCTCCAGCCCCAGCTCGCGCAGGGTGAGGTAGGCGAGCTCGGCCGCCTCGCCGGCGCCGTAGAAGACGATGCGCTTGCGGCCGTCGGCGGCCATCCGGCCGAGCGACTCGCGCAGCGTCTGGCGGGTCCGGCGGTAGAGATGCAGCGAATAGATCATGTGCTCGTAGGTCAGCCGACTCTTCTCGGCCAGCCCCTTGGGCGTCAGCAGGTAGCGCAGCCGCTTGCGGGCCGCCGGCCGCTCGTTGAAGTGCACGACCTTGATGTAGCCCTTCCGGGCCAGCCGCTTGAGGCAGAGGTTGGCCAGCCCCAGGGCCACGCCCAGCCGCGCGGCCAGGGCGCGCTGGGTCAGGGGCGTGCCCTCCTCGATCGCGGTGAGCAGCCGCAGGTCGCGATCGAGGTGGCGGTCACTCACGGCGCTGTCTCCCCGGTCATGTTCAACACTTGAACACGGATTGCACCACAGGGGGCCGGGCCCGGTCAAGATATCCCCGCGGCGAACCGGCCGGCCCCGGGCCGGGTGAGGCGCCGGCGCAGTGATAGAATCCGACCCGCATGAGGATCCCGGTCATCGCCACCGGTGCGATCGAGTGCACGACCTCCGCGTGACGCCCGCCGGTGCTGTTTAGCTCGCTCGAGTTCCTGGTCCTCTTCCTCCCCCTGACCCTCGCGGTGGCGCTGCGCCTGCACGCTCAGCCGCTCCTCCGCTGGATCGCGCTCACCAGCGTGGTGTTCTACGCCTTCGCCGGCCACTGGTGGTTCATCGTCCCGATGCTGGTGACGACGGTCGTCGACTACTGGGTCGCCATCGTGATCGAGCAGACGCGCGGCCCCGCCCGGCGACGGGCGTGGCTAGCCGTCTCGCTGGCGGGCAACCTCGGCCTGCTCGCCTACTTCAAGTACGGGGGACTGCTGGCCCGCACGGCGGAGGCCGGCTTCACCGCCGTCGGCCTCCCGGTGCCGCCCGCCACCCGGTGGTTCGACGTGATCCTTCCCGCGGGCATCAGCTTCTACACGTTCCAGACATTGTCGTACATCATCGACGTGTGGCGGGGGGCCGCCCCCGCCGAGCGAAACTTCGTCCGCTTCGCCGGGTTCGTGTCGTTCTTCCCGCACCTGGTGGCGGGCCCGCTCACCCGGCATCACCAGCTCATCCCGCAGCTCGGGCGCATCGCCGCGACGGGGATCAGCCCCCGCTGGCGCGCCGGCACGCTGCTCTTCTGCGTGGGCCTGTGCAAGAAGGTGCTCCTGGCCGACCGCCTCGGCAACCTGGTGGATCCGCTCCTGGCGGCGCCGATGGAGCTCGACGCCGTCCGGGCGTGGCTCGCCCTGGTCGGGTACGCCCTCCAGATCTACTTCGATTTCAGCGGGTACTCCGACATGGCCATCGGGCTCGGCCGCCTGTTCGGCATCGAGCTGCCCCAGAACTTCAACAGCCCCTACAAGTCGGTGTCGCCGAGTGATTTCTGGCGCCGGTGGCACATGACGCTGTCGGCCTGGCTTCGGGACTACCTCTACATCACGCTGGGAGGCAATCGCCGCGGGCTGGCGCGCCGCCGCGTGAACCTCATGGTGACGATGGTGCTGGGCGGGCTGTGGCATGGCGCCAACTGGACGTTCGCGGCCTGGGGCACGTGGCACGGGCTGATGCTGGTGCTCCACCAGGCGACGGCGTCGCGCTGGGACCGGCTACCCGTGATGTGGCAGCGGAACGTGACCTTCGTGTTGATGACGCTCGGCTGGGTGTTCTTCCGCGCCGAGACCTTCTGTGAGGCCGCGCGCTGGTTCACGGCGCTGGCCGGGCTCGGCCCCGCCGGAGCCGCCTGGACCTCCGAGGTGGGCGCCCTCCTCGCCCTGGTCGTGGTGGGATGCCTCATCGTGCGGCTCTGCCCGAACAGCCTCGAGCTGCCCCTCGAGCGGCTCGCCCCCATCCCGCAGGCCGGTCTGGCCGGAGCCACGGCCGTGGCCCTCGTGTTGATGAACTACAGCTCCAAGTTCCTCTACTTTCAGTTCTGACGCCGTGCGCGTCTTCACCGTCACGCTCGGCACGCTGCTCGCCCTGGTCGTGTCGCTCAACGCCGCGGCGACGTGGAGTCGGTGGCGGGACGACGCGAGCATCCAGTCGGTTCCGGCCGCGCTCCGGGCGGGCGAGGCCGTCCTCGACTACCGCAACGTCGACGAGCGCCGCTTTCAGCGCACGCGGGTGAGCGTGATCGCCCGGCCCCGGGTCGTCGCCTTCGGCTCCAGCCGGGTGATGCAGGCCACCGGCGCCATGGTCGGCGTCGAACCGCAGGCGTTCTACAACCTCGGCATGTCGGGGGGGACGCTCGAGGATCACGTCGCGCTCTGGGAGCTGCTGCGGCGCCAGGCCAAGATCCCGGAGCTGGCGATCTTCTCCATCGATCCCTGGGTCTTCAACGCCGAGTTCCAGGAGGTGCGCTGGCTGTCGCTGAGCGCCGAAGTCGAGGCGTTCTCGGCCCGCGGCGGCGGTCGATGGGTGGAGGTGGCCGTCGCAAGCTGGAACCAGGCCAAGGAGCTGGTGTCCTACCAGGTCTTGCGCGACTCTGCCCGGCGGCTCCGGCGCGCGGTCCGGAACCGGCCGGCCGCGATGGCGGGCACCGTGATCGTGCCCGAGGCGGCGGTGGGCGATCGGCAGGCGCTCCGAGCCGACGGCAGCCTGATCTACGACGGGACCTTCCAGCGCCGCGATCTGCTCGAGATCCACGACGAGGCCGTGCGATGGGCGGCCACCGGTGGTGCCGGGCTCGCGCGGTTCCGCTCGAATCCCGAGCACGTGCGGCTGCTGGAGGCGCTCTGGCGAGACCTGCGCGCCCGCGGCGTCCGGATCGTCGCCTACACGCCCCCGTACCATCCGGCCGCCTGGCGGGTGCTCGAGAGCGATGCCCGCCAGAGGCAGGCGCTGGATCAGGTCCGGGCGATCCTGGTCGGCCTCGCGGCCCGTACGGGCGCCGGCTTCAGCGACTTCGCGGATCCGGCGGCGGTGCCCTGCGGCGCCGAGGAGTTCTTCGACCCCCAGCATCCGCGCCCGGCATGTCTGCAGCGGCTCCTACGTCGGCTTCAGGCCGACTCGCGGTGACGGGGGCGGTGGGACGACGGGCGGGAACGGGACGGGGGAGACGCCCTACTCTCCGATCACCTGGACGGTGATCTCACGCTTTCGCGGGCCATCCAGCTCGGCGAAGATGACCGACTGGAAGCGGCCCAGGGCCAGCTCGCCGTTGACGAGGCC
>JBGPZD010000097.1:0-7996 GCA_041493605.1 Methylomirabilia bacterium
CACCGTCTCGTAGCGAAAGTTCGAGACCGAGAAGAAATTGTCGTTCGGCACCACCGCGACGGTCACCTGGCGACCACCGCTCTCACGGCGAATCAGGTCCAGGATCTCCCGGTGATGCCAGTCGCCCGGACTGGGCGGCCAGGACGTTGCCGACGCCCCCAGGAACAGGGCGATGGGAGGCGGAGTCGGCACGGCGAAGGCCGCCGCCGAGACCTGCACCACCCCCAGCGCCACGCAGGCCCACGTCGCGGCCCGCCGCCAGCGGGGACCGAGCGCGGCGACTCCGGCCGCGGCCGTGAGCGCGGCGGCGGGAAGCAGCGGCAGCGTGTAGCGCAGGTTCTTGTTCTGGATGAGGAGGAAAATCAGGAAGGGCAGCAGGGCGGCCCAGAGCAGCCCGCGCGCCCTCCGCTGCCGGGACAGCGCCAAGATGCCCCAGGCCAGCAGCGCGGTCGCGAAGATCCCGAACTGGGGCACGAGCAGCCGCGGGTAGAAGGAGAGCCCCGTCACGCTCAGCGCGGGCGCGTGCCCCGATTCGGCCGCCTGCTTGAACGAGCGGTTGAGGATCTGCAGGGGCAGGCCGGCCAGCCGCGGCCCGTACCAGGGCAGCGCGACCAGGGCGCCCAGCGCGAGCGCCGTCAGCAGCCGGCCGAGCCGCGCGCCGCGGTCCGGGGCGCGAAGGACCCGCCAGATCATCCAGAGCATGGGGCCGAGGAGATAGGCGGCGAAGGGTGGCTTGGTCAGCATCCCCGCCCCCAGGATCAGGCCGGCGGCCAGCGACCAGCCCCAGCGCGAGAAGCCCTCCGAGCGGACCAGCGCGTAGAGCGCCAGCGCGACCATGGCCGCCAGCGGCAGATCGAGCTGGAAGGTCAGGAGTGAGAACACGACGAAGGGCGCCGTGACGAAGAGGAAGGCCGCGAGCAGTCCGGTGGGCCCGTCGATGAGCCGGCGGCCGACGCCGTAGATCGCGAGGGCGCCGACCACGAGGAAACCCCACAGCACCGACTGGGCCGTGAGCGGCGCCACGGGAAAGACGAAGTAGAGCAGCCCGGCGGCGCAGGTGACGATCGGCGGGTAGAAGCTCGACTTGGCGATGATCTCGGCCAGCCGGTCGTGGCCCGGCTCCGCCAGGATGCGGTGACAGGCCACGGCGCGCTCGAGATGCAGCGCGTAGTCCCACTCGGGCGGCCGCCGGTCCACTGAAAACCACGCGACCATCACCGCCCCGAGCGCGGCGAGCAGCGCCGCGAGGGCCACCGCGTGCCGCAGCGTCACGGCGAGCGCCGGGCCACGAGAAGCAGCGAGACGCCGAACGGCAACGAGCATCGGCGCAGGAGCCTCGCCTCGGCGGCGAAGCAGGCCGCCAGCACGCGGTTCACCGGCTCCGCCGGGCGGCTCAGGTCATGCCCCTGCCGCCCGAGCGCGCGCCTGAGCAGCCGGACCGCCACGACCGCGGGAGCGAGGAGCGTATTGAAGTAGGTCACCCGCTCGACGCCGAAGCCGGCGGCCTCGACCGCGGCGCGCAGCGCGCGCCCCGTGTAGCGGCGCCGGTGGCCGAGCAGCTCATCGTGGCGGCTCCAGAGCCAGCCGTAGGCGGGCACGGTGAGGAAGAGCCGGCCCTCCGGAGCCAGCAGCCGGCGGCAGGCTTCGAGCGCGGCGGCCTCGTCATCGAGATGCTCGAGCACGTCGAAGAGGCAGACGGCGTCCCACTGCCCGGGCGGCAGCGGCACGTCGTGGGGGAGCGCGCCGGGGCGCGCGTCGAGCCCGCGGCGGCGCGCGGCCTCGAGCAGCGCCGGGTCGGCCTCCACACCGACGGCGGCGCCGAAGCGGCCGAGGGCCTCGAGCATTCCCCCGCTGCCGCAGCCCAGCTCGGCCACGCGGCCGGGCCGGCGCGGCAGACGGCGCGCCATTTCGGCGAGGATCACGGCCCGGCGGCCGATGAACCACCAGTGGCCGCGGTCCTGCTCAGCGTGGACGGCGGCATACGCCGGGTCCATCGGCGTCAGACGTGGGCGCCGAGGGCCGCGCGGATGGCCGCGATGCGCTTCGGCGCCTCGCCGGGCGGGATCGGGGCCGGGTCGTGAGCGACCCGCCAGACCGGCCAGCGCGGCTCCGGGTCGCCCGCCAGGCGCGGGATCAGGTGCCAGTGGATATGGGCCACCTGGTTGCCCAGCAGCCCGTAGTTCATCTTCACCGGGCGGTAGACGCGCGCCAGCGCCTCGGCGACACGGCTGACGTCCTCGATGAGGACGGCGCGCTCGGCGGCCGACAGCTCGTACAGCTCCGTGGCGTGGCGGCGCAGCACGACGTAGACCCAGCCCGGGAAGAACTGGTCCTCGTTGAGGTACGCGCGGCAGGCGCCGAGGTCGGTGATGAAGAAATCGCCTTCCCCCGCGACCTTGTCGCACATGACGCAGCCGGCCGGCGCGCGCTGGCTCACCGGGCGCGGCCCGCGAGGAAGCGCCCGATGCGGCGCAGCCCCTCCTCGATGCGCTCGAGTGAGTTCGCGTAGGAGAAGCGCAGGTAGCCCTCGGCGTTGGGGCCGAAGTCCACGCCGGGCGTGACGCCCACGTGGGCCTGCTCGAGGATCTCGAAGGCGAAGCGGAGTGAGTCCTGCGTGTAGGCGCGCGCATTCGCGAGCACGTAGAAGGCGCCGGTGGGCGGCGCGCCCACCCCGAGCCCGATGCGGCGCAGCCCCGCCACCATGACCTGGCGCCGCTCGTCGAAGATGCGGCGGAACCGGGCCGACTCGTCCTGCGCCTCGCGCAGCGCCGCCAGCGCCGCCCACTGGACGAATTCGTTGGTCGAGATGAAGAAGTTGCCGTGCATGGCGGTGAGCGTCCGCATGAACTCCTCGGGCGCGATCAGGTAGCCCACGCGCCAGCCCGTCATGGCGAAGGCCTTGGAGAAGCCGTTGAGCACGAACGCGTGGTCGGTGAACTCGAGCGCCGTGTGCTCGGGGCCCTCGTAGGTCAGCCCGTGGTAGATCTCGTCCGAGATCACCCAGGGCCCGAGCCGCGCCAGGGCCGCCATGCGCTCGGCCGTCAGCACGGCGCCCGTCGGGTTGGCGGGCGAGTTGATGAGGATGCCCTGGGTGCGCGGCGTGATCCGCTCGCGCACGGCCTCCGGCCTGAACTGGAAGGCGTCCTCCTTGGCCACGGGGACGGTCACGGGCTCGGCCTCGGCGAACTTTACGAACTTGGGATAGCAGGCGTAATAGGGGTCGGAGAGAATGACCTGGTCGCCGCGCTCGAGCAAGGCGGTGAAGAGGAGCAGCATCGCGGGTGACGTGCCGGCAGTGACCAGGATCTGCTCCGGCGAGACCGTCACGCCGTAGCGCGCGTGATAGTGCTCGGCGATGGCCTCGCGGAGCGGCAGGATGCCCAACGTGTGGACGTACCTGGTGCGCCCGTCCTTCAGTGCCTTCTCGGCCGCCTCGCGGATCACCGGCGGCGTCTCGAAATCAGGCTCGCCGAACTCGAGGTGGATGATGTCGATCCCCTCGCGCTCCATGGCTTGGGCGCGCTGGAAGACTTCCACGGCGAGGAACGGCTCGATCTCCTGGGCGCGGCGCGCGATCATGGAGCCCTCCGGGGCGCGGCGCGGGCCAGCCGCCAGCGGGCGGCGACGATGTCGCGGAGCATCCTCGGCCCGTCGGTCAGTACGCCCACCTTGGAGCCTGGCTGGTCTGTCCAGTTGATCGGCACCTCGGCGACGCGGTAGCCGCGGCGCTGGGCCAGCAGCAGCAGCTCGACGTCGAAGCCGAAGCCGTCGGTCGTGAGGGCGCCGAAGAGCTCGTCGGCCGCCGCGCGGCGGAAGAGCTTGAAGCCGCACTGGGTATCCAGGACTCCGGACACCCCGAGGCGGCGGACGATGAAGTTGAAGACGTGGCCGGAGAGCTTGCGGTGCAGCCGCGTCCGCCGGACCACCGAGGGATCGCGGAGCACCCGCGAGCCCATCGCGATGTCGGCGCCCCGCGCGAGCGCCGCTTCGAGCCGCTCCACTTCCGCGATGGGCGTGGCCCCGTCGGCGTCGGCCATCAGCTTGAGCGCGCCCGTCGTGCGGCGCATCCCCTCGCGCACCGCGGCGCCCTTGCCCCGGTTCACGGGAAGCGCGTGAACCCCGATGAATCCCCGGCCGGCCGAGATTTCCCGGACGCGCTCGGCCGTGCCGTCGACGCTCCCGTCATCCACGACCAGGACCTCGAAGGGCACATCCCGCGCTTCGAAATAGGCGATGACGTCCTTGAGGTAGGCCGGCAGGCGGGCGGCCTCGTTGTAGGCCGGGATCACCACGGACCAGTCGATGCGGGGCGCAACCACGGGCCGGCTAGGACCAGACCTGGGAGTCGTCGCGCCGTCGGCGGCGGGCCACCCCCGTCTTCTGGGCGGCCGTGGCCACCTCGCGCGCCACCGCGGGCGCCACGTTCTTGTTGAACACGCTGGGGATGATGTACTCCGGGCCGAGCTCGCTCGGGGTCACGCAGGACGCGATGGCGCGGGCGGCGGCGATCTTCATCTCGTCGTTGACCAGCCGCGCGCGGGAGTCGAGCAGCCCGCGGAAGAAGCCCGGGAAGCACAGCACGTTGTTGATCTGGTTCGCGTAGTCGGAGCGCCCCGTGGCCATCACGCGCACGGAGCGCTCGGCCTCCTCGGGCTGGATCTCCGGCACGGGATTGGCCATGGCAAAGACGATGCGGTTCCTGGCCATGCTCTTGACGTCGCGCAGGCTCAAGACTCGCGGCACGGAGAGACCGATGAACACGTCTGCGCCCTTGACCGCGTCCGAGAGCCTGCCCTTGAGATTCCGGGAGTTCGTGGCGCCGGCCACCCAGCGCTTCATGAAGTCCATCCCCACCGGTCGGCCGCGGTAGAGCGTCCCGTGCTCATCCACGCCGATGATGTGCTTCACTCCGAGCGCGAGCAGGATCTTGATCGTCGCGGTCCCCGCCGCGCCAACGCCGCAGACCACCACCCTGAGGCGGCGGAAGTCCTTCTTGACGATCTTGAGCGCGTTGATGAGCGCGGCCACGACCACGGTGGCGGTGCCGTGCTGGTCGTCGTGGAACACCGGGATGTCGAGCTCCTTCCGGAGGCGTTCTTCTATCTCGAAGCAGCGCGGAGCCGAGATGTCCTCGAGGTTGATGCCGCCGAAGGCCGGGGAGATGAGCTTGACCGTCTCGATGATCTTCTCCGGGTCCTTGGTGGCGAGGCAGATTGGGAACGCGTCCACGCCCGCCAGCTCCTTGAAGAGCATGGCCTTGCCTTCCATCACGGGCATCGCCGCCTCCGGCCCGATGTCGCCCAACCCGAGCACCGCCGTCCCGTCGGTGACGACCGCGACCGCGTTCTGCTTGATGGTCAGGGTGTAGGCGCGCTGGGGATCGTCCCTGATGGCGAGGCAGACCCGGGCCACGCCGGGCGTGTAGGCCATCGAGAGGTCGTCGCGCGAGCGCAGGGGCACCTTGCTCCGCACCTCGATCTTGCCGCCCAGGTGCATGAGGAAGGTGCGGTCGGAGATGTTGGCCACCTTGACACCGTCCACGGTCTTGAGCCGGTCGATGATGTCGTGGGCGTGGCGGTCGTCGCGGGCCTTGATGGTCATGTCCCGGAACACCCGTGCGCCGGTGATCTCGACCAGGTCCACGGCCCCGATGTCGCCGCCGGCCTTGCCGATCACGGAGGTGACGCGGCCGAGCATGCCGGTCTTGTTTCGGATCTCCAGGCGGACCGTGAAGCTGTAGGAAGCGCTGGGCGCGACGGCCATCACCAAGGCTCTCTGAACGCGGGATAAATGCCGATCATATCGAGCCTTTAACGGTAAGACCCGCCTCCGCCCGTGTCAACAGATTTCCCCCGAGGGCTCATTGACCAGGGCGGCGCGGCGTGGTATCCCACCCGTGTGCTTCGCCCGCTCGCCCTCGCCCTGATGTGTCTCAGCCTGCTCGCCGCGCCCCTGGCCCCGGAGGCCCGGGCGGAGTCGCGACGCTGGGTGCCCGTGGCGGGAAAGGGCACGGTAGGCTTCGACGCCTCGCACCCGCTGTTCGGCGGCTTCTCGGGCACGAGCGAGCAGCCGGCGGGGGAGTTCGAGGGCGATTCGGGCGATCTCAAGAAGGGCGTCACCGGCTGGCTCGCCGTCAATGCCGGCACGATCAAGACCGGGGAGGACGGCCGCGACCGCGAGCTGTGGAAGGCCCTCGATCACGTCCACTTTCCCGAGATCCGCTTCGTGATCGAGCGGATGGAGACCTCCTTCCCTTCGGTGTCGGAGCAAACGGACGTGCTGCTCACGATCCACGGGACGCTCACCATCCACGGCGTCACACGCCCGATGACCTTCCCCGGGCGGATCCGGCTTCGCGACAAAAAGCTCTGGGTGCGGGGCGAGAACCACATCAAGATGAGCGAGTTCGGGATCTCGCCGCCGCGCCGCCTCCTCATCAAGGTCAAGGACACGGTCCTGGCGAGCTTCAACCTCAACCTGGCCCCGGCCGAGTGAGGGCGCGCGGCGCGGCCTAGCCGGCCGGCCCCAGCGCGCGGCGCAGCAGGTCGAGCGCCAGTGTGGCGCAGCGGATCCGGAGCGAGGGCAGGTCCCCCCCGAATCGGTATTCGCGCGCTTCCGACCGACCGTCGTGGGCTACCGCCATGCAGACCAAAGTCACCGGCGGCGACGAGCCCGCCACGTCCTCGAAGTACGTGGCCAGCCCTACCGCGGCGCCGCTCCATTTCCGCACCGCCTGGGCGAGCAGGGCGGCCTTGCCCTGGGGATCCGCCGCCGCGCCCAGCTCGGCCCCGATTCGCGCCGCGTCCTCCGGCCGGACCAGGTTCACGCCCCCTGCGAAGCCCTCGCCAATCCCTGTCGAACAGCGCTCGGCCACCGCCCCGGCGCTGCCCAGCTCCGCCACCGCCGCCTGGGCGCCGGCGGCGCGCAGGAGCGCGGCCACCTGGCTCTCAAGGGTGTCCGAATCCACGCCGAAGACGATCTGGCCCAGCCGCCGCCGGATCTCCGCCTCCACGGGCTCGATGAGCCGCTCGGCCTCGCCGCTGTCGGCGCCCTTGGCGGCGATCCGGATGTCCACCTGCCCCAGATGCGCCAGGGTGCCCACGGTGGGATTCTTGCTCTTCTCCATCAAGTCGGCGATGGCCTCGCCGATGCGGCTCTCCCCGAGCCCCACCGTCTTGAGCACGCGCAGCCGGATCTCGCCGCCGAGCCGGTAACGCTGGCGGAGGTAGGGCAGCACCCGGCTCTTGAGCAGGTGCTGCATCTCGCGCGGCACTCCCGGCAGGGTGATGACGCACCGGTCGGCGACCTCGACGATGAAGGCCGGGGCGGTTCCGACGGGGTTCTCCACGGGGATGGCTCCCGCGGGGATGAAGGCCTGGCGGCGGTTCGAGGGCGAGAGCTTGAAGCCGCGGGCGGCGAAGAAGGCCTCGATCTGGTCCATCAGGGTCTGCGAGAAGACCAGCTCGCGGTCGGTCGCCGCGGCCACGGCTTCCCGCGTGATGTCGTCGGCGGTGGGCCCGATCCCGCCCGTGGTGATCACCACGTCCGAGCGGCCGAGCGCTTGGCGCAGGGCCGCCTCCAGCCGGGCCAGGTTGTCCCCCACCGTGGTCTTGTAGTAGAGGTCCAGTCCCAGGGCGGCGAACTCCCGGGCGATGAAGGCCGAGTTCGTGTCCACGATCTGGCCCAGCAACAGCTCCGACCCCACCGAGACGATCTCGGCCCGCACAGGTTGCCTCCCAGTCGAGCATCATAGCAGACCGGCCGCGGGCTGAATAGGCGGGCCCGGGCCGCCGTCTGCTTGTCTGGCGCGGGGTTAGGGAACGGTGAGGTCCCTTGCCGCATTATATAAATGAGACGCTTTTCTGGAAACTTCCGGCGGGTCCCTGGCGTCTAAAGGTTTGACAGAAATGCCCAAAGCGAGGGCCGGACTGCCCTCAAGGCTCGATCCGACCGGGAACGGATCTGACGAGGAAACGAGGCCGTAATGACTTTCAGG
>JBGPZD010000168.1:0-2832 GCA_041493605.1 Methylomirabilia bacterium
GCCTCGCCCGACCGCGGCCAGGAGCACGTGGCGCGGCTGGGGCTCACGCGCGACGGCGTCATCACCGCCATCGAGACCACGTTCACCCGCGACCACGGCGCCTACCTGCCGCTGGGCGAGGTGATTGCACGCAACACCATCAACCACCTGCCGGGACCCTACCGCGTCCCCGCGGTGCAGGCCGCGGCGACCAACGTGGTCACCCATACCGTGTTCTGCGGCGCCTACCGCGGCTCAGGCCGGCCGGAGGCGGCCTTCGTGATGGAGCGGCTGCTCGACCGCGCGGCGCGCGCGCTGAAGCTGGATCCCGCCGACATCCGCCGCCGAAACCTGATTCGCCCCGAGGAGATGCCCTACCGCACCGGCCTGCTCTACCGCGACGGCACGCCCGTCTCCTATGATCCGGCGGATTTCCCGGCGGCCTTCGACCGGCTGCTCCGGGCCTTCGACTACGAGGGCTGGCGCCGGCGCCAGGCCGAGGCGCGGGGCGGCCATCACCCCATTGGGATCGGGCTGGCGGCCTATGTCCAGGGCACGGGCGTTGGCCCCTTCGAGGGCGCCGACGTGCGCATCGACGGCGGCGGCGCCGTCCACGTGTTCATCGGCGTGTCCTCGCAAGGTCAGGCCCACGAGACGACCATGGCGCAGATCGCGGCGGCCGAGCTGGGCGTGGATCCAGAGCGCGTCTTCGTGGTCGCGGCCGACACCTCCGCGCTTCCCTTCGGCAATGGCACGGGGGGCAGCCGCGTGGCCGCCAATGCGGGGCCGGCCGTCGCTCGGTCGGCGCGAGAGGTGGCGGTGAAGGCGCGGCGAGTGGCCGCCGAGCTGCTCGAGTGCGCCCCGGAAGACGTCGTGCTGGCCGGCGGACGCGCTCAGGTCGCCGGCGTGCCTCAGCGCGGCATGCCGCTGGGAGATCTCTCGCGGGCCGCGCTCAAGAGCAAAACGCTCGCGCGCGAAGGATCCCCGGGCCTCCAGGCCTGCGGCTACTTCGCCCCGGAGACCGTCACCTTCGCCTTCGGCGCCCAAGCCTGCGCGGTGGAGGTCGACGTCGAGACCGGAGCGGTCCGATTGCTCAGGTATGTCGCCGCGCACGACTGCGGGCGGGCCATCAACCCCATGGTGGTCGAGGGACAGCTCCACGGCGGCATCGCGCAGGGCATCGGCACCGCGCTGTCCGAGGAGCTCGTCTACGACCGCGATGGCCAGCTCCTGACGGGAAGCTTCATGGACTACAGCCTGCCCGCGGCCGCCGACCTGCCGCCGCTCGAGACGCTGGCGCTATCCTATCCCTCGACGCGCAACGACCTCGGGATCAAGGGCGTGGGCGAGAGCGGCATCATCGCCCCGCCCGCGGCCATCACCAACGCCATCGAGGACGCCCTGGCCGACCGCGGCGTCGAGATCTCCCGCGCGCCGGCGACCACGTCGCGGGTGTGGGAGGCGCTCCGCGCTCCCGCCCCGCCCCGGCCCTAGCCCGGCCTCCGGCCCGCTGGAGCGCGTCTCTTCCGACGGCGGCTTCTCCCGGCCGGCCAGGCGCCGATTTTGGTTGTCCGGTGTCGAAATTTGTAGGGAATGGGCCACCCAGCCGGCTCGAACCTATTGATTACATGACCTTCTTGAGTGGCGCGGCTCTTGCTCGCTTTTACTCCGGAGGAGAACCCGTGGCCCTGGCCCCACCCCTGACCGGCAAGCGCATCCTTCTGGTGGACGACGACGCCCTCGTCTTGTCCGTAGTCCGCGAGATGCTCGAGGCGGACGAGCACCACGTGGACTTGGCCGCCAACGGCCTGGAGGCGCTCGAGCGGATCGAACGCGGGGACTTCGAGCTCATCATCACCGACATCAACATGCCCCGGCTCGACGGCATCGGCCTCTACCGCGCCATCGAGCGCCGGTGGCCCGAGCTGCGCGACCGGATCATGTTCATCGCCACGCCGCGGGACGACGACGCGACCCGCGACTTCCTCGCCGAGACCGCCGTCTCCTATCTCGCGAAGCCCTTCGGCCTCAGCGACCTCCGCCGCGCCATCGGCCTGCTCCTGCGCGCCGCCTGATCTCGGCCCGCGCCGGGCTACCGCTCGGGCAGGACGGCGACGGCCTCGATCTCGATCAGGAGGTCGTCGCGCACGAGGCGGGAAATCTCGACCAACGTGCTGGCCGGGCGGCTCGAGCCGAAGTACTCGCGGCGCACCGTGTTCACCTTCTCGCGGTCCCTCACGTCCCGGAGAAAGACCGTGACCTTGCACACGTCGGCGAAGGTCGCCCCGGCCGCGGCGAGGCACCGCTTGATGTTCTCGTGCACCTGGCGCGCCTGAGCCACCACGTCGCCGCCGCCCACCGTCCACCCGTGCGCGTCGGTGGCGACGCACCCCGAGACGAACACCAGCCGGCCCGCCCGGACCACGTGGACGAAATGACTGATGGGCTCCGGCATCCCGGGCACCCAGAGCTCCTCGCGGTGCGCGCGGCGGCGGACGGCGGTCTTCTTGCGGGGTTTCCGGCGGGTTGTTGCCATGCGCCAATCTCCCCTGGCAGGGATGGGAACAGCACGCGCCCCGGTCGTCGGGGCGCTCGGCGGCGGGGAGTGTACCCCGAAGCTCTTCCCGATGTATAGTCAGCCCGCAGCGTTACCGAGCCCACGATCAGGAGCCCCATGACGCCCGACCGCATCACGGTGTCGGTCATCCAGCACCGGCTCGAGTCCATCGTGCAGGAGATGGGCGAAGCCATGCTGCGCACCGCCTACTCGCAGATCCTCAACTCGAGCCGCGACTTTTCCACCGCCGTGTTCGACGGCCAGGGGCGCCTGGCGGCCCAGGCCGAGCACGTCCC
>JBGPZD010000018.1:0-31415 GCA_041493605.1 Methylomirabilia bacterium
ACCTGATTCTCGAGCTGGCGCAGCCGGGAGCGGAGCTTCCACTGCTGGGCGAATCCGGAGGTCGAGGCGAAGACGATGCCGATGAACGCCGACAAGAGAATCACGAGGGCCAGCGGCATGCCTTCGACCCGCCAGACGAGGAAGCGAACGACGACCGGGTCGAGGTTCTGGATCGCGAAGAGCGCCGCCGAGGCGCCGACCAGAGCCATGAACACGTAGACGAAGAGCATGGCGGTGTCCTCCCTATGCTTTGTCGTTCTGGCCCAGCGCCCGCAGGAACCGCTGGACGATGCGTTCCTCGCAGGCGCCGGCCGCCGCCTGGGCGTCGCCCACGACCAAAGTCCGGAGCGGCAGCACGGCCTTGGCCATCGTCCGGTGACCTCCCGCCGATCCCAGATCTCCGAAGGCCGCGCGGGTCACCTCGCCCGCGCTCTTCACATAGCCGACATTGCGGACCGAAACGTGGACCTGGTCCGCCACCACGCCCGAAACCACCGACCACTCGACGCCTTCGGCCCGCAGGCCGAAGTCGGCGAACTGCGGGATGAGATCGGCCGTCGCCACCGTGCCGAGGTGGGAGAAGAAGACCCGGCCTTGCACCCGCCGGCGGGTGAGCCCCTGGGCCAGGGCGTCGAGCGCCACCTCGGACAGCTCCGGGCGCTCGATCTTCCTGAGCGCGTTGTGGTTGGCCAGCAGGTAGAGGTAGGAGAAGGCATCGAGGTCCGCCTTGCTGCCGCCCCGCTCGAGCCCCAGCGTGTCGGACTTGATGCCGTAGAGCAGGGCCGTTGCCAGCCGCTGGGTGATCTTGACGTCGGCCGCCCGCAGGTACTCGACGAGGATGGTCGAGGTGGCTCCGTAGGACGGCCTCACGTCCTTGATATGCGCGCGGACGGGCTTCTCGACCGGGTGGTGGTCGATGACCAGATCCACCTCGTCGAAGCGCTCCTCGAGGAAGGAGGGCTGCACGTCCACCATGGCCACCCGATCGAACTCGTGCAGCCGGTGCCCGCTGATCTCCTCGACCTCGATCTCGAGGATCTTGCACATGGCGACGTTCTCGGGGCGGGTGATGGTGCCGAAGGTGCACATGGATGCCGAGGCGCGGGTGCGTCCGAGCAGGGTCTTGAGCGCCAGGGCCGAGGCGATGGCGTCCGGATCCGGGTCGTCCTGCATGAGGATCAGCACCCGGTCCGCCCCCTCGAAGTGGGCGCGGATGCGCTCGGCCCGGGCCCGTTGCGTGGCGCGGTCCAGCGCGGGTTGGATGACGCGCTCGCCGAACATCGACAGCGGCACCACGATGGCTCCCGGCACCGGGCGGTCGTCGTCCCGGACCACCAGAAGCGGCGCCTCGGGCGCGGCCTCGGTCACGGCGGTCACGATGCGCGCCAGCCGCGACGGGCGCGCCGCAACCACGATGGGCCCGTGCCCGCGCTTGAGCGCCCGGCGGTAGAAGGCCGGGTCGGCCAGGTCGCCCGCCAGCTGGCGCCGGCGCGGCAGGCGGCGGCCTCGGCCGGGCGCGTCCACGAGGTAGACGGCGCGCTCGCCGGGAAAGCTCGCGCTTCCCAGCAGGTGCTGGAGCAGGTCGTCGGGGCAGATCAGGACAGGGCGCATCTGACGGTTCTATTGTCGACCCGCCCGCCGGGCGGGCCAAGCCAAAACTAGTCGCGGTGGCGGCGGTAGGCCGCGCTGCCGGCCCGGATGCCGGCCTTGAGCCCGCGGGTGAGCAGCCGTACCTGGCTCTCCACGGTTTTGCGCGAGCCCTCCAGATTGCGGCTCAGGCGGCGCATGGACGTCCGGAGCGTGGCCTGGGCCCGGGCGATCTGGGCCGCCACCTCCTTGCGCCGGCGGGCGCGAGTCAGCGCCTTACTCAGCCGGGCCGCCGAGTCCTTGAGCGTGGCCTGGGCCCGGGCGATCTGCGCCTTCGCCACCTTCTCCAGCCCCTTGAGCCTCAGGCGGGTCGCCCCGCTCACGCGGCTGCCTTCCCCCCGCGCGCGCTTGAGCTCGCCTTCGAGCCGCGCGAGCCGCTGCTCGAGCTGCCGGACCCTGCTGCGTGCGCCTGCCGTGCTCCGGGGACTCCGTGGCTCCATGAGATTGGCTCCTTTGATCCCGCGCGAACGCGGTTCGCTCTCTAGGTCCCTGATAGGTCTACTCCAAGGCGGCGGCGAGGGCAAGCGCCTCCGTGGGGCGCTAGAAAAAGAGCCAGGTGAAGGCCAGGTAGATGGGAACGAGAATGCCCATGCTGTAGAGCATGTAGCCGAAGAAGCTGGGCATGCGCACGCCGGCTTCCTCGGCGATGGACTTGACCATGAAGTTGGGCGCGTTGCCGATATAGCTGTTGGCGCCCATGAACACCGACCCGACGCTGATCCCGGCCAGGATGGCATGGGGGACGCCCACGACCTCGTCCACGAGGCGCAGGCCCTGGGCCAGGGACAGGAAGGTCAGATAGGTCGGCGCGTTGTCGAGGAACGAGGACAAGATCCCCGAGGCCCAGAAGAACTGCCAGGGCTCCCGCACCCCGAGCTCGCCCCCGCGCGTCCGCAGCAGCTCAAGCGTGGGCATCATGGTGAGGAAGATCCCGAAGAAGAGCACCGCCACCTCGGTGATCGGATAGGCCGTAAAGCCGTTGGCCCGGCGGAGGGCCCACGGCGTCGCCCAGAGGGAGAGGCCGAGGAGGGCCACCATGCTCAATTCACGCCAGGGTCGGTCCAGGAAGGCCACGGCGAGCACGATCCCCACGAGCCAGAGCAGGTTGAGCGCGCCCCGCAGCCGCAGCGGCTCGAGCTGGCTCCGGTCTCGGCGGATCGCGGCGATGGGCTCGCGCGGATGCTGGACCGAGTCCCAGATGAAGTAGACCAGCAGCAGCAGGCCCACGGCGGCCACCCATGGCGGCCAGAGCCGGAAGGTCCAGGTGAAGGGAACGCCCAGGAGGTAGCCCAGGAAGAGCGGCGGGTCTCCCAGCGGCGTGAGCAGGCCACCGACATTGGAGACGAGGAAGATGAAGAAGATCACGGTGTGGCGCACCCGCGTCCGCTCCCGGTTGGTCTGGAGCAGGGGGCGGATCAAGAGCATGGAGGCGCCGGTCGTTCCGAGGAACGAGGCGAGCACGGCGCCCACCGCGAGGAACGCGGTGTTCGTCAGCGGCGTGGCCTCGAGATCGCCGGTGAGCCGGATGCCCCCCGAGATCACGTAGAGGCTGGCCAGCAGCAGGATGAAGGAGACGTATTCCTCGCCGGTTTCGAGCAGGGCGTGGGGACGGCGCCCGAGGTAGAGCGCCAGCACGGGGAGGCCGAGCAGGCCGGCGACCAGCAGCTTGTTCCGGTTGGGCTCCCACCAGTGCGGGACCGCCAGCGGGAAGATGGCGATGGCCAGCAGCATGAGGGCGAAGGGCGCCACCACGTAGAAGGGCAGCAGCGCGTCGGGCGTCAGCAGGCTAGGCATGGATCAGCGGAACCGCGCGGCGCCGTCAGCGGGCCGGGGCGGGGAAGGGCGCCTCGCGCTCCAGGCGGTCGAGGAGAGCGGCCACGCGGGTCTGGAACGCCTCGCGGCGCTGCGGCGGCACCGGCGCCCCGGGGATGAACTTCTCGGCGAGCGGGTTGACGAAGGCGCCGTTCTTGCTGACGCGGTAGTCGAGATGCGGTCCCGAGGAGAGGCCGGTGGACCCGACGCGGCCGATGACCTGGCGCTGGCGCACGCGGTCGCTGCGGCGCACTTCGAGCCGCGACAGGTGGTTGTACATGGTCGAGTAGCCGCGCACGTGCCGCACGGTGATGCTGAGCCCGTAGCCGCCGTTCCAGCCCGCCGCTTCGACGACCCCGTCGGCCACCGCCCGCACGGGCGTGCCCACGGGAGCGCCGTAGTCCACGGCCAGGTGGGGCCGCAGCCCGCCCAGCACCGGATGCTGGCGGGCGTGGGAGAAGCCCGAGGTGACGCGCGTGAAGTCGAGCGGGGCCCGCAGGAACATCTTTTTCACCGAGCGGCCGCTGCGGTCGTAGTAGGCGGTCTGGCTCTGGGTGTCCTCGAAGGCGAGGCTCGTCAGCGCCGCGCGGCCCGCGCTGGCGTACTGGGCGATGAGGATGTCGCCGTAGCCCACGAAGGCGCCGCCCGCGTAGCGCTTCTCGACCAGCAGGCGAAAACGGTCGCCGGGCAGGGAGTCGGCGGCGAAGTCGAAGTCCCACTCGAAGAGGCTGACCAGTTTGGCCGTGAGGGCCGCGCTCTCGCCCAGCCGCTCCACGCTGGCGAAGAGCGAGTCGCGCAGCTCGCCCTCTACCGCCACGACTCTCGTGTCCAGCGGGATCCGGACCGCCTCGACGGTCCACCGGCCACCTTCGAGGCGGATCTCCCAGCGCTCGGCGGGTGAGCGCCACCAGTGGACTTCGGGCGGGCCGTCCCCCACCGCTCGGAAGACCACCACCCGTTCACCGGGCTTGAGACGCTTCATGTTCACCGCGCCCCCCAGCGCGGCGACCATGGCCTGGGCGTGGGCCCGCTCGAGGCCGCCGCGCACCAGCGCCGACTCCAGCGTCTCGCCCGCTCTCAGCGCGGTCTCGACGGGCGGGGGCGGCGCGGGCGCGGGCGCGGCGGCCGGCGGCGGGGGCTCGGCGAGGCGCAAAGGCCCGGCAGTGGGCCGGGCGAAGATCATCAGGCCCGCGACGAGGATCATGGCCAGCGCTGCCGGGAGATGTGCGAGGCGCATGGGTCTCTGGCGAAGATACCCCAGGAGCCTCCGGGCGCCAAGTTCCTGGGGGGCCGGCGCGAGGCGCGCGGCCCTTACGCGTTAGCGGGGTTCGAGGCGAGGCGCGCCGGCCGGCTCCGACGCGGGACGGAGGAGCAGGCCCGAGGTGGAGACACGGACCTCGAGCGCGGCTGGCTGAAGGCCCGACGTGAAGGTTGCCGAGCCGTACTCGGCGTCCACCAGGGGGGCAAGGACCCGCAGGCTGCGGGCAAGGAGGAAGAGGTCGACGGGCTTGGGCTGTGAGATCGGGATGATCGTCCGCGGCTTGCGCTGCTCGTCCTCGATCCGGTCGTAGCGCCCGGCGACACGGTCCAACTCGTAGGCGGTGTGGAGGCCCAGGAAGTTGACCGCGGGGTGCCACTTGACGATGTGCGCTTCGACGTAGATCCCGTCTCCGGCCAGGTCGAAGGCGGCATCCCGCCCGTCGGCGAATCGGAAGGTGGCCCGGAACCGCTGCTCCCCCAGCGGCTGGAGCGCGACGGTGGCCGCCACCTCTTCGCGGGTCAGGGCGCGATAACCTTGGACGGCGACGCTGAGCGTGGCGGTCAGCGCGGCCAGCGAGAGGGCGAGCAGCGCCGTGAGCAGGCTGAGCGTGGTTCCCAGCCACGCCCGCCGGCGCAGCGCCGAGAGGGCGATCATGAACAGGACGAGGCTCAGCGCGGCGAAGACGAGCGCCGCGATCGTCAAGCGCCGTACTTGGTGAAGCGGAGGGCGTTGGCCATCAGGAGCGGCATCAGGTCCTGGGCGGGGAGCAGGCCGAGGGTGCCGCCGGCGCAGTCGCGCTCGGTGAAGCGGCTCACGGGGTCGGCGCCCGAGTAGGCGCTCCAGATCAGGGTGGGCACCGGCTGCCAGCCATGGGCCTTGAGGATGGCCGGTGTGGCATGGTCGCCCGAGACCGCCAGCACATCGGGCTTGAGCGCGAGGACCTGCGGGAGGAGCGCGTCGAAGGCCTCCAGCGCCCGCACCTTGGCGGCGAAGTCGCCGTCTTCGCCCGCCTTGTCCGTGTCCTTGTAGTGGAGGAAGAAGAAGTCGTACGTCTCCCAGTGCTGGCGCAGCGTGGCGATCTCGTCGGCGAAGTGGCTGCCGGTCTTGAGCACTTCCATCCCGACGAGCCGCGCCAACCCGCGGTACATGGGGTAGGCCGCGATCGCGGCCGCGCGCAGCCGGAAGACGTCCGGAAAGCGCGGCAGGTGCGGCTGCGCGTCGAAGCCGCGGAGCAGGAGCATGTTGGCGGGGCCCGCGTCCTTGAGCAGCGGGCGCGCCGCCTCCACCCAGCGATTGACGATGGCCGCCGTGCGCTCGGCCTCGGGCGCGAGGGCGCGGGCCGTCAGCGGCGCCACGCCTACCGCTTGGGGGTCGGTCTCGGACAGCCGCCCCGACAGCCCCGTTCCCCGGAGCACCAGCACGAAGCGATGCTCCTTGACGGGTTCCACGAGCGCCTGGGCGCCGTCCACCGTGATCCGCCGCAGCCGCTCCACCAGCCGGACGCAGGTCTCGGTGGGGATGCGCCCGGCGCGGCGGTCGGTGATCTTGCCCTGGGCATCCACGGTGCAGAAGTTCCCGCGCGCCGCGACGTCGCCCGGCTTGAGCTCGAAGTCGATGCCGAGGGCCTCCAGCACGCCGCGCCCGACGGGGAAGCGGAGTGGGTCATAGCCGAACAGCCCCAGGTGGCCGGGGCCGCTGCCCGGCGTGATGCCCGGGCCCACGTGGCGGATGAGCCCGCAGGCCGCCCGGCTGGCCAGGGCGTGCAGGTTGGGGATGCGCGCGGTCTCGAGCTCGCTCTTGCCCGTCTCGGGGCGCGGCAGGCCGCCCAGGCCGTCGAGCGAGCAGAGCACGATCTTGCTCGTGCCGGGCTGGGCCAGACTCTGCAGGAGTTCCAGGTCCATTTATCTAGCCTGAATGTGGATGCATTCGGTTTGGCGGCTTGGCCTCTTCGCGCAAGCGCTCATCGGGGTCCTCGACCTACGGTCGGCGGCCCTTGCAGTCATCCGCCGATCTCTTTGTTCTCGCCGAAGTCGGGGGGCACGGGCGGGCCCCAGACGTAGAGCGCGTCCTCCTCCGGCCAGTCCCGCGGCTCCCAGGCGCAGGTCTCCGGGATGTAGTCGAGGTCGTAGTAGTACTCGGCGAGGCTGCCCCACGGATCGCGGATGTAGTAGAAGAAGTTCGAGCCGATGACGTGGCGCCCGAGGCCCCAGCCGGGCTGCCAGCCGCGGTCCACCATCCGGAGCGCGCCCATGGCGATCTCGTCCACGCTCCCCACCTGGAAAGAGCCGTGGTGGAAGCCGGGTTTCGTGGACGTGAGCAAGGCCAGGGTATGGTGGTCGGTATTGCAGCGCATGAAGGCGATGATCTTCCCCGACCGGTCCGAGAGCTTCATCCCCAGCACGCGCGTGTAGAAGTCCACCTGACGGTCGATGTCGGGGCTGAAGAGGAGCACGTGCCCCAGCTTTCGCGGGGCGGCCGTCATGTCGCGCGTGGGCGCTCCTCTGACCGCCTGGCGCGGCGTGTACCCGGGGCCGTTGAGCTGGAGCGGCGGGTCGGCCGGCGGCTGGGGCGCCGCCTCCTCGCGGATGTTCACCAGATTGCCGTCCGGATCCCGCACCCAGATGCCGCCCTCGGGGGCGCCGCGCGGCGGGTCGAGTTCCTTCACCGCGGCTGCGGCGAGCGCCTTCTTCACCTGAGCGAAGTCCTCGCCCGTGGCGCCGTAGCCGAGGTGATGCAGGCGCTTGCGCGGGCCCGGATAGAGCAGCACGGCCTCCCGCGAGTGGCGCGCGGGCTTGAGCCGCACGGTATTGCTCTTGCCGGTCGCGTCCACCAGGCCGAAATCTTCGTAATACTTCTGCCCGACGGCCTGGTCGGGCACCTCGAGCGCGTAGTGCAGGAACGACTTGACCGCCATGGCGCGTCCCGGCTAAGCGTCCTTGACGGGATTCTCGAGGACGCCGAGGCCGGTGATCTCCAGGCGGACCTTGTCGCCCGGCTGGAGCGTCACGGGCGGCTTGCGCGTGAAGCCCACGCCCGCCGGCGTGCCCGTGGCGATCAGATCGCCGGGGGAGAGCGTCAGGATGCTGGAGAGGTAGCTCACGATGTAGCGCACATCGAAGATGAAGTTCTTGGTGCTGCCGTTCTGCATGAGATTGCCGTTGACCCAGCACTTGAGGTCCAGCACGTGCGGGTCCGGGATCTCGGTCTTGTCGGCGATGTAGGGGCCCACCGGCGCCAGGGTGTCGGCGATCTTGCCCGCGGCCCACTGCGTGGTGACGAACTGCAAGTCGCGCGCGCTCACGTCATTGATGATGGTGTAGCCGTAGACGTAGTCGAGCGCCTTGTCCTTCGGCACGTAGCGCGCGGTCCGCCCGATGACGACGCCCAGCTCCACCTCCCAGTCGAAGGTCTTCTCCCCCCGCGGCCGCAGGATGGGCTCGCCCGGGTCCTGGATGGCATTGGTCCACTTGGGGAAGATGGGCGGCTCCTTCGGGGCCGGCATCTTCGCCTCCTCAGCGTGGTCCTTGTAGTTCAGGCCGATGCAGATGAACTTGCCGGGGTCGGCGATGGGCGCGTGCAGCCGGACTGATCCAGGCGCGTGGGACACGGGCTGGAACTTGCCGGCCTTGGTTGCCTCGACCATGGCCGAAAGCGCGTCCTGGGTCGCGACGCCGCCTTCGAGAAAGCCGCGCGTGCTCTGCGGGAACAGCGCCGCGGCGATGGCCCCGGCGCGAACCACGCCCTTGTCGGCGAGAAATGCCGCGCAGCTCGCGGCCAGGTCCACGACGCGGTCCTCGCCCATGAAGCAGCCGAGGCGGGGGGCATGGCCATCTTGGGAGAACCGGACAATTTTCATGATGGAGCCTCCTTGAATTCGGATGCGCGGGGAATCATAGCACCACCGGCGGGCGGCCACCACCCCGGCACACGGGGCCGCGCCCTTGTGATCCTGCCCTCGGCAACCCGCTCAGCCGGCTCGGGCTCTGCCTGGTTGACTGCCTCGCAGGCGCCGGGGCAAGATCGCAGCTGATGACTGGCCCGGCTGGGGGATCAACGGTCCTGCCCGCGCGGCTCGATTGCGAGGCGACCGAAGCGGGCGCCTGGCGCGTTTACACGCACGCTCTCCCGAAGCGGCCGCCGCCGACCGGCCACAAGAACCCGCTGAACCGGTAGCACATGGGCCTCCTCCGGTTGCTGAGAGCCCAGTCCGGTCGTGAGTGGTCGGACGAACTGCGCTACCGGATGACCGGAGCACCGGACGGCCTGCCGCTTCCTCCACCGTGGCTGATCGATTCGACATCAGGGCAGCTGGCCGTTCGGGTGTTCTTCGAGCGCGGCCGCCGTCACGCCCTCGGAATGATCGAGACCGTACGTACCGCGGGAGCCGATCCGGCCGCGTTCCGGCGGATGCTGGACTTCGGGTGCGGGCCCGGTCGCCTGCTGCGGCACATCGGGCGGCTTCCGTCCGTCGAGATCCACGCCACCGATCGGGACGCCCGCGCCGTGCAGTGGGTACAGCGACATCTGCGCTTCGCCCGGAGCGCGGTGAATGGCGCGCTTCCTCCGCTGTCGTTCCCGGACGAGCATTTCGACATGGTGTACGCGCTGTCCATCTTCACGCACATGGACGCGCCCGCGCAGCGACGGTGGCTGGCGGAGATTCACCGGATCCTTCGTCGGGGCGGAGTATTCTACTTCACCACGCACGGCGAGTACTACCGCCAGCATTTCCCGGGGGCGGCCGGCCGAACCCCCGACGGACCCGAATTCGCGGCCAATCGCCATGGCCCCGAGGGCGAGAAGGCCTTCGCGTCCTTTCAGACGCGCGAGCTGACGGTGGGCCTGTTACCTGAAGGGTTCGAGCTCGTGCGATTCGAGCCCGGCCGCCCGGAGCCCGCTCTGATCCAAGACGCATACGTCGTCCGGCGGGCGTGATCCGTTCGGTCGCAGTCTGATATCGGCCTTTGTGTGTCCTACGCGCTCGGGGTGGATGTCGCGAGCACCTCGCGCACCTTCTCCACCAGCCCGGAAGGGGTGAAGGGTTTCTGGACGAAGGCGCCGGAGGCCAGCACGCCGTGCTTGCCGATGACGTCGCCGGGATACCCCGACATGTACATGATCTTCGCTTTGGGGCGCATCGGCGCCACCCGCTCGGCGAGCGCCCGGCCGCTCATGCCCGGCATGACCACGTCGGTGAGCAGCAGATCGACGGCGCCCTTGTGCCGTCCGCAGATCGCCAGGGCCTCGTCGGGCGTGGCCGCCTCCAGCACGACATAGTGATGTTGCCGTAGGACTTCGCAGGCGAGCGTCCGCACCTCCTGGTCGTCATCCACCAACAGGACGGTCTCACCGCCCGGAGTCGAGGCCGTCGCGACCGGCGCGCCCGCGTCCGCCTCCTCGTCGACCCGCGGCAGGTACACCGCGAACGTGGACCCGCGCCCGGGCTCGCTGTCGACCGCGACATGGCCCCCGTGCTGCTTCACGATCCCGTACACCGTGGCCAGTCCGAGGCCCGTCCCTTTGCCGACCGGTTTGGTCGTGAAGAACGGCTCGAAGATCTGCGCCCGCGTCGCCGCGTCCATGCCGATGCCCGTGTCCCGCACCCGCAACACCACGTGGGGTCCGCTCGACGCGCCGGCGTGCTCCAGGACGAAGGCCTCATCCAGCTCGACATCGGCGGTCTCAACGGTGAGCTTGCCGCCATGGGGCATGGCGTCCCGCGCGTTCACGGCGAGGTTGATCAGGACCTGCTCGAGCTGGACGGGGTCGGCCTTTACCCGCCCGAGTCCGGGGGCCAGGGTAGTGACCAGCGAGATCTCCGCGCCGATCAGCGGCTGCAGCATCCGCTCGACGCCTTCGACCACGGCATTGAGGTCCAGGACCTTCGGCTGCAGCATCTGCTTGCGACTGAAGGCGAGAAGCTGCCGCACGAGGCCTCCCGCGCGGGCCGTCGTGGCGTCGATGAGCTCGATGTCCTGGCGGACCGGCGCCGCCGGGCCGAGGCGCTGCAGGGCGAGTTGGGCGCGAGCGTGAATGACGGTGAGGAGGTTGCCGAAGTCATGGGCCACTCCGCCGGCCAGGCGGCCCACGGCCTCCATCTTCTGCAACTGCCAGAGCTGCTCCTCGAGCCGCTTGCGCTCGCTGATGTCCGTGCCCACCCCCGTGAGGCCGATCACTTCTCCCTGGGAGTTCCGCAGCGGTGCGCAGCTGAACTGATAAGGGATCGGCGTGCCGTCCTTGCAGACGAGCCGCCCCTCGCGCTCCCCGTGTCCCCCGTGGGCGGCCGTCCAGATGGCAGCGGCGACAGCGGCCTGATCCTCCTCCTCGAACATCTCCGGCACCGGCCGCCCCTGCAGCTCCTCCGGCTGAAAGTGGGTGACGTGCTCGAGCCGCCGGTTCCAGCCCGTCAGTCTGCCGGTCCCGTCGAGCGTGTACAGGATGTCCGCGACGCTCTCCATGATGTTCTCCCGGTCCGCCAGCGCGCGGGCCACAGCCTCATGCGCGCGTTGGAGCTCCCGCGCCGTCGCCTCCAGGCTCTCGCGCTCGCGCGCCTCACTCTCGCGCCGCTGCGCCTCGGCCAGCCGCCGCCGCTCGTGGAGCGAGTTGATGAGGGTGGCCGCCAGGGCGAAGGTCGCCACGCGGACGGTCTCCCCGATGCCCCCCGCGAGATCGCGGATCGGGGGCAGGAACGAATAATCGAGAAGCGCCGCGCTGAGGGCCGTGGCCAGCAGCCCCGGGCCCAGATGACCGTAGAAGGTCGACAGGGTCACCGCGGCGAAGAAGGCTGCCGTGGGCACCATCTGGAGCGCCGGGATGGACAGGGTCAGTGCCCAGACGAGGAAGACAGAAGCCAGGGCCACGCCGTAGCGGCGCCAGGCGGGGGCGGAGTCGTCGGCGAAGAACTCCGGTCGCGGTGGGGCGCTGACGGGTGGCCGGGTGGCGGTCATGACCGCAGGCTCGGGCAAAGGGCCGCCAGAAGGAGCCAAGCCTCCGGCGTCCGGTACCAGCGCCCCGCCCGGCCAGCTCGAGCGGGGATTATCAGCAAGTTCCTTTCCTGTCTCCACGGATTCCCCCAAGAGAAATCAAGCAATCCGGATACCAGCTGGGAGGCGCGTGTAAGTTACCGGAATCACGACATTCCAACTACTTTGGAGATCCGTGTTCCGTGAGCGGAGTGACAATAACGCGCTGGCCGGCTACAAGTTTGGGGGGCAGCCCGCTCGCGTCGTCAGTCCGAGGCTGTACAATGCTCGCCTGAGCGGTCAGCGAAATGAGCCGAATTGCCGAGCCGGAAGAAGCGGTGACGGTTGAGCTCGCACCGTCCGCGAACCCATAAGCCCATGTGACGATGCGAATCGTAGCGATTCTCGCCGCCTTCAACGAAGAGCGCTTCATCGCTGGTTGCATAGAGCATTTGTTCAGGCATGGCGTTGAGGTTTATCTCATCGACAACTGCTCGACCGACCGGACGGTTGCCATCGCGAAATCCTATCTCAACAATGGCGTGATGGGGATTGAATCGTTCCCGCGAACCGAATACTTCAATTTGCCGCTGCTCCTGAAGCGCAAAGAGGAAGTGGCAGCTATGGTAGAGGCGGATTGGTTCATACACCAGGATCCTGATGAGATTCGTTTGCCTCCACGATCCGACCTCACTCTCGCGCAGGCGATCGCCGAGGTGGACGCACAAGGCTTCAATGCTGTCAATTTCCTCGAGTTCACGTTCGTCCCCACTCGAGAGTCACCGGACCACGACCACCCCAACTTTCAAGAAACAATGCGGTGGTACTATCCGTTCTTGCCGTCGTTCCCACACCGGCTCAACGCGTGGAAGCGCCAGCCGAATCGCGTGGAGATGGAGCATTCGGCCGGACATCGTGTCCGATTTCCAGGATTGCGAATGTATCCCGAATCGTTTCGAATGCGTCACTATCAGTTTTTGAGTCTGGCGCAGGCCATCCGGAAGTATGTGGAGAGGCGGTACGATCCAGCAGTTATCGCGAGAGGGTGGCACAGCTGGCGTTCGCGGCTGAAACCCGAAATGATCAAATTGCCGAAACAGTCGGAATTGCGCCGTTATGTGTCGGACGACGAGCTCGACCCGTCAAACCCGCGTAAGGAACACTATATCGCAAAGGCGGAATTGGCAGCCGGTCTCGGTGGGTGAAAAATCCCCGTCCCGCCAGATCGTGAACTTCATGTGCCCTGCGCTCAGGCGGCGAGGATGACGCGAACGAATCTTTTCGCGCGCTACTTCAAGGCCGACGAGCTCCAGAACGACGATCGAGGATGGGCCTACAACCTAGCGATCTTCCGATTGGTGTTCCTGGGCGGCGCCGTCCTTCCCTTCGCCCTCGCGGCCCTCCGCTGGACGGCCTATCAGCTCCCGCAGCTGCCGCGCGACACTTGGAAGCCCATATCTTTCTACCGATACCTTCCGTTCGATCTCATCGCCAACGCGGCCTTGAGTCACGCTCTGGCGATCATCAATGTGGTGCTCGTGGTGCTCGGTCTCCTCGGTGTGTGGACGCGCGTAACGCTCGGGCTGGCCACCATCACCTCGCTGTACGTCTTTGGCCTGATGCAGAATCAGGGGAAGGTCGATCATTTTCACCACGTTGTGTGGTTCATGGCTCTCCTGGCGGTCGGACCGTCAGGACGCGTCCTATCGTTTGACTCGGTCCGCGCGGCCACCCGGGGCGCCGGCTCCCGGATCGTGGATCTCGCCCCGCCGAAGGGGACCGCATTGCTGGCCCTTCGATTCATCTGGGTGCTCTTCGGCCTCGTCTACCTGACGCCGGGGCTCTCGAAGCTCGAGGCCGCAATCTCGGACGGGTGGGTCACGACCGACAACCTCCGGAACATCCTGTGGCGGAGGTGGCTCCTGCTTTACCTCTACGAGCCGGCGTTCGAGTTGCCACTACGGGTCGACACTCTGCCGTTCCCGCTATTGACGCTTGGGGGACTCGCCGTCATCCTCTTCGAAGCCACGTTCATCTTCCTCGTTCTCCTACGCCCTGCGCGTCAGTCCCTGGGTGTGTCGGTCGTCGGCTTCCACATGGTGAACGCGCTCATTCTACACATTCCGTTCACGAGCCTGATGGTGGTATGCGTGTCCCTGTTTGACTGGGCCGCCATGGGTCGAGGCGCGTTCCGGCTGTTCGAGCGACGCCACGCGATGCCGAGGAATGACCGTATGCTCCACCGGCATGTCGCGGATTCGCCTCGTCGTGATCAGCCTGAAAGTCGGCCGACCCTCCAGAAGGGGGCCGACAACGGTGTCCGTCAGATCCAGTGCCTCGGCGCCCTGCTCGTCCTATGCCAACTCAGCATCAGCATGGTCCAGTTCACGGCGGCGCACCTCGTGAAGCACCTTCGGGCGGAGCATCCGGTCCGGGTGGGCGTGCTCGGGGTGTCCCGGCGGTTGCCCGCGTGGCCGTTCGACGGGTATCCGACCTTCGCAGATTCGCCAGGATCCGACCTGGAGATCTGGGAAGCGCGGGCGGCCCTGTCGGACGGCCGAGAGGTCCGTCTCGGGCCTCACTCGTACGCGAGAGTCTTTGGGGAGGCGACCAGGTGTCGCGCGGCAGCCGACGGGGTGCGACACGAGCGGAACCCGGACCGGCACCGTGATCGATCTCTCGAACTGGTGAGAGCTCTCTGGCCGCGCGAGGATCCTGAAATCCGGTCTCGCGCCATCGAACTCAGGATTTACCACGTCCGCTATGGCCTCGATCCAGCAGACCGGCAACCGCGCGATGAACGACTGATGCATGCGTTCCCCGTGGGGCTGGTCTCGACCCCCGGATCGCGCGCGTCCGCCGCCGGGATCACTGACCCACCGCGAGGTCGAGCGTAGGCGAAGGCGCTATTCCACGTCCACGACGCGGGTGAACTGGTCGCTCACCGGGCCCGTGACGCGGACGGCGATCACCCAGCGACCGGCCATCTCCAACTCAGCGTGCCGCGATACACGCCGGGCGCCGCTCCGGCGGCCCCGGCTGGAGGCACGGAATGGGCGAGAGGCATGGAGGGCATATCGGCGCTCAGCGTGACCGTCGCGCCCTCGACGGGGCGGCCCGTGGCGCGGTCGGTCAGGGTCACCGTGCAGAGCCGGCTCAGCGCGCGGGCGAGTGGCTGACGCCGCACGCCTTGACGGACCCGGACTCTCCGGCCCAGGATCGCAGCCATGACCTGGGCTGACGGCCGGCCAGTCAATCGGCTGTTCACGGGATTCGGTTATCCTGGCCCGTATCCAGGCGTTCCGCGCCAATCTGCAAACCCAAATTATGGAGGTGGGTATGAACGCGAAGCAGTTACTGATGTTTGTGGTTCTGGGTGCTGCCGTAGGCACTTCGCTTTTCTCTGGTTGTACTCTCCAAGGGCCCATCTATCGAGACCCTGATGGATGGCGACAGGATCGTGGAGATGCCGCCAAGACCGGGTGGCATCTCTGGCTCGCGCCCGAGCCAACAGGTCGGGTTGTCTGGCGCCGGCAGGTCGGCACGATGATCGCTTCTTCTCCAGCGGTCGCACCCGATGGAACGGTTTATGTAGGGACTGAGGATACAGCCCGGGCCCTCGTGGCCATCAATCCAGACGGAACCGAAAGATGGGCGGTCCCGATTAGCGGACAGAAAGTGCGGACGACCCCGGCAATACGAAGTGATGGTTCCCTTGTCGTTGTGAGTTACGCGCAGGTTCCCTGCCGTCCCTATGACGGGAAGGGCCTCGTAAGTCTCGTCAGTCGTTCGGGCGAGACGCTTCGCGTGTCGCAGGAATTCGAAACTTCGGGTCTCTCTGCCCCAATGCTCGATGCTCGAGACAACGCTTTTGTCGTTTCCCGGGTAGGATCAAGGGATACGCTCGTCAAGTTCGACACGAGCTTCGTATCGACCATAGTGGGCGGGATTACCTACGCCATAACGGGGAGCGCCGGGTTTTGGGAGACCGTCTGTAGCGTGACGATACCACCCCCACTAGGACCCATACCGCTGGCAGGCCTTTGCGGATTTCAATCGACTCCTGTGTGCCCACTCGAATACTTGCCGCCAGCTCCATCGCCCGCGTTGGTTCCGGGCACTACCGATGAAATTCTGATCGGCAGTTACGAATCTGCCTTGATCAGGATAGGCGGCGATCACATTTGGAAGCGAGACATTCCGGCGTTGTTCACGCCGGCTATCCGCAACGATGTGGCGTACCTCGCAACCAGCGGGAAGAGAATCGAAGCGTGGGATATCACGGGTCATCGGAGGTGGGGCATGCATTTCAGCGGGTTTCCCGTCGCCCCCGCGGCGGTTGGCCATGCTCGGAATGCCGCGAGCTTTTATCCCGATTTTCTCTATGTTGCTGCGGTGAACAGAACCACGGCCGATGACGAGTATGTCTGGCTTTACATGGTCAACTTCAATACCGGACAGATAACGCAAAAGCCGCTGGGTGGAACGTTTGCGGGGGCACCGGCGGTTCTCAGCATGTGGGGCGGCGATGAAATTGTCGTCGTGACAAGTCATAACAATCTGCTCTGGGCGTTCAGGCAGGATGGCACCTATCTGTGGTCCATTCCGCTTGACTCGCGCGCGATTGGGTCTCCCGCCATTGTCAGCGGCCGTATCTATGTCGCAACGGAGACTTCCATCTTTGCGATTGAGTAGCATCGGAACGCGTGTTCTGGGCCGCGATCAGCGTGGCGCGGAGCGGAGTGACAATAACGCGCTGGCCGGCTACAAGTGTTGGAGAGCTGCCCGCTCTTTGTGCTTCCTGCGTGCTCAGTCGACCTCCACGACGCGGGTGAACTGGTCGCTCACCGGGCCCGTGACGCGGACGGCGATCACCCAGCGACCGGCCATCTCCAACTCCAGCGTGCCGCGATACACGCCGGGCGCCGCTCCGGCGGCCCCGGCTGGAGGCACGGAATGGGCGAGCGGCATGGAGGGCATATCGGCGCTCAGCGTGACCGTCGCGCCCTCGACGGGGCGGCCCGTGGCGCGGTCGGTCAGGGTCACCGTGCAGAGCCGGCTCAGTGTTCGGGCGAGCGGCACGCACGAGATCTCCGCGGTCACCGAGGGCGGCGCCGGCGCCGCGCACGCCGCCCCGAGCGCGGCCACGACCATCCAGGCGTGTCTCATGCGGTTCGCGCCCGGCCCAGGTACGCCGCGATGACGCGCGGGTCGGCCGGCAGCGAGCGACTCGGGCCGTCGAAGATCGTCTCGCCCAAGTGGAGCACCACCGCCCGCTCGCAGAGGCGGCGCACGACGCCGAGCTTGTGCTCCACCAGGACGACGATGCGCCCCGGGACCGTCGCGCGCTCGATGAGCGCCGCCATGGCCTCGGTCTCGCCGGCGCTCAGCCCGCCGCAGGGCTCGTCGAGCAGCAGCAGGCGGGGGTCGCCGGCCAGCGCGCGCGCCAGCTCCAGCCGGCGCGCCTCGCCGGGCGTGAGCGCCAGGGCCAGCTCGCGGCGGCGCGAGGAGAGCCCCGCCAGCTCGAGCCAGGGCGCTGTGTCGAGCCGCCGCCCGCACCGGATATTCGCGCTCAGAGTCAGATGCGGAAAGAGCCGCGCCGACTGGAAGGTTCGCGCCACGCCGTGGCGGGCGACGGCCTCGGGAGCGAGGCCGCTCAGCGCGGTGCCGTTGAACGTGATCCGTCCGGCCGAGGGGCGCACGAGCCCGCCGATGGCGTCGAGCAGGGTGGTCTTGCCCGCGCCGTTGGGCCCGATGACCGCCAGCCGCTCGCCCGGTTCGGCGGAGAGCGTCACGCCGTGGAGCGCCTGCATCGTGCCGAAGCTCACGCTGACGCCGTTGACGGCGAGGGTCACGGCCGCGCTCCCGGCAGCAGCCGCCCGAGCCGCCCGACCGTGCGCTCGTCGAGGATGCCGCGCGGCCGCACGATGAGGAACAGCGCGACCAGGCCGCCGAAGATGATCATCCGGTATCCGGCGAGCGCGCGGGATGACTCGAGCAGTCCGATATCGAGCGCCACCCCCAGGAGCGGGCCGAGCGGCGTCCCGAGGCCGCCGATCAGGCCATAGGCGAGGCTGTGAACCCCAAGCATGACGTCGGCATGCCCGGGCTCCACATAGGTCGCGTAGTGGACGAAGAGCCCGCCCCCCAGCCCGGCCAGGGCGCCGGCGGCGGCGATGACGGCGGCCATCACGCGGCCCACGCGGACCCCGAGTACCGCCGCCGCCCCTTCGTCGTCGCCGATCATGCGGACGGCCTCTCCCCGGCGCGAGCCCAGGAAGGCGACGAAGCCGGCCACGACGAGCGCCAGCAGCGCCCAGAGTCCCGCGCCGAAAGCGCCCAGCGGCAGGCCGCTGGTGAAGAGCGCCCGGATGCCGCGGAAGCCGTCGGGGCCCGCGGGGCCCACGAGGTCGGGCCCGACGGCGACCTGATGGTGGAAGGTCAGCAGCGCGACCCGCGCCAGTTCGGCGAAGGCCAGAGTGCCCGCGGCGAAGTACAGGCCGCGCACCCGCGCCATGAAGCCCGCGAAGAGGGCGCCGGCCAGGGCCCCCGCCAGGGCGCCGACGGCCAGGCCGGCGGCCAGCGGCGCGCCGTAGAGCGCCGTCGCCATGCCGGCGGCGTACGCGCCGATCACGAAGAAGCCCTGCTGGCCGAACGAGATGCGTCCCGCGAGAAGCAGCAGGTAGGCGGAGAGCGCCACGAAGGCCTCGATGCCGATGCGGATCAGCAAGGACAGCGCGTAGTCGCTCATGACTGCTCTCCGCCACGCGCGCGGCCGCGCGCGGCCGCCACGGCGAAGAGCAGCGCATAGGCCACCAGGTCCCGCCACTGGCCGCCCCAGAAGGTGAGGGCCTCGGTCTCGGCCACGCCGAGGACGAGCCCGCCCAGGACGGCGCCCGGGAGCGAGCCCGCGCCGCCCAGGAGCATGGCGGTGAGTCCCTTCACCGTCGCCCAGAGGCCGAAGTAGGGCGTGACCTGCGCCTGGCTCGCCGCGATGAGCGCCCCCGCCGCGCCCCCGACGGCCGAGGCGATGAGAAACGCCTGCGCGCCCGCGGCGGCCACGTTGACCCCCATGAGGGCGGCGCCCTCGGTCGAGTCGGTCACGGCGCGCACCGCGACGCCGAAGCGGGTGCGGTAGAGCAACAGGAACAGCGCGGCGATCAGGATGGCCGCGCCGCTCCACATCAAGAGCCCGTCGGGGCGGAGGAGCACCGGGCCCAGCTCGACGCTCGGCAGCCAGGCGGGCGCCGGGTAGGGCATGGTCCGGCTCGGCGCGATCAGCGTAACCAGCTCCTGGAGCTGCATGGCCACGGCGAAGGAGGAGATCATGGAGACGACCGGCGCCTGCCGGGCCAGCGCGCTGAACGAACAGCGCTCCACGTAGAAGCCGGCCGCGACCGCGCCCAGCACCGTGACCACGATCACCACGAGGCCGGAGCCCGGCCGGGCGACCTGCCAGAGGCTGCCGCAGTAGATGCCGACCAGAATGGTGGGGCCGAAGGCCAGGTTGAGGCGGCGCAGGACGCCGAAGATCAGGGTGAAGCCCAACCCCAAGAGCGCGTAAGTGGCGCCCAGCATCACCCCGTCGGCCAGCGCCTGGAGGAGATCCGTCACGGACCGCCGTTACCTCCCTCTGCCGAGATGCGTGGCACGGGCCCGAGTCTAGTGGGCGTCATGGCGGCTCGTCAACGACCGCGTGGCGCGTCGCTCGCGGGCCCGTGTCTTCAGCGTCGGGTCGACTCGCACCGTGTATCATCAAGGGCCATTCCATTGGATGAAGGAGGCGCGCGATGACGAAGCACTCGACGACCGTGGCACTGCTCCATCCGGGCGACATGGGCACGGCCGTGGGCGCCACCGTGGTGGCTGGAGGCGCGCGGGTGCTGTGGGCCTCGGACGGGCGGAGCCCGGCGACCCGGGCCCGGGCCCGGGAGATCGGCCTGGAAGACGTCGGAGCGCTATCGGCGGTCGTCCGCGCGAGCGACGTCATCCTCTCGGTCGTGCCCCCGCACGGTGCGCTCGGCCTTGCCCGCGCGGTGGCGGCGCTGCGCTTCGGCGGGCTCTACGTCGACGCCAATGCCGTGGCACCGGACACAGCCCGTGAGATCGGCCGCCTCCTCGAGGAAGCAGGCGCCCGTTTCGTGGACGGCGGCATCATCGGTCCTGCCACACGCAGGCCTGGGGCGGCCCGGATCTACCTCTCCGGCCCCGCCGCGCCCGAGGTCGCGCCCCTGTTCGGCGCCGGCCCCGTGGACGCGATCGTGCTTGACGGGCCACCGGGCGCGGCCTCGGCCCTGAAAATGGCCTTTGCCGGCTGGAACAAGGGGAGCCAGGCGCTCCTGGCTGCCATCCGCGCGCTGGCCGTGGCCGAGGGGGTGGATTCGGCGTTGCTCGCCGAGTGGAAGATCTCCATGCCCGAGCTCGCCGCTCGCTCGGAGCGGGCGATCCGTGATAACACGCGCAAGGCCTGGCGATTCGTTGGCGAGATGGACGAGATCGCGCGGACGTTCCTCGGCGCCGGCCTTCCGGTGGGGTTCCACGAAGCCGCCGGTGAGATCTACCGCCGCCTGTCGGTGTACAAGGACGCCTCGACCCCGCCTTCAATCGGGGAGGCGACCGCGCGGATGCTGCCGCCGCGGTGAGCATGGCGAGCATCTCCTGCGACGATGAGCGAACGACCCAAGCGCCTAGGCGCCATGCGGCACGGGCCGCGAGGCGGGCTCTAGCGCGAAGGTCCGGGAGGGGGTGACGGGGGAGGGGGTGACGGGGGAGGGGGTGACGGGGGAGTCCCGGCTGGGGGAGGCGGAATCTTCGGTCCCGCCGCCGGCGGAGGGGGCGGGGGTGGCGGCGCGGGCTGCGATGCGTACGGCGGCTGGGAGCCCCTGGCGAGTGGAATCTGGTTACCCTTGGCGTACATGCACTGCATGTAACTCATGTCGTAGCGCCGCTGCACCGAGGCGTATCCGACTTGAGCGTTGCTCGCGCCTACGGCGGTGCCCCCGAGCAGGCCGGCGCCGGCGCCGACCGCCGCGCCCGTCGCGGGACTGCCGGCCGCGGCGCCGATCGCCGCCCCGAGAGCGGCTCCGAGCACCGTGCCGACCACGGCTCCTCCGACCGTGTTGTCCGTCGCCGCCTGCTGCGCCGTGATCCCCGTCTGCTGCGCCGCCCACTGCCGGCAGAGCGCATCGTCGGACTGAAACTGCTCGAAGTTCTTTCCGCTGCCAGGAAGCACCATCACGTTCGGTCCCGACGGAATCGTCGCGCACGCGGTGAGGAGCACTGCGGCCGCCACGGCCAGGGTCGCTGATCTGAAGACCATCGGTTTTTCCCGCCCCTACTGCGGTCTGGGCGAAACCTTCACCCAGGCTTCGGGGCAAGACTGAGCGTAGGGATAGTACGCCTGCGAACTGGAACAGTAGTACCAGTATGCCTCCGCTTGCGCCGGCTGCTGCTGTGTATAGGCCTGCGGCTCGGACATGACGACCGGCGGCGGAGAGTAGCCGTAGTAGGGCGGCGAATAATATCCCGGATAATAGCCGTAGTAGGGCGGCGGATAATGCCAGTATGGATACGACGGGCCCCACCAGAACCCCGGCCCGACGCCGACGAATAGGTGGGTCCGGACGCCGGAATGTGAATGCCTGCCCTGACTCCAGGCTAGATTCGGCACTGCGGAGACGAGAAGTAGCGCAATCACCAAGACCGCAACCCACGCTGGCCTTCTCATTGGCTCCTCCTGGGGCTGGGACGCTCCCCGCCCCGCCAATATTCTCGTCAATGGGCCCGCTGGGGGCCCGCTCGGGGCCGGCTGGGCCCGCCGGGCGGGTCTGGGATCTCGACGACCGCCGCCGGTACGGGCCTTCTTGCCGCCCAGCCTAGCGGAGAAAGGCCGGCCGCGCAAGGCGGCCACCCCGCCTACGTCTGGGTCCATTCGACTGGTCCGTGGACGGCCGCTTGATCGAGGCCCACTACGAGCCGCGGGTGGTGGACGCCGGCTTCTGGCAGCGCGTCTGGGTCTCGTACTGAGGCGAGCCTGCCTGACCCGGGCCAACGGCCCGGCTGACCCTCTTCTATTCCGACGCACGAACACGCGCGGACGGACGGCCACGGCGTTGACCTGCCCCCGTTCGCTTCGCTCCCCCTGTGATGCGAATGACGGTGCACGGAGCAGCCGGGTTGGACTAACATAGCGGCGGGTACCAGACCGGGGGCAGGGCACCCGACCTCGACCGATGGGAGAGGAGTCTCCATGAACGCTAGGGCTCAGAAGATTCCGTCGCTTCGGGACAAGGTCTCGTCCGAAGAATGGGCCGTGCGTGTGGATCTCGCCGCCTGTTACCGGCTCGTGGCGCACTACGGCTGGGAGGACCTCGTGTTCACCCACATCACGGCGCGGGCGCCGGGCACCGAGGACCAGTTCCTCATCAACCCGTACGGGATGTTCTTCGATGAGATCACGGCGTCGAGCCTCGTTAAGATCGACCTCCAGGGCAATAAGGTAGGCGACTCGCCGTTTCCCGTGAACCCCGCCGGCTTCATCATCCACAGTGCCATCCACGCCGCCCGGCACGACGCCCGGTGCGTGCTTCATACCCACACCCTGAACGGGGTCGCCGTGTCGGCGCAGCGGGCCGGACTGCTGCCGATCTCACAGCATTCGATCTTCGTGCTCGCCAGCCTCGGCTACCATGATTTCGAAGGTCCGGCGCTGCGCGACGACGAGAAGCCGCGGCTCGTGGCGGACCTCGGCGACAGGACCTCGCTGATCCTCCGCAATCATGGGCTGCTGACGGTGGGCGAGACGGTCAGCGACGCGTTCGTGGCCATGTACTACCTGGAAGCGTCCTGCGCGATCCAGGTACGCGCGCAATCCGGCGGCGGGGAGCTGATCCCGGTGTCCAAGGAGATCATCGAAGCCAGCCACGCGCAGGGGGAGACATCGACCAGGGGCGCTGGCGGCGGCCGGGGAACGCTCGTGTGGCCCGGGCTGCTCCGGCGGCTCGATCGCCTCGATCCGTCCTACCGCACCTGAGGCGGACGCGCTGTCTCCCTACCGGTCCAGCCAGACCTCCTGCATTCGGCCGTAGATGAGCGCTGAGTCGCCCGAGGTTCATGGACGCTGCGAGCCCGCGTTCGCGGCACTGCGCCGGGCGCTCGCCGACGTCATCGAGAGCGGCTTCGAGGTGGGCGCGGCGCTCGCCGTCCATGTGGACAAGCAACCGGTCGTCGACCTGTGGGCGGGCTACAAGGATTCGGCCAGGACGCGGCCATGGGACGAGCACACCATCGTCAACCTCTACTCCGTGGGGAAAGCCGTCACCGCCGTCTGCGCCCTCCGGCTCGTGGAGAGTGGCGCGCTCGATCTCGATTCCCCCGTGTCACGGTACTGGCCCGAGTTCGCCCAGGCCGGCAAGACGCATCTTCCCGTTCGCTATCTCTTGACGCACCAGGCGGCCCTGCCCGCGGTGTTCCGGGTCCTGCCGCCCGGCGCGGTGCTGCAGTGGGAGGTGATGACCGACGCGCTGGCCGCCCAGGAGCCGTGGTGGGAGCCGGGCGCGGCGCACGGCTACCACGTGAATACGTACGGGTTCCTCATCGGGGAAGTGGTCCGGAGAATCACCGGCAAGAGCCTCGGCACTTACCTGCGCGATGAGCTCGCCCGCCCGGCGGGCATCGACTTCGTCGTCGGCTTCGGCCCCGAGCTCGATGCGCGCTGCGCCGAAATTCTCCCGCCCCGGCCTGGCTCGGACGGGGACGAGAGGAGGGTGCTGTTCGAGGGCGAGCTGGCCACGCTGACCGGCCTGGCGCGTATGCGCGCTGGCGCCTATCGGAACCCGCCCGGTCTCTCGGGAATGGGAATCGTCAACTCGCGCGAGTGGCGCGCGGCCGAAGTGCCCTCGACAAACGGGCACGGCAACGCGCGTGCGGTCGCACGCCTCTACGCCGCGCTGGCGGGCGATGGCGGGCTGGACGGGGTCCACATCCTGTCCCCCGAGACGGTGGAGATGGCGATTGCGGAGCAGGTGTACGGGGAGGATCTGATTCTGGAGAGGCCGACCCGTTTCGGTCTCGGCTTCCAGCTCACCATGCCGGAGCGGCCGCTTGGTCCGGGCCCCCGCTCCTTCGGGCACTTTGGCGCCGGCGGCTCGCTCGGGTTCGCCGATCCTGACGCTCGCGTCGCCTTCGCATACGCCATGAACCAGGGCCGGGGCGGCTGGCAGCACAAGCACGTGCACCATCTCATCGACCTGGTATACGAGGCCCTGTTGCCGATCAGGCGCCCGGGAGGCTACCGTCCTTTGATGCCGAGGTAGGCCCGGCTGATGGCCTCATTGGCCGCGACCTCCGCCGCGGTGCCCTGGAAGGCGACCTTGCCCTGCTCGAGGAGATAGGCGCGGTGGGCGATGGCGAGGGCCAGCCGCGCGTTCTGCTCGACCAGCAGCACCGTGATGCCCTCGCGGTTGAGCCCAGACACGATCTCGAAGATCTGCTCGACGATCATGGGCGCCAGGCCGAGCGACGGCTCGTCCATCATCAGGAGGCGCGGGCGCGCCATCAGCGCCCGCCCCACGGCCAGCATCTGCTGCTCGCCGCCCGAGAGCGTCCCCGCCGCCTGGTCGGCGCGCTCGCTCAGGATCGGGAAGCGGCTGAACATCCGCTCCAGATCGGCCTGCACCGCCGCGCGGTCCCGGCCCAGCCGGCCGTACGCTCCCGCTAAGAGATTTTCTTTCACGGTCATGTGGGGAAACACGAGACGGTTCTCCGGCGCCAGCGCGATGCCGGCGCCCACGATGTGGTGGGCGGGCAGGCCCGCCAGCTCCCGGCCCTCGAAAGTGATCGAGCCCGAGCGCGGCGACAGGATGCCGGCGATCGTGTAGAGCAGGGTCGTCTTGCCGGCGCCGTTGGGCCCCAGGATGCAGGTGATCTCACCCTCACGCGCCGCGAGGCTCACGCCCTTGAGCGCCTGGATCATCCCGTAGGTGGTGACGACGTCCCGGACCTCGAGCACGGGCTACCGCTCCCGCCGAACGCCCAGGTAGGCCTCGCGCACGCGCGCGTCGTCCTGCACCTGGGCCGGCGAGCCCTCGCAGATTTTCTCGCCGAAGTTCAGCACGGCGACGCGGTCGGCCACCGTCATCACCAGCTCCATGTGGTGCTCGATCAGCACCACCGTCTTGCCCCGCCCCCGAAGCGCCAGGATGCGCTCGCGGAGCTCGCCCACCTCGGCCACGTTCATGCCCGCGGCGGGCTCGTCCAGCAGCAGGAGCTCGGGGTCGGCGGCCAGGATCCGGGCCAGCTCGAGCCGGCGCTGCTCGCCGAAGGCCAGGCTGCCCGCCAGCTCGTCCCGCTTGTTTCCGAGACCGCAGAAATCCAGCGTGGCCTCGATCTGCGTGAGCCGCTCGCGGTCGATGCCGAGCCACCGGCGGAAGAGCCCGCGGCCGGCGGCGCGGGCGCCTTGGGCGACCCAGAGGTTTTGCCACACGGTCAGGCCGCGGAAGAGCCGGATGTTCTGGAAGGTACGCCCGATGCCCGCCGCCAGCACCTGGTGGGGCAGCCAGCCCGTGATGTCCTCCTCGCGGAACGTAATGCGCCCGCCCGTGGGCGGGAAGACGCCCGTGATCAGGTTGACCATGGTGCTCTTGCCCGAGCCGTTGGGCCCGATGAGCCCCAGGATCTCGTTGGCCGCCACGCGCAGGTTCACGCCGGCGACGGCCCGGATGCCGCCGAAATCCTTGCCGAGCCGGTCGATCGTAAGCATGGGCGTAAGCATTGGCGTCAGCCTGGCATCAGGCCTGGCTGGCGGGCCGCGCGCGTCGGGCCCGCAGGGTCAGGCGGCGCAGGAGCCCCACGTCGATGAGGCCGTGGGGGCGCAGGTTCATCATGGCCACGATGAGGATGCCGAAGAGGAGGTTGCGCCAGTCGCCGAGGAACCGGAGGCCGTCGATCAGCAGCGAGAAGAACAGCACGCCCGCCACCGGGCCCAGCACGCTGCCGGTGCCGCCCACCAGCGGGTAGGCGATGGCGAAGGTCGCGAGGAGCACGCCGAAGTCCTCCTGGGACACGTAGCTGGCGTAGTGCGCGTAGAGCGCCCCGGCCATCCCCGCGACGAAGCCGCCGACGGTCATGGCCGAGACCTTGGCCGTGGTGAGATTGATGCCGACGCTCGAGGCCGCCAGCTCGTCCTCGCCCACCGCGCGCAGCACCGCCCCGGCGCGCGAGCGGTCCACGAGCCAGAGCGCGACCAGCACGGCCGCCACGAAGAGCCAAGTGAAGCCGACGATCTGCAGCCCCGACCAGCCGTGCTCGAAATAGTAGGTGATGCCGCGGAAGCCTTCGCCGGCGGCGGGCCCGATGGTCCGGTCGCCCACACGGATCGTGTACTTGAGGTTGAGGAAGACCATGCGCACGATCTCGGTGAAGGCCAGCGTGGCGATCACCAGGAAGAGCCCGCGCACGCGCAGGGCCGGGAAGCCCACCAGGAAGCCGAAGAAGCCCCCGACCACCGCGCCCAGCAGGATGGCGGGCGCGATCGGCCAGCCCCAGATGGCGGTGGCGGCGCCGGCGCTGTAGGCGCCGAGGGCGTAGAAGCCGGCCTGGGCGAGGGAGATCTGTCCGGTGAGGATGACCACGTAGGCGCTGAGCCCGAGCAGGATGCGGAAGCCGAAGAGCGTGAGCAGGCTGACGTAGAAGTCCACGCCCGACTCAGCGCGCCCGCGAGCCGAAGAGGCCGCCGGGCCGGAAGACCAGGAAGGCGAAGAGCAGCAGGTAGGTGACCATGTCGCGGTAGCCGATGCCGAAGAAGTAGAGGGCCTGGTATTCGACGACGCCCAGCAGGAGCCCGGCCACGATGGCGCCGGGGATGGAGCCCAGGCCGCCTAGCACCGCGGTCACGAGCCCCTTCACGGTCAGCGGCAGCGCCAGCAGCGGGGAGAGGTTGCCCACGGCCGAGCCGATGAGCGCGCCGGCCACGCCGCCGACCATCCCGGTGAGGACGAAGACGGCGGCGTTGACGCGGCGGAGCCCGATGCCGCAGAGCTGGGCGGCCACGGGCTGCTGGGAGACCGCGCGCGTGGCCAGGCCGAGCCGGGTTCGGTAGACGAGCAGCCAGAGTCCGCCCATCACGCCCAGGCTCACGAGGAACATGAAGCCCAGGTCGCCCCGGAACAGCCATGGGCCAACGTCGAACATGAGCTGGCCCAGGGGCGCCGGGAAGGCGAGCGGCATCCCGTTGGTGGCGTGGACGATGATCTCCTCGACGAAGAACAGCATCCCCACGGTGGCCATGAGCGCGGCCAACGGATAATCGCGCGGCATCCAGCGGAAGCACGTGACCTCGACCACGAGCCCGATGAGGCCGGCGGCAACGACCGAGGCCAGGAAGACCAGGAGGAAAGGGCCGTGGGTGAGCCGGAAGACCAGCAGGGCCGCGTAGGCCCCGCCCAGGGCGGTGACGCCGAAGGCCAGGTTGAGCTTCTCCATGACGCCGAAGATCATGGTGAAGCCGATGCCGATGAGGGCATAGGAGGAACCGAAGAGGAAGCCGTTCAGCGCCTGCTGAACGACGTCAAGAACGAGGTCGCTCATGAGAAGGAAGGGGCGCGCTCACTCCGGGGGGAATGAGCGCGCCCGTTGCTACTGTGCCTTATCGTGGATCGTACAGAACGGCCCAGTCGGAGTTGCGCGCCTGGGCGAAGACGTAGGGCTTGGTGGACTCGCGGTCCTCCGTGCGCTGCACCTTGCCGAGCAGGCCCTGGAACTCCTTGACCTGGGCCAGGCCGTCGCGGATCTTCCGCCGGTCCGAGGCCACCGTCGTCGGCTTGCCCTCGACGCCCGAGGTTTCAATGACCATCTTCAGCACCTGGATGTTCTCGTACACCGCCGCCGAGTGCAGATCCACGTTGCCCTTGTACTTCTCGGCCACGGTCTTGGCCACGCGCTTGGCCTCAGGCGTCACCGGGGCGAAGCCCGTGGGGATGATCATTCCCTCGGCCTCGGGGCCGCAGCCCACCATGGTCTCGAGCGTGGCCGATGAAGTCAGGCCGACCAGGACCTTGGGCTTCACGCCCTGCCGCTTCATCTCGCGCACGGCGCCGCAGGTCGTGAAGGGGTGGGCCGCGATGCCGATGATGTCGGGCTTGGCCCGGCGGAACTTGCCCACCTGGGTCGAGAACTCGGTGTCGTTGAGCAGCCACTTCTCCTGGCCCAGCACCTCGAAGCCCGCCGCCTTGGCCGCGGCCTCCATGATGCCGGCGTTGGCGTTGCTGTGGGCGAAGTCGCTCTCGACGCCGATCATCACGGTCTTGGCGTCGGGGTTCTTCTCCTTGAGCCACTTGAAGAGGTGGTTGTACATGGTGGGCTCGTGCGGCACGTTGCGGAACGACCACTCCGAGATCTTGGCCAGGCCCGGCTTGATCGCCGTGTCGGTGAAGATCGGGAATTGGAGCCCCGAGTCGCCGGCGTCGCCCGCCTTGCGCTGCAGGATGCCGAAGAGCGGCTCGGCCACGTTGGAGCAGGTCGGGCCGATGGAGACCAGCCAGTCTTCGCTGGCCAGCTTGCGGATCACGGAGATGCCTTCCTCGGCGTTGCACCGCTCGTCCACGTAGGTGGTGACGATCTTGGCGCGCGAGCCGTCCTTGAGCTTGATGCCGCCGACGGCGTTGATCTCGTCCGTGGCCATGTCCAGCGTGGCTTTGGCGTTGACGCCGAAGGTGCGGACCACGCCGCTCATGGCCCCGACGCCCGCGATCTTGATGACGCGGTCCTGGGCGGCCGCCTGGGACCAGGTCAGGCCGGCCACGAGCGGCGCGATGAGGACAGTGGAAAGGGCGACCCTGGTTGAGCGCTTCATACGGGTACCTCCATTGGTTGCCAGACGCGTTGAGAAGCCGTGAGCCGGCTTGAGAGCGGGCCGTCTGGTGGCGGGATGATAGCCCAATGGCCGGGGCCGGGCAACGGGCAATTCCCCGTCAGGCGGACGGCGGGCGGGCGGGGCGGAAGGCCTTGAATTCTCTGGTTTTGCTTTGCTATAGTCGCCGGGCACCTAAGAGCCCCGATCCCCGAAAGCCCGGAAGGAGCCTCGATGGGGGATGCGAGTCCGAAGGCGTACTTCGACTGGACCCGGAAGCTGTTCGACCGGTCCAAGATCTTCGATAAGCCAGAAGCCCTGCGCGGCATCCGCGTCCTCGAGCTGACCACCCTGGTGCTCGGCCCCACCACGGCCGACTTCCTGGGCGAGTTCGGCGCCGAGGTCGTCAAGGTCGAATTTCCGCCCGGCGGCGACACCATGCGGTACGTCACCCCCGAGGCGACCTACTGGAAGAACGCCTCGCTGGGATTTTTTCCCGAGAACCATTCCAAGTACCACGTGGGCATCGATCTCCACGCCGACGAGGGCAAGAGCCTCTTCAAGCAACTCGCGGCCAAGTCCGACATCATGGTGGAGAACTTCCGCGCCGGCACGCTGGACAAGTGGGGGATCGGCTACCGACAGATGCGCGAGGTCAACCCGCGGCTCATTTACGTGGCCGACTCGGGTTTCGGCCAGTGGGGCCCGTTCTCCCAGGGGCGCGCCTCCTACGACGCCGTGGCCCAGACGGTCTCGGGCATGATCGGCATCACCGGCTTCCCGGGCCGTCCGCCCATTCTTTGCGGCATCTTCATCGGCGACTGGTTCGGCGGCCTGATGTCGGCGACGGCGGCGCTGGTGGCGCTGCACCACCGCAACCGCACGGGCGAGGGGCAGCTCATCGACTTCGCCCAGAGCGAGGGGCTGATTCGCACGCTGGACTGGACCTGGCTGCGCCTCGGGCTCACCGGCCGCGACCGCGGCCCCGCGGGCAACCGCGATGAGGCCGTGGTGCCGGCCGAGATCTTCCTCTGCCGGGACGGGTATGTGGCGATTGCCGCCGGCCGCGACCGGGAATTCAAGGGCCTCTGCGCCGCGATGCGCGAGCCGGCCCTGGCCAAGGATCCCAAGTACGCCACGCTCGAGGCCAGGCAGAAGCCGCAGAATATGAGGGCCCTGCTGAAGCGGATCCGGGGCTGGGCCGCCAAGCAGGCGCGGGCCGAGATCGAGGCCGCCGGCGTCAAGCACGGCTTCGCGGCCGTGCGGGTGGCGACGGCGAAGGACAAGCATGACGACGAGCATCTCCGGGCACGCGGCTCGGTGTGGGAGTACGAGGATCCGCTCTACGGCACTTTGGTCGAGCAGGGGCCGGCGCCCAAGCTCTCCGAGACACCGGCTCGGATCAAGTGGGCCGCCAAACCGGTGGGCTGGCACAACCACGACGTGTTCACGCGGCTGTTGGGGATGTCGCCGCGCGAGATCAAGGACCTCCAGGAGCGGAAGGTGGTGGGCCAGTGGGCGGACCGGCCGGGAGCCAAGCCGCCGGCCGAGTGGGACGGGAGCGCGCGCATATGAGCGACGGTCACGCCCACCTCCACGAAGCCATCATCCCCTGGGCCCAGTACGCCCAGGAGCTCTGCGATCCCAAGCGCGTCCACGAGAAACCCGAGGCGCTGGACGACCTCCGGGTGCTCGATCTCTCCAGCGGCAACTTCGCGGCGCTGTTCGCGTCCTCCATCTTGGCCGAGTTCGGCGCCGAGGTGATCCGGGTCGAGCCGCCCACGGGCGATGTGGCCCGGCTCTTCACTCCGGAAGGGGTCAAGCACAAGGACACGGGGCTGGCGTATCTGGTCGAGGCGCGGAACAAGCGGCACATCACGCTCAACCTCGAGAAGGAAGAGGGGCGGCTGCTCCTGGCCCGGCTCGCCCGCCACGCGGATGTGATCATCGAGAGCGAGCTGCCCGGACAGATGGACGCCTGGGGCATCGGCTACCGCCAGCTTTCGATGCTCAACCCCCGCCTGATTTATCTGGCCTACTCGACCCACGGCCAGTTCGGGCCGCGGGCCGGCCAGCGCATGCCCGACTACGACATCACGAGCCAGGCCCTTTCGGGCGTGCCCTATGTCACCGGCGAGCCCGAAGGGCAGGGGCCTGCCGAATCCTCGGCGCCCACCAAGCAGGGCAACTGGATCGCCTGGTACGTGGGGGGCGGCTTCGGCGCCCTGGCCGTGCTGGCGGCGCTGGCCTGGCGCTGGCAGTCCGGGCGTGGGCAGTTCATCGATCTCACGCCCGGTGAGGCCGAGATGCGCTTCAGCGATGCGGGCGTCATCTGGTACCACGCCGCCCAGCGCATCCAGGAGCGGGCGGGGAGCCTGCACATCCAGGTCTTCCCCTATACCCTGATCAAGACCAAGGACTCCTACTCCTTCATCGCGGGCTTCTCCGACGTCAACTTCCAGGGCCTCACCAATATCATGGGCCGCCCGGAGCTGCGCGAGCCCTTCGCCACCACCAAGGACCGGATCGGGAAGGCGCGGGCGCTCCACCAGGAGCTGGAGAAGTGGTCGGCCGACCTCAGCTCCGAGGAGATCCTCCACCGGGTCCAGGACTACATGCTCAACAAGAGGGGTCCAGGCACCGTGGCCACGGCCCGGCTCAACCGGCCCCAGGACACTTTGGCCGAGTCCCACTGGTGGGATAGGGGGGTCTTCCAAAAAGTGGAGGATCCTGACTACGGGGAGCTGCTGCTCCAGGCCCCCCCGTGGAAGATGTCGGCCACCCCCCCCCGGCTAAAGTGGGCGTGCCGACCTGTAGGTGCTGACAACCAAATCGTGTATCTTAGATACCTTGGGTTAGGTGGGGAGCGGCTCAAGGCCCTGAAGGC
>JBGPZD010000036.1:0-22139 GCA_041493605.1 Methylomirabilia bacterium
ATCACCAAGTGCTGCACCGAGGTCTGCCCCGAGCACATCCACATCACCGATAACGCCATCATCCCGCTCAAGGAGCGGGTGGTGACCGAGAGCTACGACCCCGTGGTCTGGCTCTTGCGCAAGGTGATGCGCCGGTGAAAATCCACGAATACCAGGCCAAGGCCATTCTGCGCGAGTTCGGCGTCCCCGTGCCGAATGGGGAGGTGGCCGACACCCCGGCCCAGGCGAAGGTCATCGCGTCGAAGCTCGGCGGCAAGGTCGTCGTCAAGGCGCAGGTGCACGCCGGCGGCCGCGGCAAGGCGGGCGGCGTCAAGCTCGCCGACGATCCGGCTGCGGCGGAAGCCGCCGCGAAGCAGATCCTCGGCATGATGCTCAAGACGCCCCAGACCCCGCCCGAGGGCATCAAGGTCCTCAAGGTGCTGGTGGAAGAGGCTGGGCATATCGCCACCGAGCTCTATCTCTCGATCACCCTCGATCGCGCCAAGGGCACCCACGTGGTCATGGCCTCCCAGGCGGGCGGGATGGAGATCGAGGAGGTCGCTGCCAGCCAGCCCGAGAAAATCATCCGGGAGTGGACCGACCCGGCGCTGGGGCTTCAGCCCTTCCAGGCGCGCAACCTGGCTTTCGGGCTCGGGCTGAGCGGCGACCAGTTCAAGTCGGGTGTCGCGCTGATCCTCAACCTCTTCCGCGCCTACCTCGACAAGGACTGCTCGCTGGCCGAGATCAACCCCTTGGTGGTCACGCGCGACGGCCGGGTGCTGGCCCTGGACGCCAAGCTCAACTTCGACGACAACGCCCTCTACCGCCGCAAGGAGATCGTGGCGCTGCGGGACATCAATGAAGAGACGCCGCTCGACGTCGAGGCGTCCAAGTACGGCCTCAACTACATCAAGCTGGATGGGAACGTCGGCTGCATGGTCAACGGCGCCGGTCTGGCCATGGCGACCATGGACATCATCAAGCTGGCCGGCGGCGAGCCCGCCAACTTCCTCGACGTGGGCGGCGGGGCCTCGCCCGAGCAGATCGAGAACGCCTTCCGGATCCTGTCGTCGGATCCCGGCGTCAAAGCCGTGTTCATCAACGTGTTCGGCGGCATCCTGCGCTGCGACCGGCTGGCCGAGGGCGTGATCACGGCCGTCAAGAAGCTCGGGCTCAAGATGCCCGTGGTCGTGCGTATGGAGGGCACCAACGTCGAGCTGGGCAAGAAGATGCTGGCCGAGTCCGGGCTCAACTTTGCCAGTGCCGACGACATGGGCGCGGGCGCGAAGAAGGCCGTGGAGCTGGCTCAGGGAGTCCGCGGATGAGCATTCTGGTCGACAAGGCCACGCGGGTCGTCGTCCAGGGCATCACCGGCAAGGAGGGGACGTTCCACGCCCTGCGGTGCAAGGAATACGGGACGGACGTGGTGGGCGGCGTGACGCCAGGCAAGGGCGGCACGACCCACGAGGGCTTTCCGGTCTGGAACACGGTGGAAGAGGCCGTCAAGGCGGCCGGAGCCGACTGCGCCCTGATCTTCGTGCCGCCGCCCGCGGCCGCCGACGCCATCATGGAAGCGGCGGACGCCGGCGTGCGCGTCATCGTCTGCATCACCGAGGGTGTGCCAGTCAACGACATGGTCAAGGTCAAGGCCTTCCTCGGGCGCGCGCCGAGCCGGCTCATCGGGCCCAACTGCCCGGGCATCATCTCGCCGGGCAAGGCCAAGATCGGGATCATGCCGGGCCACATCCACAAGGAAGGGCCGGTGGGCGTGGTCTCGCGCTCGGGCACGCTCACCTACGAGGTTGTCCACCAGCTCACCCAGCGCGGCCTCGGGCAGACGACCTGCGTGGGGATCGGCGGCGACCCCGTCAACGGCACCAACTTCATCGACGTCCTGCGCCTCTTCCAGGACGATCCCGAGACCCAGGCCGTCATGATGATCGGCGAGATCGGCGGCACGGCGGAGGAGGAGGCGGCGGCCTTCGTCAAGGCCCACGTCCGCAAGCCGGTGATCGGCTTCATCTGCGGGCAGACCGCGCCCCCGGGCCGCCGGATGGGCCATGCCGGCGCCATAATCGCGGGCGGCAAGGGGACGGCCGCGGAGAAGATGAAGGCCTTTGAGGCCGCGGGCATCACCACCGTCAGGAGCCCCGCCGACATGGGCGCCACCGTGGCGCGCGTGCTCGGGAAATAGGTCCGTGGCCGTCCAGCGCACGCTCACCATCATCAAGCCCGACGCCGTCGCCAAGGGCGTGGCCGGGCAGATCATCGCTCGCTTCGAGAAGGCCGGGCTCAAGATCCTGGCCGCCAAGCTGACGCATCTGACGCCCGCGCAAGCCGCGGGCTTCTACATCGTCCACAAGGACCGGCCGTTCTACGCGAGCCTCTGCGCCTTCATGACCCAGGGGCCCTGCCTGCCCATGGTGCTCGAGGGGGACAACGCCATCGCGCGGCTGCGCGACCTCATGGGCGCCACCGACCCGGCCAAGGCCGCGCCGGGCACCATCAGGAAGGACTTCGCCGCCTCCATCGAGGCCAACGCCGTCCACGGCTCGGACTCGCCCGAGTCGGCCGCCTTCGAGATTCCGTACTTCTTCGGCGCGCTCGAGATCTTCCCGCGCTGACTCACGCGGCCGCCGACTTCTATCCCGCGGTGCTCGGGACCCGCCAGCGGATCATTGCCGGCGCGGCGGTGGCCCTGGGCTTCGGTGTCCCCTTCGTGCTCTCCATCGTGCTGGTGGCCACGTCGGGCGACCCGAGCCTGCTGATCCTGCCGCTGCCGTTCATCGGCGGCCTTTGGATGATCCAGGGTCTGGCTCCCGCCGGCTACACCCTCGAGCCCGACGGCGTGAGGCTCGAGCGGCGCTGGCTCCGGCGCCTCCTCCGCTACCGCGATATCCGCGCCGTCGACCGCCGGCCGCGCGCGGTGGGCGGGCTTGGCGCCCTGGGGCTCAACGGGCTCTTCGGTTCCCAGGGCCCGCGCTGGAACCCGCGGACGGGCTGGCACTATCTCGCTATCGCCAATACGACCGACCTCGTCTATCTCCACACCGCGGCGGGCCTCGTGGTACTCTCACCGAGCCGTCCGGACGAATTCGCGGCGCGCCTGGCCGAGCGCCTGACCAAGGAGGTCTCCTCGTGAAGAGCACGGTCGAGCTGGCGGTGTCCATTCCGCAGACCTTCCCCGGGCGGCCCGTGGACCCGGGCTTCATCCGGAAGTATCTGGCGCGGGCCGAGGCCCTGGGCTTTCACAGCGCCTGGGTGGTCGAGCAGATCCTGGGCTCCATCCCGAGCCTCGAGCCAATCGAGCTGCTGACCTATGCGGCCGCCGTGACGACGCGGATCCGGCTGGGCTCGGCGGTGCTGCTCACCGCGCTGCGCAGCCCCGTGCACACGGCCAAGAGCCTCGCCACGCTCGACCACCTGAGCGGCGGCCGGCTCATCGTGGGCGTGGGGCTCGGCGCCAACCCCAAGATCTATCCCGCCTACGGCATCGCGGCCGAGCGCCGCGCCGCGCGCTTCGCCGAGGGCATCCAGGTGATGAAGCGCCTCTGGACCGAGCCGCGCGTCACCTTCGAAGGCGAGTTCTGGAAACTCCAGAACGCCTCCATGGAGCCCAAGCCCGTCCAGAAGCCGCACCCGCCGCTCTGGTTCGGCGGGCACCACCCGAACGCGCTCAAGCGGACGGTCGACCTGGGCGATGGCTTCATGGGGGCAGGCTCGCTCTCGACGGCCAATTTCGGCGAGGAGGTCACGCTCCTCCGCCGGCTGCTGCAGGAAGCCAAGCGCGACCCGGCGGCCTTCCCCGTCGCCAAACGCGTTTATATCGCGGTGGACCGCGACAAGGCGCGGGCGGGGAAGCGCCTCACTGAATGGTTCGGCGCCTTCTACGGAAAGCCGCAGATGGCCGAGGAGGTGTCGGTGTGGGGGCCGGCCGAGGAATGTATCGACGGGCTCAAGCAGGTCGGCGCCGCCGGCGCCCGCATGCTGATGCTCAACCCGGTGTTCGACGAGCTGGAGCAGCTCGAGGTCTTCGCCTCGGAGATCGCGCCGAAGCTCTGAGGCCCTCCTTGACAGTACCGAATGACTTCGCTGTTCGGGTTGGCGACATGAGCTCCGGGCGATGAGCCGGGTCAAGGAGCTCAAGGGTCAGCTCGAGGCCGCGCGGGAGGCCATCGAGGCCCTGGACGCGGACCTTTCGGCCGGGCGGCTTGACCCCGAAGAGCACGGCCAACAGCGGGCCGTGCGCGAGCGCGAAGCGGACCGGCTCTTCGTGAGTCTCCGGCGCGCCCAGCACGAAGCCCAGGAACGCGAGCGTGAGGAGCCGGCGCCCGTGGCGGCGCCCCAGCGGTCCTGGCTCCGGAGGCCCCCGGCGATGGTCCTGGGCGCGGCGCTCCTCCTCGTCGTCGGAATCGGCGGGGGCCTGGCGGTCGGGCGCTGGATCAGCGGAGCCCGTGATGGCGCGACGCCCGCCGGCCCCTCGTCCTCCGCGCCCGCCGGGGCGCCGTCCGCGATCATGCCCGGCATCGAACTGGAGGCCCTCCGCCAGCTGGCCGGCCGCGAGGACGCGCCGATCCCGAGCCAGCTCCAGCTCGCACATGTTGCCCTCGACCAGGGCCGGCTCGACGAGGCCCGCCGGGCCTACGAGCGCGTCCTGGCCCAGGATCCGCGCAACGTCGAGGCCATCACCCATCTCGGGGCCGTGCTCTACCAGCAAGGGCGCGTGGATGAGGCGCTCGGGAAGGTAGAGGAGGCCCTCCGCCTCGATCCCCGGTACATCCACGCCCACTGGGACCGGACGCAGTACCTCTTCTCCGGCAAGCGGGACTTTCCCGCCGCCGTCAAGGCCGCCGAGGCGTTCCTGCAAGTCGTGCCCGACGGGCCGGACGCCGACAACGTGCGGAAGCTGAGGGACCAGGCCCGGCAGCAGGCGGCCCGGGGCGCTCCCCTCGACCCGAAGCCGCGCTGAGCTGCGTGGCTTCAGCTGAGCCCTTCCAGCTAGTTCACGCGATAGGTCGAATCCTGTATGCCGCCCTCCGTGACGTCCCGGGAAGCGGCTGGACGGTTCCCTTGACGGAAGGTCGGACGGCGGTGTAGTGTCCACCGAGCGAGAGCCATGGATCTGTTCTCCTGCGACGTGCTCGTAGTCGGCGGCGGCGGGGCGGGCCTGCGCGCCGCGATCGCGGTCGCCGAGGCGTATCCGAAGCTGCGCGTCGCCGTGATCTCCAAGGTGTACCCGATGCGCAGCCACACGGTCTCGGCCGAGGGAGGCGCCGCGGCGGTGATCAAGGCCGGCGACAGTCTCGACGCGCACGCCTACGACACGATCTCGGGGGGGGACTGGCTCAGCGACCAGGACGCCGTGGAGGCCTTCGTGAAGGAGGCCCCGGAGGAGATGCTGCGGCTGGAGCACTGGGGCTGTCCCTGGAACCGGGAGCCCGACGGCCACATCGCGGTGCGCGCCTTCGGCGGGATGAAGAACGAGCGGACGTGGTTCGCGGCAGACAAGACCGGCTTCCACCTGCTCCACTCGCTCTTCCAGACCACGCTCAAGTACGACATCATCGAGCGCTACGACGAGTTCTTCGTCACGAAGCTCCTGGTGGACGATGGGCGGTGTCAGGGTGTCGTCGCCATCGAGCTGGCGACAGGCCAAATCCGGGCCATCACCGCCAAGGCGGTCATCCTCTGCACGGGAGGGTGCGGCAAGGTCTTTCCCTTCACCACCAACGCCAATATCAAGAACGGCGACGGCATGGCCCTGGCGTATCGCGCGGGCGCGCCGCTCAAGGACATGGAGTTCGTCCAATACCATCCGACCGGCCTGCCCTTCACCGGGATCCTGATCACCGAGGCGGCGCGGTCGGAGGGCGGGTGGATGTTGAACAAGGATGGCTACCGTTACCTCCAGGACTACGACCTGGGCACGCCGACGCCTAAGCCGGTGCTGCGCTCCATGGAGCTGGGCCCGCGCGACCGGCTGTCGCAGTGCTTCGTCAAGGAGCAGGAGAAGGGCCGGACGCTCGACGGCCCGTACGGGCACTACGTCCACCTGGATCTTCGCCACCTGGGCGAGAAGCTCATCGACTCCAAGCTGCCCTTCGTCCGGGAGCTGTGCCTCAAGTACGTGGGCATCGATCCGGTGAAGGAGATGATCCCGGTCCGCCCGGTCGTCCACTACATGATGGGCGGCATCCACACCGATATTCACGGCGCCACGCCGCTGCGGGGGCTGTTCGCGGCGGGGGAGGCCGCGTGCGTGAGCATCAACGGCGCCAACCGGCTGGGCTCCAACTCGCTGACCGAGATCCTGGTCTTCGGCGCGCGCGCCGGCAAGGCCGCGGCGGCCTTCGCCGCCGAACAGAAGAAGGCGAGCCCGTCCCTCGCCGCTCAGGCGCTCGACGAACACCGGCGGCTCGAGGAGCGGTTCCTGCGCAAGCGGGGCGGCAAGGAGCGCATCGCCACGCTGCGCGCCGAGATGCACAAGATCATGGAAGAGAGCGCGGGCATCTATCGGACCGAGACGGTTCTCAAGGAGGCGGTGGGGAAGCTGAACCGGCTCCAGGAGCGCTACCAGGACCTCTCCCTGGACGACGAGAGTTACACCTTCAACACCGAGCTGCCCGCGGCGCTGGAGCTGTCCTACATGCTGGACGTGGCCCAGACGATCGTCCAGTCCGCCCTCGAGCGGCGCGAGTCGCGCGGCTCGCACCAGCGCAGCGACTTTCCGCAGCGGGACGACGAGCGGTTCCTCGCGCACTCGCTGGCCTGCCGCGTGGAGGATGGCGCTCCCCGGGTCGAGTATCGGCCGGTCACGATCACCCGCTGGCCGCCGGGCAAGCGGGTCTACGGGAGGTAAGGACGGATGCCGTCCACCGTCGTTCTGAGCGTCGCCCGCTATCGGCCGGAGAAGGAAAGCGAGCCCACCTTCCAGACCTACGAGATCCCCTTCCGGAAGGACTGGGTGGTCCTGGATGCCCTCAACCACGTCAAGGACACGATGGATGGATCCCTCTCCTTTCGGTGGTCATGCCGGATGGGCGTGTGCGGCAGCTGCGGGATGAAGGTGAACGGCACGCCGAAGCTCACGTGCGCGACCTTCCTGTCCGATTACCTGCCGGGCCCGATTCGGGTGGAACCGCTGGATAATTTCCCCGTCGTGCGGGACCTGGTGGTCGACCTCACCGATTTCATGCGAAAGCTCAAGCAGGTGAAGCCCTGGATCGTCCGCAAGGAGGAAAAGCCGCTGGCCGAGGGCGAGTACCTGCAGACGCCCGCCGAGCTCGACGCCTACAAGCAGTTCAGCATGTGCATCAACTGCATGCTCTGCTACTCCGCGTGCCCCATCTACGGGCTCGAGCCGAGCTTCATCGGTCCCGCCGCCATCGCGCTCGCCCAGCGTTACAATCTGGATTCCCGCGACCAAGGCGCCTCCGAGCGGTTGAAGCTCATGTCCGAGGATGACGGCATCTGGCAGTGCACCTTCGTGGGCGAGTGCACGGAGGTGTGCCCCAAGCACGTCGATCCGGCGGGCGCGATCCAGCAGTACAAGCTCAGCGGCGCGACCCAGTGGGTCAAGTCGCTGCTGCTGCCGTGGGGTGCACGGTGAAGAGCGAGCCGCATTATACGCTGTACCATCCCCGGTGGTACCGGCGCCGCATGTCGGTCTGGTGGTGGCTTCACAACCGGGCGTACACCTTCTTCGTCCTGAGAGAGATCACCAGCGTCTTCGTGGCGTTCACCGCCCTGCTGTATCTCTGGCAGGTCCGCGCGCTGCTTCAAGGTCCGCAGGCGTATGAGCGCTTCCTCGCCCGGCTCAAGACGCCGCTCTTCCTCACGCTCGACACGGTGGCCTTGCTCTTTGTGCTCTTCCACGCCATCACCTGGTTCAATCTGACTCCCAAGGCCATGGTCGTCCGCATGGGCGGCAGGCGGGTGCCGGACTGGGCCATCATCGGCGTCAACTACGCGGCCTGGATCGTGCTCTCGGGGGCGGTGGCGTTTGCGCTGCTGCACAGGTAAATGCTGAAACGGCTCACGCCGCTCTTGTGGCTGCTCTTCAGCGCCGGGGGAACCGTCGCCGCGTTCTTTCTCCCCATTCATCTCCTGCTGACCGGCCTGGCCTTTCCGCTGGGGTGGCTCGAGGCCCCGCGCTACGAATTCCTTCACGGGCTCCTCATGCATCCGGTGACGCGGTTCTACCTGTTCGTGCTCATCTCCTTGCCCCTCTTTCACTGGGCCCACCGCTTCCGGTATACCCTCTACGACGGCCTCCAGCTCAAGCACCTCACGGTGCTCATCGCCGTCCTGTGCTACGGCACCGCGCTCGCGGGAACGGCCATGGCCGCCTACCTGCTGTGGACCATCGCGTAGCGAGCGGAGGTGGATAGATGTGGAGGTATCTGATCGTCACGCATCAGACCGCCCTGAGCCCCGAGCTGCAGAGCAAGGTGAGCGCGCTGGTCGCGGAGGACCCCGAAGCGGAGTTCGCCGTCCTGGTGCCGGAATCGCCCGGTTCCACGTATACCTGGGAGGGCGAAACGGTAGATCACGCAACGCAGCGGGCTGAGGCGACAAAGACCCTGCTCGAGGAGACGGCTCACGCGAAGGTCTTCCGCGCCGCCATTGGGGTGTCGGAGCCTCTGCAGGCGATCACCGACGAGCTGCGCGCGAACCCGGGCTACGACAGCCTGATCATCTGCACCTTGCCGCCGGGCATTTCCCGCTGGCTGAAGCTGCACCTGGTGCACCGGGCCGAGCGGAAGTTCGGCCTGCCTGTGATCCACGTCGTCGCCCAGGCTCCCGCGCAGGCGCGCCCGTGAAGCCTTTTGGTTTATCTATTTAAGGCCGCGGTTTCGCGGCGCGCCGCGACTCGCCGGCCGCCCGCCAGAGATACCACGCCGCCACCGAGCGGTACGGCTTCCAGCGCTCGCCATATGCCTGCAGCACCTTCGGCGTAGGCTGCGCGCGGCGGTAGAAGATCTGAGGCTCTCTGGCGGCGCTAGCCCGGCCGTCGATCGAGCGCCTCCATGCGGCGGAGCTCGTCTGCTTCGTAGTGCCGCATCGTCGGCCGGTAGTTGAAGCCCCCCACGCACGTCAGGATGATCCCCAGCAGGAGGTACACGTAGTAGCTCATGAAGGGTTCGGAGCGGCTCGCGCTCCATGCCGCGACGATCAGGCACGCGATGCCGCCGATGACGAAGACGCCGAGGATTGTCTGAACGATGACCTTCCCGCGACGCAGGTAGGCGAGAAGTCCGACCACGGCTCCCAAGATGCCGCCCAGGCCGCCCAGGAGGCCGCCGAGCGCCCCCGGATTGGACCACGAGATCCCGCTGGCGCCCGTTCGCAATGCGGCGCCGAAGTCAGCCTCATTGGCGAAGCTCCGCACGCTCAAATTCCTCAGGTACACCGTCCCACCCTCCGGGAGCACGACGTTGAAGTCGAGGCGTTCGGGCTTGCTGGGGGCTTGACGGGCGTCGAAGGGAAGCACGAACGTATACCAGCCGGACGTGCCTTGCAGCGCGCGCAGCGGGCCTGCTGCCGCCAGGCTGCGCGAGAAGTACCAGCCGCCACCGGGGAAGTGACTGATCAGCTCCAGGTAACCCGGCTGTCGGACGTTTTCGTAGCGGATCTCTCCGACCAGGGCGTAGAGGGGCGTTTCCGCCGGCACGGGCGTGAGGGACAGGACCTGCACCCCCTTGGGCTGCGGCACGTTGGGAAGGACCACTCTGAGCGCTGGTCCGGACGGCTCTCCTTGATCGAGCTCCACGCCGCCCGCCCTGGGCAGCGCGGAGAGGTCGATTCGATGCTCGGCGGCCGAGCGATCTGCCTGAGCGGCGGCGCTCGAGTTGAGGCCAAGGGACATCAGCGTGACGAGGAGAACATAGACGGGATACACGTGCCGGTTCATCGCGTGCCTCCTGATTCGGGTTTTTGCTTGGCCGTCTCGTACGCGGCCAGCAGGGTTTGGAAGGTGCCCTTCTCGAGCTTCCCTTCGGCGTACGAGGCTCGCAGCAGCCGTTCGTACTCGTCCTGAATCTCGCCGCGGTCCAGGACCTTCAGCTTCTCGATGAGCCGGTCCAGGCGCAGCCTGATCGTTGGGTACGACACGCCGTAGCCCTGGGCCAGCTCCTTGAGCGAACCCGAGGCGAGCACGAGTCGCTTGATGAACTGCAGATCCTCGTCTTCGAGTACTTCGTGCCAAGGCTTCATCGCGCGACCTTTCTGATCCACTTTCTCTTTCAGAAGCTCAATATCAACATTATCAAGTATAAAACGAAAGTCAATATTGATTTTATAGAGGTTGAGTCACCGCCGGGAGGGGGCACCAAGGACATCCATAGGTGTCAAGTCATTGAAAACATGGCTTAACTCCGGTATCAGAGGGGAACGAGAACGGCCGCGTGGTGCCAGACGGCACGGGCGAGGCGCTGCTGGCGAGCGAGGCGACGCAGCGGGCATACTTGGGCCAGTGACGACCCCCGACGCCTTCTTCGTCCCCAACGGCGCCCGCTTCGTGGCGACCGGGCACACCCAGTGGCCGTGGGGCCCCGGCTACCAGCACGCGGGTCCGCCGGCGGCCCTGCTCGCGCGGGCGATCCAGCAGGCCGTCGCCGACGATCCCGCGCTCCGGATCACCCGGCTCACCGTGGAGCTGTTCGCGCCGACGCCAATCGCGACGCTCGACGTTGCCACCAGCGTCCTGCGCACCGGCAAGAAGGTCCGCCGCGTCGAGGCCACGCTGTCGGCGGAGGGCAAGAGCTTCAGCCGGGCCACCGCGCTCTGCGTCCGCACCGCCGCCGTAGAACTTCCCGCCCCGCCCGAGGACCGACGCGAGCGGATGCCGCCGCCCGACGCGGGCGAGCCGTATGTCTTCGGCGTCGTGCTCGGCAAGCCCGAGGGCTACGCGGCCGCGGTGGAGGCCCGGCGCGTCGCCGGTGGCTTCGGCGTGAACCCCACCGCGGTGTGGATCCGCTCGCGCGTGCCGCTGGTGCTGGGCGAGCCGCTCTCGCCGCTCGCGCGCGTCCTGATCGCCGCCGACTCCGGCAACGGCAGCGCCGTCGTCCTCGACCCGCGGCGCTTCACGTTCATCAACGCCGACCTGACGGTCGCGCTCGTCCGGGAGCCCGAGGGCGAGTGGGTGTGCCTCGAGGCCTCGACGTGGCCCGAGCCGACGGGCGTCGGGCTCGCCGAGAGCCGCCTCCACGACGCGCGCGGCCCCATCGGCTGGGCGCTCCAGAGCCTGATCGTCGAGTCCCGCCCGACGGGTTGACGGAGATATTGCGGAGGTCGCGACCGGCTAGCGCCGCGGCTTTGCGGCGCGCCGCGACTCGCCCGCCGCCCGCCAGAGATACCACGCCGCCACCGAGCGGTACGGCTTCCAGCGCTCGCCATACGCCTGCAGCGCCTTGGGATTAGGCTGCGCGCGGCGGCGGTAGGCGAAGCGGAAGCCCTCGCGCACCCCGAAGTCGTCGACCGGCAGCACGTCGAGCCGCCCGAGCGTGAAGATCAGAAGCATCTCCACCGTCCAGCGGCCCACGCCGTGGATCTGCGTCAGCCGCTCGATGATCTCGTCGTCGCCGAGCCGCCGGCAGGCGCGGCCTGTCGGCACCGCGCCCTTGACGGCGTGGCGGGCGATGTCCTTGATGGCGCGGACCTTGGCGCGCGAGAAGCCGGCCCGACGGAGCCTGGTCGCGCGCGCCGCCAGGACCGCCGCCGGTCTTGGGAAGCCCCGCGTCGGGAAGAGGGCGACGAAGCGGCCCAGGATGGTCTCCGCGGCGCGCCCGTTGAGCTGCTGGTGGGCGATGGCGCGCGTCAGCGCCTCGTACGGGGAGCGCGGGTGGGGGGCGAGGCCGCACGGGCCGTGACGGCGGATGAGCGCGCGCATGACGGGATCACGCGCGAGATGCCGGCGGGCCGCGGCCGTCATGGAGTCGATGCCCTCAGGCGGACGTCTTCTTCGGGCGCTCCGCCACCGGGAGCCCTGCGTTCTTCCACGCCGTGAAGCCGCCGTCCATCTCGCAGACCGGCTCGAGGCCCATCTGCTGGGCGACGTCGCAGGCCAGCGCCGAGCGCCAGGCGCCGTTGCAGTAGAAGATGAACTCCTTGCCCGAGGCGAAGACGTCTTTGTGATAGGGGCTGTCCGGGTCGATCCAGAACTCGAGCATGCCGCGGGGGCAATGGAAGGCCCCGGGGATCATGCCTTCCCGCTCGAGCTCGCGGATGTCCCGGAGATCCACGAAGACGACGTCGGCCTGCCCGTGCCGTGCCCGGGCCTCCTCGAGACTGATCGTCCTGATCCGGGACTTCGCCTCGTCGACCATCTGGCGGAATCCCTTTCGAAGCCTCATTCCCTCGGTCCTCCTCTCGCGGCCGCCGGCCGCGCAGCCCATCCGGGTTGCTTCGCCGTTAGCCGGCCAGCCGGAGGAGGGCCAGGGCCACCGCGGCGGGGAGCGCCTGGACGAACAGGATCCTGCGATTGGCCGTGAGCCCGCCGTAGATGCCGGCGATCAGGACGCAGACCAGGACGAAGATGAGCGTGGCGCGGCCGTCGCTGAGCCCCTGGATGAGTCCCCAGACCAATCCCGCGGCGAGGAAGCCGTTGTAGAGCCCCTGGTTCGCGGCCAGCACGGCCGAGGTCTCGGCCACCTCGGGCGTCGTGCCGAAGGTTTTCCGGCCGAGCGGCGTCTTCCAGAGGAACATCTCGAGCACGAGGAACCAGAGGTGGGCAAGCGCGATCGCGCCCACCAGGATGCCGGCCGCCACTCGCATGCCCTGTTCCTCCCTCTCGCGGCTGTCGAGCCGCCGCGATACTGGCAGAGCAGGGGAGAGGGTGTCAACCGCCTCCGGTTCCGGTAGAATAGCCTCCGTTTCCCTGCCTTCGAGGCCGGGCGACACGCCTGCCATGAGAGTTCCTCTTCCGCTGAGCGCCAAGGACTGAAGCCGGAGCCGCCGGTGCGAGTCATCGTCCAGGATCTCTCCAAGACCTACCGCGACCGGGGCGGCCACGAGGTCGTGGCGCTCGAGCGCGTGAGCTTCACGGTGGAGCCCGAGGAGTTCGTCGCCATCCTCGGGCCCTCGGGCTGCGGCAAGTCCACTCTGCTCAATGTCATCGGGGGGCTCTTGCCGGCCAGTGGGGGCGAGGTGATCTTCGAGGGCGAGCGGCGGGCGGGGCGGCCGCCGGCGGCCACGGTGTTCCAGGAGTTCGCGCTCTTCCCCTGGCGCACCGTGCAGGCCAACGTCGAGTTCGGCCTCGAGGAGCTGGGGCTGCCGGCCGGCGAGCGCACCGAGCGCGCGCGGCGCTGCCTCGAGATGACCGGATTGCGCGGCTTCGAGGGGAAGTTCCCGCACCAGCTCTCGGGCGGCATGCGCCAGCGGGTGGGCATCGCGCGGGCGCTGGCGGTCGAGCCGGCCGTGCTGCTCATGGACGAGCCCTTCTCCGCGCTCGACGCCCAGACGCGCACCCTCATGATGGAGGAGTTGCTGGGCATCTGGGAGCGGACGCGCAAGAGCATCCTCTACGTGACCCACAATATCCAGGAGGCGGTGTTCATGGCCGACCGGGTCGTCGTGCTGTCGCGGCGGCCGGGCCGGCTGCTGGACGTGGTGCCGGTACCGCTCGAGCGGCCGCGGGCCGAGTCTCAGCAGGGGGACGCCGCGTTCGTGAAAGCGGTGGACCGCATCTGGGGGCTCATTAAGGCCCAGGCCCAGGCCGCGCTGGTCGAGGGGGGGGCCTGATGGCCGTCGAGCGCCAGGCGGTCACGGACCGCGCTGCCTTCCTCCGCCGCCCGGAGTACCGCGCCGTGCGCGTGCTGGCGCTGCTCGGCTTCGTCGTGCTCTGGGAGCTCATCACGCGCACCGGCTGGGTGTCGCCGTTGTTCCTGCCGTCACCGCTGGGCGTCGTCGAGGAGCTGGTGGACATGGCCCGCTCGGGCCAGCTCTTCGTCCACCTGGGGGTGAGCCTCAAGCGGCTGCTGCTGGGCTTCGGGGTCGGCGCCACGCTCGGGATCAGCGTCGGGATCGCCGTGGGTTTCTTCTCCCTCGCGGACGCGGTGGTTCAGCCGCTCATCGCGGCGACCTTTCCCATCCCGAAGATCGCGCTGCTGCCGCTGCTCATCCTCTGGCTCGGCATCGGCGAGGCCTCCAAGGTGGCGGTGGTCGCCCTGGGCGTCTTCTTCCCGATGGCGATCAACACATACGCCGGCGTCCGCCAGGCGGACCCGCTGCTGGTGCGCGCCGCCGTCTCCTTCGGCGCCGGCCGCTGGAGCGTGATCCGCAAGGTCGTCCTGCCTTCGGCGCTTCCCATGGTCTTCGCCGGCCTCAAGCTGGGCGCCGGCACGGCGCTCCTGCTCCTGGTGGCGGCCGAGCAGATCGCCGCCGACTCGGGCATCGGCTTTCTCATCACGCAGTCGGGCAACCTCATGGAGACCACCAAGCTCATGGTCGGCCTCGTCGTGCTCTCGCTCTTGGGCCTGCTCTCGCACTGGGGGCTGGCGAGCCTCGAGCGCGCGGTGGTCCGCTGGCGTCACACGTAAGGAGGATCGCCGGATGCGCCGTTTCGTTCTCGTGGTCCTGGGCGCGCTGCTCGCGGCGCTGCCCGTCAGCCCCGCGAGCGCCCAGTCCAAGGTCAAGGTGGGCGTGCTCAAGCTCACCTCCTCCGCGCCCATCTTCGTCGGGGTCGAGAAGGGCTTCTTCAAGGAGTTCGGGATCGAGCCCGAGCTTGTCTACTTCCAGGCCGCCGCGCCCATCGCGACGGCGCTCGCCGCCGGCCAGCTCGAGGTGGGCGCCACCGGCCTCACCGCCGCGCTCTATAACATCGTGCTGGGTGGCGAGCAGCTCTGGATCGTGGCGGACAAGGGGCGCGAATGGCCCGGCTACCCGCTCACCGGCATCGTCGTCCAGAAGGAGCTCTGGGACTCGGGCGCCATCCGCGCGGTGAAGGATCTCCGGGGCAAGCGCATTGGCATGACCCAGTTGGGATCCACCTTCCACTACCACCTGGGGAATATCCTCGAGAAGGACGGGCTCACGTTGGCCGACGTCAAGGTGGCGCCGCTCCAGGCCCTGCCGGCCGCGGTGGAGGCGCTCAAGGGCAGGCAGGTGGATGCCATCCTGGTGCCCCAGCCGTTTCCCGGCGCCGCCGAGGCCCAGGGCTTCGGCAAGATCCTGGCCTGGGCCGGCGACCTCTACCCCTGGCAGATCGCCGCCGTCTTCTACTCCAAGGGCTTCGCGGCCGACCGCGCCCGCGCCGTGGCCTTCATGAAGGGCTACGTCAAATCCTCCCGCTACTACTTCGACGCGGCCCTGGTGAAGACGGACGGCCGCCACGCTCCGGGCGCCAACTACGACGAGGTGTTGCGGATCACCGCCCAGTACACGGGGGCGCGGCCCGAAATTATCAAGCTCGGCTTTCCCTTCCAGGACCGCAGCGGCCGGCTGCTCGTCCCCGACATCGAGCGGCAGATGAAGTGGTGGGCCGCCAACGGCTTCATGAAGCGCCCGCTGCCGCTCAAGAGCGTCGTGGACACCTCCTTCATCGAGGACGCGATTAGGGAGCTGGACAGGTGACGCGAACCTGGTCCGCTTGCGCGTTGCCCACCCCTGGCGCTCCTGCTATCATTCCGAGGCCGTGAATCCCCCCTTCGGGAAGGTCCTCATCGCCAATCGCGGCGAGATCGCCGTCCGGGTCATCCGCGCCTGCCGCGAGATGGGCATCGCCACCGTCGCCGTCTTCTCCGACGCCGACCGGGAATCGCTGCACGTGCTGCTGGCCGACGAGGCCGTGCTCCTCGGGCCTGCCCCCGCCGCCGAGAGCTACCTCGCCATCGACAAGATCATCGCCGCGGCGCGGGCCACCCGCGCCGACGCCGTCCATCCGGGTTACGGCTTCCTGGCCGAGAACGCGGCCTTCGCCGACGCCTGCGCGGCTGCCGGCCTCACCTATATCGGCCCGCCGCCGGCGGCCATCCGGGCGATGGGCGACAAGCTGGCGGCGCGCCGCACCGCCATCCAGATGAAGGTGCCGGTGGTGCCGGGCACCGAGCGGCCACTCGCCGACGATGCCGAGGCCGCGCGCGTGGCGGGCGAGGTGGGATACCCCGTGATGATCAAGGCCGCGCTCGGCGGCGGCGGCAAGGGCATGCGCCTGGTGCGCCAGCCGTCGGAGTTGGCGGGCGCGCTGCGGGCCGCGCGCTCGGAAGCCGGCGGCGCGTTCGGAGACTCGTCGGTCTACATCGAGCGGTACATCGAGGAACCCCGCCACATCGAGATCCAGGTGCTGGCCGACGGCCACGGCGGCGTGGTCCACCTGGGCGAGCGCGAGTGCTCCATCCAGCGGCGCCACCAGAAGCTCGTCGAGGAGAGCCCCTCGCCCTTCGTCACGCCGGAGATGCGGCGCCAGATGGGCGACGCCGCCTGCCGGATCGCGGCGGCGGCGGGCTATGTCAACGCCGGCACCGTGGAGTTCCTCGTGGACCGCGACCGGCGCTTCTACTTCCTCGAGATGAACACGCGCCTGCAGGTCGAGCATCCCGTGACCGAGCTCGTGACGGGCCGCGACCTGGTCAAGGAGCAGCTGCGCATCGCGGCGGGGGAGAAGCTCGGCTTCACCCAGGACGACGTGACGTGGACCGGCTGGGCCATCGAGTGCCGCATCAACGCGGAGGATCCCTACGCCGACTTCATCCCGTCGCCGGGGTTGATTGAGGGGCTGAGGTCGCCGAGCGGCCCGTGGGTGCGCGACGACTCGGGCGTCTACGAGGGCTACACGGTCTCGCGCTTCTACGACACCCTGATGGCCAAGCTCATCGTCTGGGGCGCCGACCGGGAGGCGGCCATCGCGCGCATGGCCCGCGCGCTGGGCGAGTACAAGGTGGTCGGCATCCAGACCACCATCCCCGTGCTCCAGCACATCATGGGCCACCCGGACTTCCTGGCCGGGCGGCTGTCCACGCAGTTCATGGAGCGGCTCATGCACGCCGACCGCCCCGAGGCCGCCGGCCGCCACCGCGAGGTGGCCATCATCGCCGCGACCCTGGCCGCTTACGACCGGGCCGGCCGCCAGTCGCCCATTCCTTCCTCGGGACTCAGCGCCTGGCGGCGCGCGCTCAGGCCGGGCGGGAGAAGCCGGTGAAGTTCGAGGCCCAGCTAAACGGCGAGACCATCCCGGTCGAGGTGAGCGGGGATGGCGGCCGCTTCACGGTGGCCGTGGCCGGCCAGACCCACGCCGTGGACGCGCGCCAGGCGGCCGAGGGCATCTGGTCTCTGCTGCTCGGGACCGCGTCCTACACCGTGGACGTGAGCGAGCAGGACGGCGTCTACGTCGTGGACGTGGGCGGCGAGACCTATCGCATCCGGGTGGAGGAGGAGACGCGCTACATCATCCGCACCCGAGGCGCCAAGGCCGGCACGGGAGGACAAGTGCTCAAGGCGCCCATGCCGGGCAAGGTCACCCACGTCGAGGTCGCGGTGGGGCAGGCCGTCAAGCCCGGAGACGGGCTCATCGTGCTCGAAGCCATGAAGATGGAGAACGAGTTCCGCTCGGCCGTGGCCGGGACGGTGAAGGAGATCCGGGCGGAAGTCGGTCAGGCGGTCAACCCCGGCGACATCCTGGTCATCATCGAATAGAGGTTCAGACACCACTATGCCCGCCGCGATCGAGTTCAAGGCCGTCAACAAGTGGTTCGGCCAGCTCCACGTTCTCCAGGACGTGAACCTCGCGGTGGATCCGGGCGAGGTGATCGTGGTCTGCGGCCCCTCCGGCTCGGGCAAGAGCACCCTGATCCGGTGCGTGAACCGTCTGGAGCCCATCCAGCAAGGCGAAATCATGGTCTTCGGCCAATCGGTCACCGGGTCGGACGTGAACCTCGTGAAACTCCGCACCGGGGTCGGCATGGTGTTCCAGTCCTTCAACCTCTTCCCGCACATGACGGCGCTCGAGAACATCATGCTGGCGCCCCTGAAGGTAAAGGGGATGGGGCGGGCCGAGGCCGAGAAGGTCGCGCGGGACCTGCTGGCGCGCGTGCGGATCCCGGACCGGGCGGACGCCTATCCGGCCAATATCTCGGGCGGCCAGCAGCAGCGGGTGGCCATCGCCCGCGCCCTGGCCATGCAGCCCAGGATCATGCTGTTCGACGAGCCCACCTCGGCGCTCGACCCCGAGATGATCAACGAGGTGCTCGAGGTCATGACCGACCTGGCCAAGGAGGGCATGACCATGATGGTGGTGACGCACGAGATGGGCTTCGCCCGGCGCGTCGCCAGCCGCGTGGTGTTCATGGATTACGGAGCCGTGGTGGAGGTGCAGCGCCCCGAGGACTTCTTCGCCGCCCCCAAGTCGGAGCGCGCGAAGGACTTCCTGTCGAAAATCCTGTCCCACTAACGTCCCAAGGAGGATGGTATGAAGAAGATCGTTGCGGTAGTTCTAGCCCTGGCGGTGCTGGCTGCCGGCACGGGCCCGGCGCTGGCCCAGTCCACGCTGGAGAAGATCAACCAAAGCGGCACCCTGACCATCGGCGCCCGGACCGGCTCGCCCCCCTTCGCCTACGTCAACAGCAAGAACGAGTGGGTGGGGTTCTCCATCGATCTGGTCGAGGAGCTGGTGAAGCCGGCCATCGAGAAGAAGCTCGGCAAGCCGATCAAGGTCGAGAAGAAGGAGTCGACGCCGCCGACCCGCATCCCGCTGCTATCGTCCAACGCCGTGGACCTCATCGCCGGCACCATGACGGACACCCGGACGCGGCGTGACAGCGTGGACTTCTCCCTCACGTTCTTCGTGACCGGCGCCCAGTTCCTGGTCAAGAAGGGCAGCCCCATCAAGGGCATCAAGAACATCGACGGCAAGCGCATCGCGGCCCAGCAGGGCTCGACCAACGCCAAGATCATCCGGGAGAAGGCGCCCAAGGCCGTCCTGCGCGAGTTCCCCGACCAGCCGGCGGCCTTCCAGGCCCTGCTCCAGGGGCAGGTGGACGCGTTCACCAACGACGGCATCCAGCTGGCCGGCCTCAAGTCCAAGGCGCCCAATCCGGCCCAGTGGGAGATCGTGGGCGACTTCTACTCTTACGAGCCCTACGGCATGGCCATGCGCAAGAACGACTCGGACTTCCGCGCCGTCGTCAACAACGGCCTGATGGACGGCATCGAGTCGGGCAAGTTCTTCGAGATCTATGACAAGTGGTTCGGGCCCAAGGGCGAGCTGCCCTATCCGATGTCCGCCGGGGTCCGCACCTTCATGCTCTACCAGGCCGTGCCCAAGTAGCAGACCGCACCCGATCGCCGGGGCCGGCGCGCCTCCCTCGACCGCAGTGAAGCAAGCAATGGGTCTCGGGAGGCATCGCCGGTCCCGCCGCTCGCCGCTCGCGTCAGAATGAAATACCAGTTCGACTGGTCGGTGCTGTGGACGGGCGAGTCCGGTCAGTGGCTCTTGAGCGGGCTCATCACGACGCTCGAGCTCTCGGCGCTGGCCTGGCTCCTGGCCGTGGCGCTCGGGATCGTCTCGGGCGCGCTGCGGACGGTGAAGTTCAGGCCGCTGCGGGCGCTGGCCACCTTCTACGTGGAGTTCTTCCGCAACGTCCCCTTGCTCGTGTGGATGTTTTTCTGGTACTTCGCCGTGCCGCCGCTGCTGCCCGCTGTCGTGCAGGGGTGGCTGCTGGGCCACGAGCTCGAGTTCACGGCGGGCGTTTGCGCGCTGGGTGTCTATAGCGGCGCGCGCTTCTCCGAGGTCCTCCGCTCGGGCATCCAGTCGATCCCGAAGACCCAGTTTGAGGCCTCGACGGCCTCGGGCCTCACGACCTTCCAGGCGTACCGGTACGTGATCCTGCCGGTGGCGCTGCGCCTCATCATCCCGCCGGGCACCAGCGAGTCGCTGAACCTGCTCAAGAACTCCTCGCTGGCGCTGACCATCAGCGTGGCGGAGCTCACGTTCCAGACGCGCCAGATCGAGACCTACACAGCCAAGGCCATCGAGGCCCTGACGGCCGGCACCCTGATCTACCTGGTGCTCTGCGTCGCCATCGCGTCGGTCATGGGCTGGGTGGAGCAGCGCACCGCCATCCCCGGCCTCATCACGGCCGGAAAGCAACGGCGCTAATGCTCGATCTCGACGTCGTCTGGCGCAATCTGCCGTTCCTGATGATGCAGGGGTTCCTGGGCTTCGGGAACTTCGCGGGCGGCACCCTGCGGCTGGCCATCCCGTCCATAATCCTGGGCTTCATCCTCGGCATCTTCATCGGGATCGGACGGCTGGCGCCCCAGCGCTGGATCCGGTTGCCGGCGACGCTCTACGTCGAGTTCTTCCGCGGCATCCCGCTGGTCATGGTCATCTTCTGGATCTGGATCGTCATCCCCATCGTCCTCAACCGGGCCATCCCGGAGTACTTGGTGGCGCTGGCCGCTTTCGTGGTCTTCGAGGCCGCCTACCTCGGAGAGATCGTCCGGGCCGGCATCCAGTCGGTGCCGCGCGGCCAGGTGGAGGCGGCCACGGCCGTGGGGCTCACGGGGACCCAGACCATGCGCTCCGTCGTGCTGCCGCAGGCGCTCAAGAACATGATCCCGTCCCTCGTGACCCAGTTCATCGTGCTCTTCAAGGACACCTCGCTCGCCTCCATCATCGGCTTCATGGACCTGACCAAGGCCGCCCAGGTCGTGAACAACCGCGAGATCCGCCCCTTCCAGCTCTACCTCTTCATCGCAATGGTCTACTGGATCTGCACCTACTCGATGTCCCGCTACGCCCGTCACCTGGAAAAACGGCTGAGTCCCGCCTGACGCCACGCTCCCGAACGGCCTCAAGCCCGCCCGCAGGGCCGGCCAAAAGTTGACTCGGCCGCGGCCTTGCGGCCATAGTGCTTATATGGCGGTGCAGACTCCGGGAGGCGGCGACAAGCCCTCGTTCTTCAAGAAACCGCCTATGTCCGGCGGTCCCGCGCCCTCGGCAGCGCGGTCTCCCGCTCCCGCCGCGCCTCCAGCCGCCCAGCCTTCTCCGCCGCCCCGTCCGCCCGTCGGGCCATCGCCGCCTCGATTCGACGAACCCGCGCTGCCCAGCATCCCCGGGGCGGGCACGGTCCGCCGGCCCTCCTTCCACGGCCGGGGCGGCACGCTGTTCGGTATCCACATCGTCAACGTGCTGCTGACGCTGGTCACCGTGGGCGTTTTCTACTTCTGGGCCAAGACCCGCACGCGTCTCTTCCTCTTCAGCCAGACCCAGTTCGAGGGCGACCGCTTCGCCTACCACGGCACAGGCAAGGAGCTGCTGCTGGGCACGCTCAAAGCCATGCTGGTGTTCGGCCTGCCGGTCGGGGCGCTCATCGTGGTGCGCGACGTGCTCGCCGTGGACCGGATCATCAAGACCGTCGCGGGGCTGCTCGTCTCGATCCTGTTCCTGGTCTTCGTGCCGGTGGCCATGGTTGGGGCGCGCCGCTACCGGCTCAGCCGTACCTCCTGGCGCGGCATCCGCTTCTCGTTCCGAGGGCGCGTGGGGGAGCTGGTCCGCCTCTTCATCAGGGCCTCGATCCTCTCGGCCCTGACGCTCGGCCTCTACTACCCCTACTTCATGACCCTGCGCCAGCGCTTCCTCATCTCGCAGTCGTACTTCGGCAGCGAGCGCTTCGACTTCAACGGCGAGGGCGGGGATCTGCTGGGATCGTTCATTTTGGCCATCGTGCTCACCATCCCCACTCTGGGGTTGTGCTGGTTCTGGTTCGTGGCGCGCAAGCGCCGTTACTTCTGGGACCACACGCTGTTCTCCTCGGCACGGTTCCACTCGACGGTCACCGGCGGCGCCCTGCTGGGGCTCTACGCGGTCAACGCCCTGCTGCTGGTCTTCACCTTGGGCCTGGCCTGGCCCTGGGTGAAGGTGCGCAACATCAACTTCGCCTTCCGCTATGTGAGCATCGAGGGCCCGCTGGACCTGGCGCGCATCCAACAGCAGGCCCAGTACGCCTCGAGCACGGGCGAGGCGCTGGCCGGGTTCTTCGACAGCGGTTTCGATCTCGCTTAATCGGTCCGGTCAGGCCTTCTCATGCAAACCGACTGGCAGGCCCACTACCTCGACGGGCAGACGGCCATCCGCCACCCGGCCACGGTGCGCCTCATGCGCCAGGGGCTCGAGGTCACGACGGGAGGCGGCTGGACGCGCCTCTGGCCCTACGCGGAGATCCGGC
>JBGPZD010000033.1:0-23788 GCA_041493605.1 Methylomirabilia bacterium
GAGCGCTGGGGCGAGGCTCTCGAGGCCCAGGAGCGCCTGGTCCAGCTCACCGCGCGCGAGGATCGCGCCGCCGAGGAGGGCTGGCTGGCCGGGCTGCAATACGAGCTGGGCCGCAGCCAGTTTGCGGCGGGCAACACGGCGGGCGCCGTGACGCACTTCAAGGAGGCGCTCCGCGTCCAGCCGGACTTCGTGCCGGCCGCCCTGGCCCTGGGCGACGCCCAGCTCAAGGCGGGCGACGGCCGGGAGGCGCTGCGCACCTGGGAGCGCGCGCTCGAGTCCCAGCCGGCGCTGCCCCTGCTGGGCCGCATCGAGCAGCTGCACCGCGCCGAGGGGCGGCCCACGCGCATGATCTCGCTCTACGAAGAAGCGGCCGCCCGCCATCCCGACAACCTGGCCGTGGCCTTCGGGCTCGGGCGCGTCTACTTCGAGCTCGCCATGCTGGACGAGGCGGCGGAGCAGTTCGAGAAGATGGAGGTGCGCGCGCAGGAGCTGCCATCGATCCACGCCTACCTGGGCGCCATCTTCGAGCGGCGCGGGCAGCTGCGCGAGGCCCTGGACGAGTATCGGCGCGCGCTGCGGTTCACCGAGAGCTTCGACTGGCCCCACCGCTGCGCCTCTTGCGGCGCCGCGCACCCGCGCTGGGTGGATCGCTGTCCGTCGTGCCGCTGCTGGAACACCTCCCGCCCGTAGCGCCGCCGCCGCCCGCCGAGCCAATCTGGCGCGCCTGGGCCGGCGCCCTGCTGGATCTGGTCTTTCCGCCGATCTGCCCGCTCTGCCGCGCACGGCTCGGGGCGGGGAGGCGCGATCCGCTCTGCGGGGCGTGCTGGCAGGCGCTGGAGCGCATCGACGAGCCCGTGTGCCGGCTGTGCGGCCTGCCCCTGACCATCCCCGGGCTGTGCGGCGCCTGCCGCCGCCGCCGCCCCGTGTTCGCCTACGCGCGCGCCGCGGCCCGGTACGGCGACGTGGTCCGCGAGGCGCTGCACGCCTTCAAGTTCGGCGGCCGCCGGGCCCTCGCCGCGCCCCTCGGTGACCTGCTGGCCGCTCCGGGTCCGGGCGCGCTCCCCGAATCCGCGCCGGACCTCCTGCTGCCGGTGCCGCTCCACCCGCGGCGGCGGCGCGAGCGCGGCTTCAACCAGTCGCTGCTGCTGGCTCGCCGCGTCGGCCGCGCGTGGGGCCTGCCCGTCCGCTCGGACATCCTGCGCCGCACGGCCGCGACGACCCCGCAGACCGATCTCAGCGCCCAGGCGCGGCGCGCCAACGTCCGCGGCGCCTTCCTGCTGCGCCATCCCGAGCTCGTGGCGGGGCGCCACGTCATCCTCGTGGACGACATCCTCACCACCGGCGCCACGGTCGGCGAGTGCGCGCGCGTGCTCCGCGAGGCGGGCGCCGCGACGGTCGGCGTGCTGACGGTCGCCCGCGTCGTGTAGTTGGCGTTCGAGCTGAGGTGGTGCCGACGAGGCGAGGGCTGGGTTAGTGTTGCGTCGCCTACCCGCAGGCGAATATAATCAGGAGCCTTCGCGGGAGCCCGAAGTGTCGATCAAACCGTCATAAACGGGAAGGGGGCCGGACATGGGTGTGCGGGTCGGGGTGAACGGGTTCGGGCGCATCGGGCGGGTCTTCTTCCGGGCCGCGCTTCAGACGCCGGAGATCGAGGTGGTGGCGGTCAACGACTTGGCCGACGCCAAGACCCTGGCCCACCTACTCAAGTACGATTCCGTGCACGGCACGCTCGACGCCGAGGTGGTCGCCAAAGGCGAGGCGATCTTCGTCGACGGGCGCGAGATTCGCGTGTGCTCGATGAAGGATCCGGCGACGCTGCCCTGGGGCGAGTTGGGCGTGGGCATCGTTGTGGAATCCACCGGCATCTTCCGCGACAAGGCGACATCGTCCAAGCACCTGCAGGCCGGCGCCCGGAAGGTCATCATCACGGCGCCCGCCAAGGACCCGGACATCACGGTCGTGCTCGGCGTCAACGAGCAGAAGTACGATCCGGTGCGGCACGATCTCGTATCCAACGCCTCCTGCACGACCAACTGCCTCGCCACGGTGGCCAAGGTGCTGCTCGACACCTTCGGCATCAAGCGCGGCTTCGCCTCCACCGTGCACTCCTACACCAACGACCAGCCCATCCACGACTTCCCCCACAAGGACCTGCGCCGGGCGCGGGCGGGCGCGCTGAGCATGATCCCCACCACGACCGGCGCGGCCACGGCGGTGGGACTGGTGCTTCCGGAGCTCAAGGGCAAGCTGGACGGCATCGCCATCCGCGTCCCGGTGGCCAACGTGTCCGTGGTGGACCTCACCGTGGAGCTGGGCAAGCCGGCCACGCCCGCCGCCATCAACAGCGCCTTCCGGGCCGCCGCCGCGGGCCCGCTCAAGGGGATCCTGGACGCCACCGACGAGGAGCTGGTCTCCGTGGATTTCAACGGCAACCCGCATTCCTCGATCGTGGACCTGCCGTCCACGGCCGTGGTGGACGGCAACCTGGTCAAGGTGCTGGCGTGGTACGACAACGAGTGGGGCTACTCCTGCCGCGTGCGGGACCTGATCCGCTACATGGCCAGGTCGCTCTAGCGCGGCAGCGACCCGGCGGGCACTGCGGTGGCGAAGCTCGGCGTCGATCAGCTCGACCTGTCCGGAAAGCGGGTCTTTCTCCGGGTCGACTTCAACGTGCCGCTCGATGGCGGGCGCATCGGCGACGACACGCGCATCGCCGCGGCGCTACCCACCATCCAGTGCTGCCTCAAAGGGGGCGCCGCCGTCGTGCTGGCCTCCCACCTCGGGCGGCCCAAGGGGAAGCCCGACCCGAAGTACTCGCTCGGACCCGTGGCCGCGCGCCTCGAGGAGCTGCTCGGCCAGCCCGTCCCGCTGCTGCCGGATTGCGTCGGGCCCGACGTCGAGGCAAGCGTGCGGCAGCTCGGGCCCGGGCAGGTCGCGCTGCTCGAGAACCTGCGCTTCCACGCCGAGGAGGAGGCCAATGACGAGGTGTTCGCGCGGGCGCTCGCCGGGCTCGCGGACGTCTACGTCGACGACGCCTTTGCCGCCGCTCACCGCGCCCATGCCTCCATCGAGGCCATCACGCGCTTCCTGAGGCCGGCCGCCGCGGGGCTCCTGATGAGCCGCGAGCTCGCGGCGCTCGGGCGGATTTCCGAGCGCCCCGAGCGGCCCGTCTGGGCCATCCTCGGCGGCGCCAAGGTCTCCGACAAGCTGGCCCTGGTGGTGCGCCTGCTGGCGCGGGTGGATGGGCTGCTCGTCGGCGGCGGCATGGCCTTCACCTTCCTGGCTTCGCTGGGCCATGGCATCGGCCGGTCGCTCTTCGAGCCGGACCGGCTCGACGCGGCGCGCGCGGTGCTCGAGCAGGCGCGCGGCCGGGGCGTGCCGTTGCGGCTGCCCGTGGACGTGGTGGTGGCGGCGGGCGTGGACGACGCGCCGGGCGCGCGCACCGTGGGTGTCCGCGAGATTCCGGCCGACCTCATGGGGCTCGACATCGGCCCGGCGACGGTGGCGCAGTTCGGCGCGGCCCTCACGGGCGCGCGCACGGTGCTCTGGAACGGCCCCATGGGGGTGTTCGAGAAGGAAGCGTTTGCGGCAGGGACGCTGGGAGTGGCCCGGGCGGTGGCCGCGTGCGGCGCCTTCTCGGTCATCGGCGGCGGCGACACCATCGCGGCGATCCACGCGGCGAACGTCGCGTCCCGGATCGGCTACATCTCCACGGCGGGCGGCGCCTTCCTCGAATTCCTCGAAGGGCGCGTCCTGCCCGGCGTCGCCGCGCTCGACGACGCGGCCTGATGCGCACCCCGCTGGTCATCGGCAATTGGAAGATGCACGGCCGTCTCGGCGAAGCGCGGGAGCTGGCCCAATCCGTGCGCGACGGGCTCAAGCGGCCGCGGGGCGTGGAGGTGGTCATCTGCCCGCCCTTCACCGCGCTGACCGCGGTGGCGGAGCTGCTCGCGGGGTCGCCGATCGCGCTGGGCGCCCAGAACTGTCACTGGGAGCCCCAGGGCGCCTTCACGGGCGAGGTGTCGCCGGCCATGCTCGCGGAGCTGGGGTGCCGCTGGGTGCTGCTCGGGCACTCCGAGCGCCGGCATCTCTTCCGCGAGACCGACGAGGAGATCAGCCGCAAGGTGACCGCGGCGCTCCGCCACGGCCTGCGGCCCGTGCTCTGTGTCGGGGAGACGACGGATGAGCGCCGGCAGGGCCTGACGTACACGGTGATCGAGGGCCAGCTGCGCGCGGGGTGGGCCGGGCTCTCCGCCGAGGACATCGGTCGGTGCGCGCTGGCGTACGAGCCGGTCTGGGCCATCGGCACGGGCGTGAACGCCACGCCGAGCCAGGCCGGAGAGGTGCACGGGTATCTGCGCGGGCTCGTCTCCGAGCTGGGCTCCAAGGAGCTGGCGCAGTCGGTGCGGATCCTCTACGGCGGCAGCGTCAAGGCTGACAACGCCGCGGCGCTCACCCAGGAGCCCGACATCGACGGCGTCCTGGTCGGCGGCGCCAGCCTCCAGGCGCCCGTGTTCATCACCATCGCGAAGAAATCCGCCGCCAAGAGCGGCGGGGCAAAGGAGTAGGCATGTTCACTCTGATCGTTATCGCCCACGTGCTCGTCAGCCTGGTGATCATCGGCCTGGTGCTGCTCCAGGCCGGCAAGGGCGCCGACATCGGCTCGGCCTTCGGCGGCAGCGGCAGCCAGGCCGTGTTCGGCTCGATGGGCACGCCCACGGTGCTGGGCAAGGCCACCACGGTGGTGGCCATCCTCTTCATGGTCACGTCGTTCTCGCTGGCCATGCTCGCCCACAAGAGGGCCCAGAGCATCATGCCCACGGCGGCCCCTGCTGCGGCCCCCGCCGGCGCCCCCGCCGGCCAGAAGTAGCATGCGCGGGACGCTCCGGCCGCTGGCGCGGCTTGCGCTGGGCGCAGCCTGCGCGCTCGCGCCAGGCTGCGGCGGCGACGTCGAGGGCAAGGCGGACGAGGCCCCGATCGCGGCGGGCCCGCCCGCCTACGGCGACACCTTCGTGATGGCGTCCATCGGCGACATCGGCGGCCTCATCCCGAGCCTCACGTCCGACGGGGCGTCCCACGAGGTCGGGGCCATGATCTACGACGGGTTGCTCCGGTACGACAAGAACCTGAACCTGGCTCCCCAGATGGCCGAGTCGTGGACCATCGCCAAGGACTGTCTCAGCCTCACCTTCAAGCTGCGCAAGGACGTCAAGTGGCACGACGGCCAGCCGTTCACGGCCGACGACGTGCGCTTCACCTGGCAGGCCATGGTCAACCCCAAGACGCCCGCCCCGTTCAAGGAAAAATTTCTTCAGGTGAAGGACGTCGAGGTGCTGGATCCCTACACGGTGCGCGTCACCTATCCCAAGCCCTACGCGCGGGCGCTCGAGAGCTGGAGCGACTATGTCTTGCCCAAGCACCTGCTCGAGGCCTATGTGGCCGACGGCAAGCTGCGCGAGTCGCCCCAGAACCGATTCCCCATCGGCACGGGCCCGTACCGCTTCCAGGAGTGGAAGCCGAGCGAAAAGGTGGTGCTGACCGCCAGCCCCGACTACTACGAAGGCCGTCCCTACATCGGCCGCGTCGTCTACCGCGTCATCCCCAGCCAGGCGACGATCTTCCTCGAGCTCAAGGCCAAGGGCGTGGACTCCTCGGGCCTCACCGCCTTCCAGTACGTCCGGCAGACCGAGTACCCCGCCTTCCGAAAGGCCTACCACAAGTACCGCTACCCGGGCAGCGCCTATACCTTCCTGGGCTTCAACCTGAAGGACCCGCGCTTCGCCGACAAGCGGGTGCGCCAGGCCATCGCGTATGCCATTGACAAGCAGGAGCTGATCGACGGCGTGGCGATGGGCCTCGCGCGCGAGGCCACCGGCCCGATCCGGCCCGGCACGTGGGCCTTCACGGACAAGGTCAGGCGCTACGAGTACAACCCCGAGAAGGCCAAGGCGCTGCTGGCCGAGGCCGGCTGGAAGGACCGCGACGGCGACGGCGTCGTGGAGGACAAGGACGGCCGCCCCTTCGCCTTCACGATCCGCACCAACCAGGGCAACGACGAGCGCAAAAAGATCGCCGAGATCATCCAGCAGCGGCTCAAGGACGTCGGCCTCAACGCCGACATCCAGGTGATCGAGTGGGCCGCCTTCATCAAGGAGTTTGTCAAGCCTCGGCGCTTCGACGCGATCATCCTCGGGCTCGGGACGGGGACCGACCCCGACCAGTTCTCGGTGTGGCACTCGTCGCAAACCGCGCCCGACCAGATGAACCGGATGGGCTACGCCAACCCCGAGGCGGACCGGATGCTCGAGGGAGGGCGCGCCTCTTGCATCCAGAAGGACCGGGTGCCGTACTACCACCGCCTCCAGGAGATCCTGGCCGAGGACCAGCCGGTGGTCTTCCTCTACTACCGCGACAGCCTCCCGGTCGTGTCCTCCCGGTTCCGCGGCATCGACCCCGGGCCCGCCGGCATCTTCCACAACTTCAACGAATGGTTCGTGCCGAGGCAGCTGCAGCGGTATACCTCCGGCTAGATGGTCCTCTTCGCTCTCCGCCGGCTGATCATCTCGATTCCGCTGCTGGTCGGCATCACCTTCGTCTCCTACCTGGTGATCAGCCTAGCGCCGGGCGGCCCGCTGGACTTCCTCACCCCCGAGGACCCCAACGCGTCGCCGGAGGTCAAGGAGCGGCTGATCAAGGAGTTCGGCCTCGACCAGCCTCTCTACATCCAGTATGGGAAATGGCTCTCGCGGGCCGTGCGGCTGGACTTCGGCCGGTCGTTCCTCCCCGACGGCAAGCCCGTGCTCACCAAGATCGGCGAGCGGCTGCCGATCACGCTGCTGCTCAACGTCATCGAGATGCTGATCATCGTCGGGCTGGCCGTGCCCATCGGCGTCATGTCGGCGACGCGCCAGTACTCGCTCTACGACAAGGTGACGACCGTCTTCGTCTTCATCGGATTCGCGACGCCAGACTTCTGGCTGGCACTGCTGCTGATGATCCTGTTCGGGCTGCAGCTGGGCTGGCTGCCCATCTCGGGGCTGCGCTCGCTGAACTTCGAGTACCTGTCCTTCTGGGCCCAGCAGTGGGATTTCCTGAGCCACCTCGTCCTGCCCATCGTGGTGGCGACGTTCGGGGGCCTGGCGGGGTTCTCGCGCTACATGCGGCAGAGCATGCTCGAGGTGATCCGGCAGGACTACATCCAGACGGCGCGCGCCAAGGGGCTCTCGGAGCGGGTCGTCATCGGCAAGCACGCGCTCCGCAACGCCCTGCTCCCGGTCGTGACGATCCTGGGGCTGTCATTGCCGGGACTGATCGGCGGCAGCATCATCGTGGAGACCATCTTCGCCATCCCGGGGATGGGGCAACTCATGGTCCAGTCCGTGTTCTCGCGCGATTACCCGGTCGTCATGGGCAACCTGGTCATCGTCGCCACGCTGACCCTGGTCGCCAACCTGGTGGCCGACGTCGCCTACGGGCTGGTGGATCCCCGGATCCGGCTGGGCGGCCGCCGGAGGAGGCGCTAGCGTGGCCGCGCGCGTCATCAAGAACCGCGGCGAGGTGCGCCTCTTCTGGCGCTCCTTCTCCCGCAACCAGCTGGCGATGTGCGGCGGCATCGTGGTCGCCGTGCTGGTCGTGGTCGCGGTGGCGGCGCCGGTGCTGGCTCCCTGGGATCCCAACGGCGTCGACACCAAACGCATCCTGGCCTCGCCGTCCAAGAGCCACTGGCTCGGCACGGACCCGCTCGGGCGCGACGTGCTCTCGCGCGTGCTCTACGGCTCGCGCATCTCGCTTGCGGTGGGCTTCGTGTCGGTGGGCATCGCGACCATCCTCGGCACCGTCCTCGGCGCCGCGGCGGGCTACCACGGCGGCCTCGTGGACAACTTCATCATGCGGCTCGTCGACCTGATGCTGGTCTTTCCCCGCTTCTTCCTGCTGCTGGCGGTGCTGGCTTTCCTCAAGCCGTCCATCTGGACCATCATGGCCGTGATCGGCCTCACCGGCTGGATGGGTGTCGCGCGGCTGGTGCGCGCGGAGTTTCTGACCCTGCGGGAGCGGGAGTTCGTCATCTGGTCGGAGTCCATCGGCGCCGGCGCGCTCCGGGTGATCTTCCGCCACATCCTGCCCAACGCGATGGCCCCGGTGCTGGTGGCCATGACGCTCGGCATCCCCGCCGCCATCCTCACGGAGGCCGGGCTGTCCTTCCTCGGGCTCGGCGTCCAGCCGCCCTACGCCACGTGGGGCAATATCCTCAACGACGGCCGGGACTACATGGAGATCGCGTGGTGGATGACGCTCTATCCCGGCCTCGCCATCCTGTTCACCGTGCTCTCCTACAACCTGCTCGGCGAGGGCATCCGCGACGCGCTGGACCCGCGGCTGCGCCGGGCGGGGGTAGGCCGCATCCTGCGCCTGGGCCGGTAGCGCCGGGCCAACCGGCGTCGCCATTCGACGCACCCGAATGTGGTCGGATTGACAAGCCGAGAGCGGGCTTGGCATACTGTCCGCTCGTTGGCGCCCAAGTGGCGGAATTGGCAGACGCGCACGTTTGAGGGGCGTGTGGGGCAACCCGTGGGGGTTCGAGTCCCCCCTTGGGCACCATCTTTCATCGGCACTCCGTCCGGTCCGGACCCTCTCGGTTGAGTCCTCCAGCAGCGGGGCTCCCCTGGCTTGGCGGCTCGTGAAACCTATGCCATAATGAGGCGGGCCAAACGGGAAAAGGACAGGAATTAATGGGACTTTCGCTCCCCCTCCTCGAGACGCTGCGCCCGACCGATTCGCCCAAGCCGTCCTGGCTCAAGGTGCGCGCGCCGGGGAGCCCCCAGTACATTCGCCTCAAGGGTCTCATGCGGCAGTGGAACCTCCACTCGGTGTGCGAGGAGGCGCGCTGCCCGAACATCGGCGAGTGCTGGCAAGACCTCACGGCGACCTTCATGATCCTGGGCGACGTCTGCACCCGCAACTGCGGCTACTGCGCCATCACCCACGGCAAGCCCGCCTGGGAGGACCGCGAGGAGCCGGAGCGGGTCGGCCGCGCGGTCGGGGAGCTCGGGCTCGAGCACGTGGTGATCACCTCGGTGAACCGCGATGATCTGGCCGACGGCGGCGCCGCCCACTTCGCGGCCACGCTTCGGGCGATCCGCCGTCACGCCCCGGGCTGCCGCGTGGAGCTGCTGATCCCCGACTTCCAGGGCAACGGCGCCGCGCTCCAGGCCGTGATCGACGCCGCGCCGGACATCCTCAACCACAACACCGAGACGGTGCCGCGGCTCTACAAGGTCGCGCGCCACGGCGGGCGCTACGAGCGCGCGCTCGAGCTGTTCCGCCGGGCGCGGCACGCGGCGCCCGGCCTCGTCACCAAGAGCGGCATCATCCTGGGACTGGGCGAGGAGCGGGAGGAGCTGCTCCAGACCATGCGGGATCTCCGGGACGTGGATGTGAACATCCTGACGCTGGGACAGTACCTGAGACCGTCGCCCCAGCACCTGCCCATCGCCCGCTACTATCATCCCGACGAGTTCGCCGAGCTGGCCGAGCGCGGCCGCGAGATGGGCTTCGCCCACGTCGAGGCCGGCCCGCTGGTGCGCTCGTCCTATCACGCCAAGCGCCAGGCCGCCAGCGCGGCAGCGGGGCGGTGACCATGGAATACGTGCCGATCCTGATGGTCTTCGCCGCCGCCGCCCTGATCGCCGGCGCCCTGCTCGGCATTCCCGCGCTCATCGCGCCCCGGCGCCTCACCGCGGTCAAGCTCGAGCCGTTCGAGTGCGGCAAGGATCCGGTCGCGCTGCCGGAGGGGCGCTTCGCGATCAAGTTCTCCACCATCGCCATCTTCTTCATCATCTTCGACATCGAGCTGGTGTTCGTCTGGCCCTGGGCGGCCCTCTACCGCCGCTTGGGCTGGTTCGGGTTCGTCGAGATGATGGTCTTCCTCGGCATCCTGATGCTGGGGTTCCTCTACATCTGGCAGAAGCGGGGGCTCGAATGGGAGTAGGCGCCTTCTTCACGTCCAAGCTGGACGAGGCCATCGGCTGGGCCAGGAAGTACTCGATCTTCCAGTACCCGTTCGTCACCGCGTGCTGCGGGATGGAGTACATGGCCACGGCGTGTTCGCATTACGACGTCGACCGGTTCGGCGCGGGCCTGCCGCGCTTCTCGCCCCGGCAGGCGGACGTGCTGTTCGTGGTGGGCACCATCAGCCACAAGATGGCCCCGGTGCTCAAGCGGGTGTACGACCAGATGTGCGAGCCCAAGTGGGTCGTGGCCTTCGGCGTGTGCACCTGCACGGGCGGCTTCTACGACAACTACGCGACCGTCCAGGGTATCGACACCATCATCCCCGTGGACGTGTACATCCCCGGATGCCCGCCGCGCCCCGAGAGCGTCATCGACGGCCTGATGAAGCTCCAGGACAAGATCGCGGCGGGAGCGCAGCGCTTCTAGCCCCGGCCGGAGGACCGGCGCACCCCCCTATGGACGGACAGGCGATTCTTGCGCGGCTGCGCGGCCGCTTCGGCGACCGCGTGCTGGAGACGCACGACCACCACGGGGACCACACCGCGGTGCTGGCGCGCGAGGCGCTCGTGCCGGCGCTCCGGTTCTGCCGCGACGAGCCCGACCTGCGCTTCGACCTCCTCGCGGACCTCACGGCGGTGGACTACCTCAAGTTCCCCGGGCGCGAGGACGGCCCGCGCTTCGAGGTCGTCTATCATCTCTATTCCGTCCCTCACAACCATCGGGTGCGCGTGAAGGCGCGGGTGGAGCAGGACGGCGCGGTCGTCCCGACGGCCACGGGCCTCTGGCCCATCGCCAACTGGCTCGAGCGCGAGGTCTGGGACATGTTCGGCATCCGCTTCGAGGGCCACCCCGACCTGCGCCGGCTGCTGCTCTACGAAGAGTTCCAGGGCCACCCGCTGCGCAAGGACTACCCGATCAACCGGCGCCAGCCGCTGATCGGCCCCAACGTCTGACGATGCCGGAGCGGACGACGCGGGAGCTGTTCCTGGGAGAGGGCGCCGGCACGGGAAGCGGCAGCCAGCACCTCTACGTCAACCTGGGGCCGGCCCACCCGGCGATGCACGGGATCATCCGCATCTTCGCCGAGCTGGACGGCGAGACCGTGGTCAAGGGCGACGTGGAGATCGGCTATCTGCACCGCGCCTTCGAGAAGCAATGCGAGATCGGCCCGTACAACAACGCCATTCCCTTCACGGACCGCCTCAACTACGTCTCGCCGCTGATCAACAACTTCGGCTACGCCTCGGCCGTGGAAAAGCTGCTGGGGATCGAGATCACGGAGCGCTGCAAGTACATTCGCGTGATCATGAGCGAGATCTCCCGGATCTGCGACCACCTGACCTGCGTCGGCGCCACCGCCATGGAGCTGGGTGCGTTCACCGTCTTCCTCTACATGATCAAGGCCCGCGAGTACCTCTGGGAGCTGGTGGAGGACGTCACCGGCGCGCGGCTGACGATCTCCTACGGCCGCGTCGGCGGCGTCAAGGCCGACCTGCCGGCGGGGTTCGACGCCAAGGTGCGCCGGGCCTTCAAGGAGACGCGCCAGGTCCTGGAGGAGGTCCACACCCTGATCACCGGGAACCGGATCTTCATGGACCGCATGGTCGGGGTGGGCGCGCTCTCGCGGGATGAGACCATCGCTTGGGGCATCACGGGCCCGCTGCTGCGGGCCGCCGGCGTGCCGCTCGACCTGCGCAAGGCGCAGCCCTACTGGGCCTACGACCGCGTCGAGTTCGAGATCCCGCAGGGGAAGAACGGCGACAACTTCGACCGCTACCTGGTGCGCATGGCCGAGATGGAGCAGTCCATGCGCATCACGGAGCAGGCGCTGGACGGCATTCCCGGCGGGGCCATCAACGTCGACTTCGAGGGCCGCGCCATCGACCCGGCCATGTACGTGGACCAGGGCAAGCAGGGCAAGACGGAGGGCCTGCTCCTGGTGCCCATCACGCTGTCGCCGAATCTGGAAGGGCAGGGGCGCCGGGCCCAGGAGCGCATCAACGTCCACGACAAGCGGGTCGTTCTGCCTCCGAAGGAGACGGCCTACGGCTCCATCGAGGGGCTGATGAACCACTTCATGCTGGTCATGGACGGCTACGGCATCCGGCCGCCGGCCGGCGAAGCCTACTTCCCGGTCGAGGGCGCCAACGGCGAGCTGGGCTTCTACGTGGTCTCCGACGGCACGGACCGTCCGTACCGCGTGCGGTGCCGGCCGCCCTGCCTGCCGCCCGTGGCGGCGCTGCCGCGGATGATCGAGGGCCAGATGATCGCCGACATCGTCCCCACCTTCGGCTCCGTCAACATGATCGGCGGCGAGCTCGACCGCTAGGCGATGCGCGACGCGAAGCGGCCGGAATTCACGCGCGAGGAGCTCGCCGAGGTCCAGAGGCTCCAGGGGCTGTATCCCGACAAGCGGGGCGCGCTCTTGCCCGTACTCCACCTGGCGCAGGACGCCTTCGGCTACATCTCGCTCGAGGCGGAGGAGTACGTGGCCGGCCTCTTCGGCCTCACTCCCGCCCACGTCCACGAGGTCGTCACCTTCTACACGCTCTACTTCCAGCAGCCCAAGGGGCGCCACGTGGTCTCCGTGTGCCACAACCTGTCCTGCCACCTGCTGGGCGCCAAGACCATCGTCGACCACCTCACGCAGCGGCTGGGCGTCGAGGTCGGAGGGACCACGCCCGACGGCCGGGTCACGCTCCAGTCGGTCGAGTGCCTGTGCGCCTGCGAACAGGCGCCGATGATGCAGGTGGACGACCGCTACCTGGGCAACCTCACGCCCGCGAAGGTGGACCTGATCCTCGAGGGGCTTCAGTGATGGCCGAGAAGATCCTGAGCCGGCTCTTCGACGTGCGGGGTTCCCAGACGCTGGCGGTGGCCCGCCAGCATGGGGCGTACACCGCCTGGGCCACGGCGCTCCGGATGGAGCCCGCCGCCATCACCGAAGAGGTGAAGAAGTCCAACCTCCGCGGCTTGGGCGGCGCCGGCTTCTCCGCGGGCGTCAAGTGGTCCTTCATCCCCAAGGGCTCGACGGCGCCCAAGTACCTCGTGGTCAACGCCGACGAGGGCGAGCCCGGCACCTTCAAGGACCGGTACATCCTCGAGCGGGATCCCCACGCGCTGATCGAGGGCATGCTGATCGCCGCACGGGCCATCGACTCCCACCTGGGGTTCGTCTACATCCGCGGTGAGTACGTCCAGCCCTGGCGCATCTTCAGCGCCGCGGTGCGGGAGGCCTACGACGCCGGGCTCGTCGGGAAGAACATCCAGGGCTCGGGCTTCGACTTCGAGATCGTGATCCACCGCGGCGCGGGCGCCTACATCTGCGGGGAGGAAACCGGGCTCATCTCCTCGCTCGAGGGCAAGAAGGGCTGGCCCAAGCTCAAGCCGCCCTTCCCGGCCATCAAGGGCGCCTTCGGCGAGCCCACCATCGTGAACAACGTGGAGACGCTGGCGTGCGTGCCCCACATCATCAACCGCGGCGCCGAGTGGTTCGCCGGGCTCGGCACCACGACCCAGGGCGGCACACGGCTGTACTCGGTGTCCGGCCACGTGGTCAAGCCGGGCGTCGTCGAGGCATCCGTCTCGGTCACGCTGCGCCAGCTGATCTACGACCACTGCTGCGGCATCCGCGGCGGGCGCCGGCTCAAGGCCGTCGTGCCGGGCGGCTCCTCCGCGGCCATTCTCACGGCCGACGAGATCGACGTGACCATGGACGTGGACGGTCTGAAGAATGCCGGCAGCATGATCGGGTCGGCCGGCGTCATCGTGATGGACGACACCGTGTCCATCCCCGAGGCCCTGGCGGTGGTCGCGCGCTTCTACGCCCACGAGTCCTGCGGCCAGTGCACGCCCTGCCGCGAGTCCACGGGCTGGATCTACAAGATCGCCCACCGGATCGTGGAAGGCAAAGGCCGCAAGGAGGACCTGGACACGATCCTGGACGTCGCCAAGCGCGGCGCCGGGACGACCATCTGCGCCTTCTACGACGGCGCCGTCGGGCCCTACATCAGCTACATCGAGAAGTTCCGCGACGAGTTCGAGGCCCTCGTGCGGAGCGGCCCGAGGCCCGGGTTGGCCGATGCCTAAGCTCACCATCGACGGCAAGGAGGTCGAGGTTGCCCCGGGGACCAACCTCATCGAGGCCGCCCGCCAGGCGGGCGTCGAGGTGCCGTACTACTGCTATCACCCCGGGCTGTCCGTGGCGGGACAGTGCCGGCTCTGCATGGTGGACATCGAGAAAAACCCGCGCCCGCAGATCGGGTGCAACACCGTCGCCGCCGACGGCATGGTGGTCCACACCCAGACCCCGCGGGTGCTCGAGACGCGCCGGTCGATCATGGAATTCCACCTGATCAACCATCCGCTGGACTGCCCGGTGTGCGACCAGGCGGGGGAGTGCTGGCTGCAGATCTACTACATGAAGCACGGCCTCTACGATCCGCGGATGACCGACGAGAAGGTGCACAAGCCCAAGGCTGTGCCGCTCGGCCCCCACGTCATCCTGGACGCCGAGCGCTGCATCCTGTGCTCGCGGTGCGTCCGCTTCTGCGACGAGATCACGGGCACGGGCGAGCTGGGCATCTTCAACCGGGGCGACCAGTCGGAGATCGGGCTCTTCCCCGGCACGACGCTCGAGAACAAGTACTCGGGCAACGTCATCGACATCTGCCCGGTGGGGGCGCTCACGGATCGCGACTTCCGCTTCCAGGTGCGCGTCTGGTACCTGGACACGTCCAAGTCCGTCTGCAACGGCTGCGCCCGCGGCTGCAACATCGAGATCCACACGAGCCGCCGGCGCGCCCACCACAACGAGGGCCGGCGCGTGGCGCGGATCAAGCCGCGCTTCAATGCCGATGTGAACAGCTGGTGGATATGCGACGCCGGCCGCTACGGCTTCCGCTGGATCGACGACGACAGCCGGCTGGTGTCTCCGCTCCGGCGCGACGGCGGCCGGCAGGTGGAGACCACGTGGGACGACGCGCTGGCGGCGCTCGCGGGCGCGCTCACGCGCTGCCGGCCGGAGGAGATCGGCATCCTCGCCTCGCCCCAGATGGCCAACGAGGACCTCTTCCTCCTCAAGCGCCTCGCCGACCACCTGGGGGTGCGCGGCGTGGACTACCGGGTGCCGCCGAAGGCGGCGGGCGACGAGGACAACTTCCTGATCCGGGCCGACAAGAATCCCAACTCGCGGGGCGCCGAGCTCTGCGGCCTCGGACCGGGGCCGGGTGGGCTCGACACGCGCGGGATCCTCAAGGCGGCGGCCGAGCGGCGGATCAAGCTGCTCTGGGTCTTCCAGCACGATCTCCTCCAGTCGGCGTGGGCCGAGGCCGAAGTGCGGGCCGCCCTCGACGGGGCCGAGACGCTCGTCTTCCAGGGCCCCGGCGCCAACGGCACGAGCGCCCGGGCCCACCTCGTCCTGCCGAGCGCGGCCTACGCGGAGCGGGAGGGCACCTTCACCAACTTCGAGGGACGCGTCCAGCGCTTCCGCACGGCCGTCGATCCGCTGGGCGAGGCGCTGCCCGACTGGGAGATGCTCGAGCGCCTCGGACGCGCCCTGGGCGCAACGGTGCCAGACTTCGCCGCCGAGCGGACCGAGCAGATCTTCGCGGCGCTGGCGGGCGCCGCGCCGGCCTTCGCCGGGATGACCTACCGCGCCCTCGGCGACACGGGGCTGATGGTGAAGTCATGAGCGTCATCGCAATCGATCTGCTCGCGCAGGCCCTGCCCGTCGCTTTCATCATGTTCGTCATGCTCTCCTTCGGCGGGATCCTGACCTGGGTGGAGCGCAAGCAGTCGGCCATCATGCAGGACCGGATCGGCGCCAACCGCGCCTCCATCTTCGGCATCCGCATGTTCGGCCTGTTCCACCCCCTGGCCGACGCCATCAAGATGCTCACCAAGGAAGACTTCATTCCGGCGCGCGCCGACCGCTTGATGTTCACGCTGGCGCCATTTGCCTCGGTGTTCTTCGCGCTGGCGGCCTTCGCGTCGATTCCGTTCGGCGACACGCTCCGGATCTGGGGGCGGGAGATCCAGCTCCAGGCGGTGACGCTCAACGTGGGCATCCTCTATGTCCTGGCCATGCTGTCGATGGGCGTCTACGGGCTGATGATGGCCGGCTGGGCCTCGGCCAATAACTACGCGCTCCTGGGCGGCCAGCGCGCGGCGGCGCTGATGATCTCGGCCGAGGTCGCCATCGGCGCCTCGATCATGGGCGTGGTCATGGTCTACGGCTCGCTGAACATGCAGGACATCGCCCGCGCCCAGGGCCAGCCGCTGCTGCCCCAGTTCTTCGGCGACTGGATCCCGGCGTGGGGCATCCTCACCCAGCCGCTGGCCTTCGTGCTGTTCCTGACGGCGGGCATCGCCGCCACCAAGCGGATTCCGTTCGACATGCCCGAGGGCGAGTCGGAAATCATCGGCTACTTCGTCGAGTACAGCGGGATGAAGTTCGGCATGTTCGCCATGGCCGACTTCCTCGAGACGGTCGTCATCGCGGGCATGGTCACGGCGCTGTTCCTGGGCGGCTGGCAGGTGCCGTACCTCCAGGCCTCGGGCTTCACCATCCCGTGGGGCGCCGCGCTGCCGCTGCCCCACCTCGTGGTCGTCCTGCTCCAGGTCGGGGCGTTCCTCACGAAGGTGACGGCGGTGATCTGGCTTCTCATGCTGATCCGCTGGACGCTGCCGCGCTTCCGCTACGACCAGGCCATGCGCCTGGGGTGGCTGGGGCTCTTCCCGCTGTCGGTGCTCAACATCGTGATCACGGGCCTCGTGCTGCTGGCCCTGGGGAAGGGCTGAGCCGTGGCGTCGCCGTACCAGCGGACCAATGCCCCGATGGACCCCCGCCACTCGAGCCGGCTCTCGATCCTGCAGCGCTTCTACGTCGTGGAAGTGCTGGTCGGGCTCGTGCTCACGGCGCGCCACTTCTTCGTCAACATGGGCAAGCACACGCTGCGGGCGTTGGGCGTCAAGAGCGCCCACGGCGCCGTCACCATCCAGTACCCCGAGGAGCGGCGGCCCTACGCGACGCGGCTGCGGAGCCTGCACCGCCTCGTCCGCCGCGAGGACGGCTCGCCGCGCTGCGTGGCGTGCATGATGTGCGAAACCGTATGCCCGGCGCACTGCATCTACATCGTGGCCAGCGAGCACCCGAACCCGGAGATCGAGAAGGTGCCGGCGCGCTTCGACATCGACCTGGGCAAGTGCGTCTTCTGCGGCTACTGCGTGGAGGCCTGCCCCGAGGACGCCATCCGCATGGACACGGGCATCCTCGAGTTCTCCTCCTACAGCCGCGGCGGCATGATCTACACCAAGGAGATGCTGCTGGGGCTGGAGCCCGCGCGGGCCGACGGGACGCCGTCCTCTCCCGTCCCCATCCCGCCCGACCGCGTCCCGTCATGACATTCGTCACCTTCGGGATCCTGGCGGCGCTCGTGGTCGGCTCGGCGGCCGGGCTGATCCTCAAGCGCAATCCCATCCACGGGGCCTTGTTCCTCGTCGTCAACCTGGCCAGCGTGGCCGCGCTCTTCCTGACCCTGCACGCGGAGTTCCTGGCCGCCGTCCAGGTGATCGTCTATGCCGGCGCCATCGCAGTGCTGTTCGTCTTCGCGATCATGGTGCTGATCCCCGGCAAGGAGGAGATGGGACCCGACCCGCTCCGCGGCCAGCGCCTGCTGGCCGTGCCGCTGGTGGGCGTGTTTTGCGTGCTCGTCGCCCTGGTGCTCCGGTCCGCGACGCTCTCCGGTCCCGCCCGGGGCGCCGCGGTGCCGGGCGGCGTGGAGGCCGTCGGGCGGCTGCTCTTCACCGACTACCTCTTCCCCTTCGAGGTGACCTCGGTGCTGCTCCTGGCCGCCCTGGTCGGCGTCATGGCCCTGACCAAGCGCAAGGCGTAACATGGTGCCCGAGTCCTACTACGTCGCGCTGTCGGCCGTGCTCTTCAGCATGGGCGTGCTGGGGGTGCTGGTCCGCCGCAACCCGCTCGTGATCTTCATGTCCATCGAGCTGATGCTCAACGCGGCGAACCTGGCCCTGGTCGCCTTTGGCCAGCGCCACGGCACGGCCGAGGGGCAGGCGCTGGTGTTCTTCGTGATGTGCGTGGCCGCGGCGGAAGTGGCGGTCGGCCTCGCGATCATCGTCACGATCTTCCGGCTTCGCCGCCGCCTCTCGGTCGATGAACTTAATCTGATGCGGTGGTAGGGCGAGGCGGAGCCGAAGGCGAGCCGAGCGGATAAGATAGTAAGCCCGAGCGGAGCGAGGGGGCGTTGAGTTAACCTGACCCCGTTGCCGGCGCTCAGGAGGTAGTGCATGGCGCAGATCAAGACCGCGGCCGCCCCGAGCCGGCTCGACGCCGAGCTGGCCCGGCGACTGATGAATCCGATGCTGCTGCTGCGCCGCTTCGAGGAGAAGGCCGCCGAGATGTACGCCCTCGGCAAGATCGGCGGCTTCCTCCATCTCTATATCGGCCAGGAGGCCGTCGCCGTCGGCGCGACGTCCACGATCCGCCCCGACGACTACGCCATCGGGTCCTACCGCGAGCACGGCCAGTGCCTGGCCAAGGGGTCGGACCCGCGGCGGGTGATGGCCGAGCTGTTCGGGCGCCGCGACGGCCTGAGCAAGGGCAAGGGCGGCTCCATGCATCTCTTCGACAAGAGCGTCAATTTCCTCGGCGGCCACGGCATCGTGGGCGCCCACCTGCCGGTGGCGGCCGGCGCGGCCTTCGCCGTGAAGTACCAGGGCGGCGACCAGGTGGTGCTCTGCTACTTCGGCGACGGCGCCGTGCCCGAGGGCGAGTTCCACGAGGCCATGAACCTGGCGGCGCTCTGGAAGCTGCCCGTGCTCTACATCTGCGAGAACAACCGCTACGCCATGGGCACCGCGATCCACCGGGCGCTGGCCCAGACCGAGATCTGGCGGTTCGCCGAGAACTACGGGATCCACGGCGAGGCCGTGGACGGCATGGACGTGCTGGCGGTCCGCGAGTGCGTGGCGCGCGCCGTCGAGCGCGCGCGCCGGGACAAGGTCCCCGCCCTCATCGAGGCGCGCACCTACCGCTTCCGGGGCCACTCCATGCGCGACCCGGCCGGGGCCGTGTACCGGACGAAGGAGGAGGTCGAGCGCGAGAAGCTGCGCGATCCCATCGCCCTCTTCACGGACCGGTGCCTCAAGGAGGGCGCGCTCACCGAGGCCGAGCTGAAGGCCATGGAGAAGTCGGTCTACGACCTGGTGGACGAGGCGGTGGCCTTCGCCGACGCCTCGCCCGAGCCGCCACCGGAGTTCCTGCTGACGGACGTGTACAAGGACTAGCGCCATGGCGGTGATGACCTATCGGGAAGCCCTCAATCTGGCGCTCAGGGAGGAGATGCGCCGCGACCCGCGCGTGTTCGTCATGGGCGAGGAGGTCGGGCTCTACGAGGGCGCCTACAAGGTCACCCAGGGCCTGCTCAAGGAGTTCGGCGAGAAGCGCATCATCGACACGCCGATCTGCGAGTCGGGGTTCACCGGGGTCGGCGTCGGGGCGGCCATGCTGGGGCTGCGGCCGGTGGTCGAGATGATGACCTTCAACTTCTCGATCCTGGCCCTGGACCAGATCGTGAACACCGCGGCCAAGATGCTCTACATGTCGGGCGGGCAGTTCAACATCCCGATCGTCATCCGGGGACCCGGCGGGCCGGCCTCCCAGCTGGCCGCTCAGCACTCCCAGAGCATGGAGACGTACTTCTACCACGTGCCCGGGCTCAAGGTGGTGAGGCCCTCGACGCCGGCGGACGCCAAGGGGTTGCTCAAGTCGGCGATCCGCGACGACAACCCGGTCATCTTCATCGAGGCCGAGACGCTCTACGCGGTCAAGGGCGAAGTGCCCGAGGATCCGGACTTCACCATCCCGCTGGGACAGGCGGTGATCCGGCGCGAGGGCACCGACGTCACCGTGGTCGCCTACATGGGCATGATGTACCGCGCCCTCGAGGTCGCCGAGGAGTTGGCGAAAGAAGGCATCTCGATGGAGATCGTGGATCCGCGGACGCTGCGGCCCATGGACACCGAGACCATCATCCGGTCGGTCCGGAAGACGCACCGGGCGGTGGTGCTCGAGGCCGGCGCCGGCTTCGCCGGCATGGGCTCGGAGATCTCCGCCTTCATCACCGAAAGCGCCTTCGACGATCTGGACGCGCCGGTCGAGCGCGTCACGGGCGAGAACGCCCCCATGCCCTACGCCCGGAATTTGGAATTGCTCAAGACGCCGTCCAAGGCCAAGATCGCCGCGGCCATCCGTAAGGCCTGCTACGCATGATCACCAAAGTCGTGATGCCCAAGCTCAGCGAGGCCATGGAGACCGGCAAGGTCATCAAGTGGCTGAAGAAGGTGGGCGACCCGATCAAGGGTGGCGACGTGATCGCCGAGGTCGAGACCGACAAGGCCAACGTGGAGATCGAAGCCTTTGGTTCGGGCGTGCTGCGCAAGATCATCGTGGTCGAGGGCGGCCAGGTGCCGGTGGGCGAGCTGATCGCCGTCATCGCCGAACCGTCTGACGATATCGCGGCAGTGGCAGGGCGAGGCGCAGCCGCAGGCGAGCCGAGCGGATCAGTAATCGCATCCCCGAAGCCCGCCGCGCCGCTTCCGCTTCCGGCCATGGAAACCTACAAGTCGGAGCCCGCGACCACCATGGTGATGCCGCTGGCGCCGGCCGCCGCGCCGCCGCCCGCCGCCATGCCCGGAGCACGGGTGAAGGCCTCGCCGCTGGCGCGGAAGATCGCGGCCCAGTCCGGCGTGGACCTGCGCGTGCTGCAGGGCAGCGGGCCCGGCGGCCGCATCGTCCAGCGCGACGTGGAGACGGCCATGGCCGCGCCGCGGCCCACCGCCGCGGCAGCTTTCAGCACCGGCGGCTCGACCGGTGCTCCGCTCGCCTCGCCTTTGGCTGCGGCTCGCCAAGCCACGGCTGCGCCGCCTAAAGCCATCCGCCCGGCGTTTGTCATTCCCCCGCGCGCGGCGGCGGAGTTCGAGGACGTGCCGCTCTCGCCCATGCGCGCCGCCATCGCCAAGGTGATGCCGCTCTCCAAGGGGCCGGTGCCGCACTTTTACGTCACCTCCGAAGTCGCGATGGACCGGGCCGGAGAGCTGCGCGGGGAGCTGAACGCCCTCGAGGGCCAGCCCAAGATCTCGGTCAACGACCTGATCATCAAGGCCTGCGCGCTGGCGTTGAGGAAGAACCCTGGCGTGAACGCCCGGCTCAACGGCCAGGCCATCCGCCTGCACCACCGCGCCCACATCGGCGTCGCCGTGTCCCTCGACGCGGGGCTCATCACGCCCGTGCTCCACGACTGCGACGTCAAGCCGCTCAGCCAGATCGCCGTCGAAGCGCGCGACCTCGCCGAGCGCGCGCGGGCGGGCAAGCTGCGCGCCCAGGAGCTGACCGGGGCCACCTTCTCGATCTCCAATCTCGGCATGTTCGACGTCGAGGAGTTTTCGGCCATCATCAATCCGCCCGAAGGCGCCATTCTGGCGGTGGGCTCGGTGCTCGAAAAGCCGGTGGTGATGGACGGCGCCGTTGCCGTTGGCCTCAGGATGAAGATGACCATCTCGTGCGACCACCGGGTCATGGACGGCGCCATGGGCGCGCGCTTCCTGCAGGACGTCAAGCGCCTCCTCGAAGAGCCCCTGCGCCTCCTGGTCTAGCGATGGCCGCTCAGCAGTTCGACGTCATCGTCGTCGGAACCGGCCCGGGCGGCTACGTCGCCGCCATCCGCTGCGCCCAGCTCGGGTTGAGCGTCGCCACGGTCGAGGACGACCGCCCGGGCGGAGTCTGCCTCAACTGGGGCTGCATCCCGACCAAGGCGCTCCTCAGGAACGCCGAAATCGTCGGCCTGTTCAATCGGGCAGAGGAGTTCGGCATCAAGCTCAAGGGCTTCGAGGCCGACTACGCCCAGGCCGTCCAGCGCTCGCGGGGGGTCGCCGACCGCATGGCCAAGGGCGTCGAGTTCCTGTTCAAGAAGAACAAGATCGTGCTCGTTGGAGGGGCCGGCTCGCTCAAGAGCCGCACCACCGTCGAGGTCACGGGCAAGGGCGGCGCCCAGGTCCTCGAGGGCAAGGCCATCATCCTCGCCACCGGCTCCGAGCCCAAGTCGCTCCCCGGCGTGACCATCGACGAGAAGACCGTCATCTCCTCCAATGGGGCGGTGCGGAACGAATCCAAGCCCCGCTCGATGATCATCATCGGCGCCGGCGCCGTCGGCATGGAGTTCGCCGACGTGTACGCGGCCTACGGCGTCCAGGTCACGGTGCTCGAGGCCCTTCCGCGGGTGCTGCCGATCGAGGACGAGGAGGTGTCGGCTCTGGTCGGGCGCTTGTTCGCCCGCCGCGGCATGACGGTGCGTGTGGGAGTCAAAGTGAAGTCCGTGGCGCCGGGCCGGGGGGGCGTGGCCGTCGAGGTCGAGGCCGAGGGCAAGACGGAATCGCTCCGGGCCGACCAGGTGCTGATGGCCGTGGGCCGCGCCGCGCGGACGAAGGGCCTGGGGCTCGAGGCGCTCGGCGTCGCGACCGAGCGCGGCTTCGTCACCGTCTCGCCCGCGATGGAGACGTCGGTCAAGGGTGTTTACGCCGTCGGCGACATGGCCGGCCGCCAGATGCTCGCCCATAAGGCCATGGCCGAGGGCGTGGTAGCGGCGGAGACCATCGCGGGGCGCGCGCCGCGCCCGGTGGACTACGGCAATGTCCCGTCCTGCACCTACTGCCGGCCCCAGGTCGCGTCCATCGGGCGGACCGAGGCCCAGGCGCGGTCCAACGGGCGCGAGATTACCGTCGGGCGCTTCCCGTTCACGGCCAACGGCAAGGCCGTCGCGCTGGGCGAGACCGAGGGCTTCCTGAAGGTGGTGGCCGACAAGACCACGGGCGAGCTGTTGGGCGTGCACATCGTCGGCCCCGAGGCCACCGAGCTGATCCACGAGTTCGCCGTGGGGCGCACGCTGGAGGCGACGCTCGAGGAGATCATCCACACCATCCACGCCCATCCGACCCTGTCCGAGGCGGCGCTGGAAGCCACGCTGGCGGCGCTCGGCCACGCCATCCACATTTAGGCGGGGTCAGGTCTTGAATTCACGCATTTCCGGCTCCACGCCCGCCAATGTCGTATTTCAAGACCTGACCCCGGTTAGTGGCCGGAGTGGAGAAACGGCAGGCGGAACAGCAGGAGATAGCCGTTGGCGGTGAGCACGACCCCGATCACCGCCAGCACGAGGCTGAAGCCGAAGATGAGCCGGGACCGGGCGAGGATGGACACGGACGACATCACGATGGCGATCTGGAGCAGGGCCTCGGCCAGCAGGAAGTAGGGGTCGCGGACCTGGTAGACGTCCCGCACGTGCTCGAGCTTCTTGGCGTCCTTCTCGACGTCCTTCTTCTCGGTGTTGTAGCGCTTCTCTTCCTCGTCGAACTTCTTGAGCAGGGCCTCCAGCTTCGCGCGCGCCTCGGGCTTGATGGCGGCGCCGCGCTCGAGCAGGTCCGCCTCGAGCCGCAGCTTCTGGCCGCGGTACTGGTGCTCACGGATGACCTTGGCCTGATAGAAGGCCCACTGGTCGGAGGCCTGCTGCTGGGCCAGCAGCATCTCCTTCATGGCGTGGTTGCCGCCCAGGGCGGCGATGGCCAGGATCACGGCGAAGATCGCCGTGACCAGGGCCACGCGCCGCCCGAAGCGGCTTTCGGCCTTCTCGCGCAGCTCCTCGGGGTTGGGGAGCTCGACCTCGGGGGCCATCGCGCTCGGCGCGGCTAGTTGCCCGACCGCCCC
>JBGPZD010000055.1:0-14219 GCA_041493605.1 Methylomirabilia bacterium
CGCAGCCGCATCGAGGCTCGCGTTGAACTGCGGGTGCTCCTTGAGCGCCAAGGCCGCAGCCTTGAGCAGGAAGCTCGTCAGCGTCAGGGTGATGCCGCGCTGCTTGGCCTCGTCCACGTTCCTCAGGATCAGGGCGTTGAGATCGGTGATGTCCGCCTTGTCGAAGTGGGTGACGTGGGGGATCACCGCGGCCGACAGCGCCATGCGCTCGGCGATGGTGCGGCGGAGATGGGAGAGCGGCTGGCGCTCGACCGGGCCCCACTGCTCGAAGCGCGGCAGGGGCGGGGGCTCGAGGCCGACCTGGGCGATCGGCTTCGCGGGACCGGCGGGCTTGGCGGGGCGCGCGGCGGCGGGACTGACGGGTGCAGAAGGTCGCGGCTTGGCTGTCGCCGCGCGAACATCCTCGTCGGTGACGCGTCCGCCGGGGCCGCTGCCTCTCACCACTGCCAAATCCACGCCGAGCTCGCGCGCCAGCCGTCGCGTGGCCGGCGTCGCCGCCACCGGGCCGCCTTCGGGGCGCGGCGCGGTCTTCTCCACTGCGGGCGCTGCGGGAGCCGCAGCGGCTCTGGCCGTCGCGGGCGCCGACTGCCGCGGCGTGGCGCCGCCGCCGGCATCAGCGAAGGTCACCAGCACGGCGCCCACCTTGACGGTCTGGCCCGGCTGGACGTGGATCTTCTCCACGCGCCCGCTCATGGGCGAGGGGATCTCGACCTGGGCCTTGTCGGTCTCGACCTCGAGGAGCGGCGCGTCCTCCTGGATCACGTCGCCCTCGCGGACGAGGACGGCCTTAATCTCCGCCTCGGTCAGGCCTTCTCCCAGGTCGGGCAGGACGAACGGACGGGACATGGACGGCTAGAACGCGAGGGTCTCGCGGGCGGCCGCCACCACGCGTCCCGCGTCGGGGACCGTGGCCTTCTCGCGCGCGAAACCGACGAAGGGCACGTCGTAGGCCGTCACGCGGCGGATCGGCGCCTCAAGCGAGAGGAAGGCGCCTTCCATGATGCTCGCGGCGATCTCGGCGCCGGGGCCGAAGCTTCGGGGCGCCTCGTGGACGATGACCGCGCGGCCGGTCTTCTTCACGGAAGCGACAACGGTCTGCCGGTCGAGCGGCGAGATGGTCAGCAGGTCGATCAGCTCGGTCTCCACGCCGTCCTCGTCGTGGAGCAGTTCGGCCGCCTCCCGGCAGACGCGCAGCATGGCGCCGTAGGTCACGACCGTGAGGTCCTTGCCCTCGCGGTCCACGTGGGCCTGGCCGATGGGCAGGGCCTCGGGCTCGTCCGGCACGTCTTCCTTGGCGGCGTGGTAGAGCGCCTTGGCTTCGAAGAAGACCACCGGATCGGGGTCGCGGATGGCGCTGACCAGGAGGGCGCGGGCGTTGCGCGGCCCCGAGGGGATCACCATCTTGAGCCCGGGGATGTGGGCGTAGAACTGCTCCTCGCTCTCCGAGTGGTGCTCGAGAGCCCGCACACCGCCGCCATAGGGCATGCGCATGACCATCTGGCAGTGGAAGCGGCCCTGGGAGCGCTGGCGGTAGCGGGCGGTATGGTTCTCGATCTGGTGGAAGCACTGGAACGCGAAGCCGGAGAACTGGATCTCGCAGATCGGCTTGAGACCGTAGAGCGCCATGCCGACCGAGGCGCCGATGATGGCGGCCTCGGCCAGCGGGCTGTCCATGACGCGGTTGTTGCCGAAGCGGCGGTGGAGATCTTCCGTGACGCGGAACACGCCGCCGTCCACGCCCACGTCCTCGCCGATGACGAGCACGTCCGGGTCGCGCTCCATCTCCTGGAGCAGCGCCAGGTTCAGCGCCTTGACCATGTTCAGTTTTGCCATCGGCTGGTCCGGCGCTGGCCGCGCATCGGGGGCGAGGCGGGGGGCGGGGTCGGCTGCTCTTCGTCGGCGCGGCGGGGCGCGGCCTGGCGAAGGCGCTCCTCCAGCTCGGCGCGCTGATCGCGAAGGTGCGGCGGCAGCTCGGCGTAGGCGTGGTCGAACATGCCGAGCGGGTCGGCGGCCGCGGTCTCCTCGAAGGCCTTCACGGCCCGGGCGATCTCGGCGTCCACCTGCTCTTCGAGCCCCTGCTCGAGCAGGTTGCGCTTTTCGAGAAAGGCGCTGAAGCGGGTGAGGGGATCCTTCCGCTCCCACGCCTTGACCTCCTCGTCGGAGCGGTACTTGGTCGGGTCGTCGGCCGTGGTGTGGACGCCCAGGCGATAGGTCACGCATTCGATCAGCGTGGGGCCGCCGCCGCCGCGCGCGCGCTCCACGGCCTCGCGGCTCGCGGCATAGACCGCCAGCGCGTCGTTGCCGTCGACCTGGATACCGGGAAAGCCGTAGGCCAGCGCCTTCTGTGCGATCGTCCGCGAGTGCGTCTGCTTCTTGAGCGGCACCGAGATGGCCCACTGGTTGTTCTGGATCAGGAACACGACCGGCACGTGCCAGACGCCGGCGAAGTTGAGCGCCTCGTGGAAGTCGCCCTCGGAGGTGGCGCCGTCGCCGCAGTAGACCATCACCACGTCGTCGCGGCCCTTGTACTGCGCGGCATACGCGAGGCCCACCGCGTGGGGGAGCTGGGTCGCGACCGGGATGGTGATGGGCAGGTCGCGCTGCTCGGGCCCGGGCTGGCCGCCCTCGAGGTAGCCGGCGAAGAAGCGCAGCATCTTCTCGATGGGCCAGCCGCGCCAGAGCATGGCCGCGGTCTCGCGGAAAGACGGCACCATCCAGTCGGTTGTCCGCAGCGTGAAGACGCTGCCTATCTGGGAGGCTTCCTGTCCCTTGATCGGCGCGAAGGTGCCGATGCGGCCCTGGCGCTGAAGCCGCAGCATCCGCTCGTCCAGACGGCGCCCCAGCACCATGGCGCGGTAGAGGCGCTTGAGGTCGTCGCCGGAGAGCTCGGGCTCGAGGGCGGAGTCGAGGTTGCCGTCGCTGTCCAGGATGGACAGGTACTCGATGGCGAACTGCGGTTCGAGCCGGGTCCTGGGCATGGCGGCGACCCTCGCAAATCTATTCTACCTCGGAGCACCCTAGCCCGGGTGGAGGAAAGCGGGTATTCTCAGCGCCATGCGCGTCCGGGTCCGCGTCCCCGCCACCTCCGCCAACCTGGGCCCGGGCTTCGACGCTCTGGGCCTGGCGCTGGCGCTCCATAATGAAATCATCCTGGAGGAGAGTGATCGCGTCTCGGTCTCGGTGGACGGCGAAGGAGCGGGCCGGCTCGACACCGGCGCCGACAACGTGGTCTGCCGCGGCGTCCGCATGGCCTTCGAGGCCGCCGGCCGGCCCTTCCGCGGGGCTAGCATCCGCTGCGTGAACCGGATTCCGCTGAGCCGCGGCCTGGGCTCGAGCGCCGCCGCTTGGGTGGGCGGGTTGGTCGGCGCCAACGCCCTCCTGGGCGAGCCGTTGGCGCGAGACGCCGTTTTGGCTCTGGCCGCCAAGGCCGAAGGCCATCCCGACAATGTGGCCGCGGCGGTCTTGGGCGGCCTCACCGTGTCCTGCTCGGAGGGCGACCGGGTGGCGGCCGTCTCGCTGACGGTGCCCGCCGATTTGCGTTGGGTCGTCCTCGTACCCGAGATGGAAGCCTCCACCCGCGAGGCGCGCGCCGTGCTGCCCGACTCCGTTCCACGCGCCGACGCCGTCTTCAACGTCCAGCGCGTGAGCCTGCTGCTGGCCGCTCTGGGCGCCGGGCGCGCCGATCTCCTGGACCTCGCCATGCAGGACCGGCTGCACCAGCCCTACCGCCAGCGGCTGTTCCCGTGGATGGAGCGCGTCAGGACGGCGGCGCGAGAGGCGGGGGCCTTGGGCTCGGTCCTGAGCGGCGCCGGGCCGTGCATCCTCGCCGCCGTGCGGGGCGCCTCCGAGCGCGTGGCGCGCGCCATGGAGGAGGCGCTGCGCCAGGCCGGCGCCTCGGGAAAATCGATTGACCTCGCCGTGGACACGGCGGGCGCCCGCTGGGAGCCGATGGCCTAGTCCTTTTCGCTGGCTTTTCCACCCCTTCCGCCGTCTTCCCTCTCGAGAAACATCACGGGTGCCCTCGATGCGATCCTGGACGGCCCGAAGGTGGCCCAGGACTTGACTCCTGCTCGCGCGGGGCTGTACGATGGCCTCACCGTGATCAAAAGTGATCGGTGGATCAAGCAGATGGCGCTCGAGCAGGGCATGATCAAGCCCTTCGAAGACCGCCAGATGCGCAAGGGCACGATCTCCTATGGCCTGTCCTCGTACGGCTACGACATCCGGATCGCCGACGAGTTCAAGATCTTTACGAACATCAACACCACGATCGTGGATCCCAAGGCCTTCGATCCGCGTTCCTTTGTTGACATCCAGGGCGAGGTCGCGGTGATCCCGCCCAACTCGTTCGCGCTGGGGCGGTCAGTTGAGTATTTCAAGATTCCGCGTAACGTGCTGACGCTCTGCGTGGGCAAGTCGACCTACGCCCGGTGCGGTATCATCACCAACGTGACGCCCTTCGAGCCGGAATGGGAGGGGTACGTGACGCTGGAGATCAGCAACACGACGCCGCTGCCGGCCAAGATCTACGCCAACGAGGGGATTGCCCAAGTCCTCTTCTTCGAGTCCGACGAGACCTGCCTGACGTCCTACGCGGACCGGCAGGGGAAATACCAAGGCCAGCAGGGGATCGTGCTGCCCACGGTCTAGGCCCGGTCGACGGCCCCCGGCGAGGGGCCCCAGGAGGTGAGCGCTCATGACGGAGCAAAAGAAGAAGGAGACGCGGCCCAGCAAGCCCTCCGAGGGCGAGGACGGCGGCGCAGGCAGCGCCGAGCTGAGCAAGAAGGGCAAGAAGATCAAGGAGGACCTGGACAACCTGCTCGACGAGATCGACGAGATCCTCGAGGAGAACGCCGAGGAGTTCGTCAAGAGCTACGTCCAGCGCGGCGGCCAGTAGCCGCGGCTCCAGGAGAGACCGCATGCCGATCTACGAGTACGGCTGCCGCGAGTGCGGCGCCGAGTTCGAGAAGCTCGTGTCCGGGAAGAACGAGGTGGTGTGCCCGTCGTGCGCCAGCGCGCGCGTCATGCGCCGCCTGTCGCTCGTGGGCGTACGGACCGGCGGCAGCGCCGAGAGCGGGCCCGCGATGTCCGGTGGCGGGTGCTGCGGAGGCGGCGGCTGCGGCTGTCACTAGCGCCATCCCGTGGCGCGTCGCGGTGATGCCAGGGCCCTTCGGGGCCCTTTGAGTTTTGCGGGCCCGCCTCGCACGGGCCGGCGGCGGCGCGCTGGACAGGGTCGGGCCGCGCCCCTATACTCGCCTCGTGGACCTCAGGCAGCTCGAGATCTTCGTCAAGGTCGCCGAATTCGGCTCCTTCTCCAAAGCCGCTGAGTCCCTGTTCCTGACCCAGCCCACGGTCTCCGAGCACATCCGGACCCTCGAGGACGAGTTGGGCGTGCGCCTGCTCGACCGCCTGGGGCGCGGCGCGGCCGTCACCAGGGCCGGGGAGCTCCTCCTGGGCCACGCCAAGCGAATGCTCGCGCTGCAGCGGGAAGCCCGCCAGGCCATGGACAGCTTCCAGGGCAAGATGAGCGGCGAGCTGCTGGTGGGGGCCAGCACCATCCCCGGCGAGTACGTGCTGCCCGCCATGATCGGCCGCTTCAAGGAGAAGTATCCGGACATCTCGATCACCTTGCTCATCGGCGACAGCCAGATCGTCGTCGACTGGGTCCTCGGGGGCCGCGTGGAGCTGGGCGTGGTGGGCGCGCGACTCGCCCAGCGCGGCGCGGACTACAAGGAGCTGATGCCGGACGAGGTCGTCGTCGTCGTGCCGGCGTCGCATCCCTGGCACGATCGCAAGCAAGTGACGCTCGAGGAGCTGAGGGCGGAGCCACTCCTCATCCGGGAGCGGGGCTCGGGCACACGCGCCGCGCTCGAGGCGGTGCTCGCCGAGGCGGGCACGGACCTGGGCGCGTTCCGGATCGTGGGTGAGATGGGCTCGACGCAGGCGATCAAGCAGGCCGTCAAGGCCGGCGTCGGCGTGTCCCTGGTGTCCAAGCGCGCGGTGGAGGAGGAGTGCCGCAGCGGGCTGCTCTGGTGCCTGCGCGTCAAGGACCTCAAGGTCGCGCGCGCCTTCCACCTGGTGACCCACAAGGACCGCAGCCGCTCGCCGCTGGCCGAGGCCTTCCGGGCCTTCCTCGAGGCCGAAGCGGTCTGACGACGGGAATCTCTCCCGCCCGGCGGCGTATCCAAAACGTATGGACAGCAAGATGACCGACCCTGCCACCGGGAAAGAGATCCGCCTCACCAGCTACGCGGCCTGCGCCGGCTGAGCCTCCAAGATGGGTCCTGGAGATCTCCAGGACGTGCTGGGCGGGCTCAAGGAGCACACGCACCCCGACCTCCTGGTGGGGCTGGGCAAGAGCGACGACGCCGCCGTCTACCGCGTGAGTGACGAGGTCGCCATCGTCGAGACGGTGGACTTCTTTCCGCCCATCGTGGACGACCCGTACGCCTACGGGGCCATCGCCGCGGTCAACGCCATGTCGGACGTCTTCGCCATGGGCGGTGAGGTGCTCTTCGCGCTGAACGTGGCGGGGTTCCCCCGCGAGATGCCCAAAGACATCATCACCGCCATCTTCAAGGGCGGTGCCGACAAGGTGAAGGAAGCCGGCGGCGTCATCGCCGGCGGGCATACGGTTGTGGACGCCGAGCCCAAGTACGGCCTCTGCGTCACCGGTCGCGTGGACCCCAAGCGCATCCTGATCAAGGGCGGCCTGCGGCCCGGCCAGAAGATTTTTCTCTCCAAGCCTCTGGGCACCGGCGTGATCGCCACCGCCGCGAAGGACGGCGCCTGCCCGCCCGAGGTGCTGCGGGGCGCCGTCGACAGCATGCTCCGCCTCAACCGCGCCGCCGCCCACGTGGCGCGGGAGGCCGGCGCCAGCGGGGCGACCGACATCAGCGGATTCGGACTCCTGGGCCATGCGGGGGAGATGGTCGAGGCCTCGGGTACGGGCATCGCGCTCAGGATGAAGGACATTCCGCTCCTGCCGGGCGCCCTCGCGCTGGCCGAGAAGGGCCACTGGAGCGGCGGCATGAAGCGCAACCGCCGCCACGTGGAGGGCACCTTCGGCACGCGCGGCCAGCTCGCCATCGACGCGGCGCTCTCCGAAGCCCAGGTGAACCTGCTCCACGAGGCGGAGACCTCGGGCGGGCTGCTGTTCGCCGTCGATCCCGCACAGGGACCGGCCGTCCGCGAGGGCTTCACGCGCCACGGTGAGCCCTGTTGGGAGATCGGCGAGGTCACGAAAGAAGTCCGGATCACCGTCTCGTAACCTTCCATTCGCCGGTCCCATAGGGGCCGTTCCGCCCAATGGGTCCGAATCATCGCTATTACCGATTTGACCCGGCTCCATCCCTCATTACCATGAGGGTCTGTCCGGGGGCGTTCGGCTTCACTGGACGAACCCATAAAGGAGAGGACCATGAACCGACGCGCATTTCTCAAGACCGGGGTGGGTGTCTCGGCGTCCGCCGCGCTGGCGCGGATCCCTGGACTTGTGCGTAGCGCCTCCGCGGCAGGCTCGGATTCGGCAAAGTGGCGCGCGTTCGAGGTGATCACGCGGGCTGAGATCATCAACTCCTCGGGCGTCTCCCGGGCTTGGCTGCCCATGCCGCTGATGCCCGATACGGACTACCACAAGGGCCTCGGCCACACCTGGACGGGGAACACGGCCGCCACGCGCATCTTCCGGGACGAAAAGTACGGCGCGGGAATCTTCTACGCCGAATGGCCGGCGGGCGAGGCGGCTCCCGTGGTCGAGCTCGTGACGCGCTTCGCGACCCGCGACCGCGCCGTGAACCTGAGCGTCCCGGGCAACGCGGCGCCCGAAGACAAGGGCGTGCTCGCCAAGTACACCAAGGGCACGCAGTTCGTGCGGACCGACGGGATCGTCTTGCAGAAGTCGCGCGAGATCACCAAGGGCCTCAGCACGGACCTGGACAAGGCGCGGGCCATCTACGAGTGGATCGTCGACAACACCTTCCGTGATCCCAAGACGCGGGGCTGTGGCCTCGGCGACATCCGCGCCATGCTCGAGACCGGTTACCTGGGCGGCAAGTGCGCCGACCTGAACGCCTTGTACGTCGGGCTGGCGCGGGCCGCCGGAATCCCGGCGCGGGACATCTACGGCGTGCGCGTCGCCGACTCGGCGGAGTACAAGAGCCTGGGCCGGAGCGGCGACATCAGTAAAGCCCAGCACTGCCGGGCCGAGTTCTATACGCCAGGGCACGGCTGGGTGCCGGTGGATCCCGCCGACGTGCGGAAGCTGGTGCTCGAGGAGGGCGGCGGGCTGCCGCTCGACGATCCGCGGGTCAAGAAGGCGCGGGTGAAGCTCTTCGGCGCCTGGGAAATGAACTGGCTCGCCTTCAACTATGCGGCCGACGTGAAGCTGCCGAACTCGGCCGGTGAGCCCATCGCCTTCTTCATGTATCCGCAGGCTGAGAGCGCGGGCGAGCGCCGGGACAGCCTCGATCCCGACGGCTTCCGCTACAAGATGACCTCTCGCGAGCTCGCGGGGTGACCGGCGGCTGGTGTAGCGGGGGGCGCTAGCGGACGTTGGAGCGCTTGAGGAAGTCGATCAGCTTCTGTCGGAGCTCGGGGGGCATGGTCGCTTCTCGGAGACGTCGGGCTGCGTCGACCGTGCCCTTGTAGGTGTTCACGAAGGCGACGCAGGGGGCGCAGCCCTCGATGTGCCACTCGAGGAGCTCCGCCTTGTCCTTCGGCAGGGACCCGTCGACATAGTCGGCGAGCAGGTCCATGCATTCGGGGCATCCGATGTCGTGCGACGACTCCTCCATCCCGTCCCCCTAGCGAACCTTAACACAGGCTTCGACTCCTCGCCACGGATTGCCTTGACGGCGCGCCGCGTGTAGGCTGGGCGCAGCCATGGCCGCCCGGGTGGCCCTCCTGACGCCCTTCACCTCCCCCTCGGTCCGCGGCAACGCCATCACCGTCGAGCGCATCGCGCGGGGCCTGCGCGCCCGAGGGGTCGACCTGCGCGTCTGGGATCTCTCCGTGGCCGCCGAGGTCTCGGTGGAGCGCCAGGTGGCGCAGTACGCGCCGACCCTCGTTCACGCCTTCCACGCCTACCGCGCGGGCCCGCTGGCCCTGCGGCTGGCCCGGCACGCCGAGATCCCGCTGCTCGTCACCATCACCGGCACCGACGTCAATCACGACCTCTTCGACCCGGAGCGCGCCCAATTGGTCGGCCGCGTCCTGCAAGGCGCCGCGGCGGTCACGGTCTTCGACCCGTCCATGTCGACACGGATCGTCCAGGCGCTGCCCGACATGGCGGCGCGCATGAGCGTCGTGCCCCAGAGCGCCTTCTTCGAGGCGGCCGCGAACGCCTGGGCGCCGGCCCTCGCGCTGCGCCGCGCGCCGGGACCGATCCTCCTGTTTCCCGGCGGAATCCGCATGGTGAAGAACCCGCTCTTCCCGCTCGAGCCGCTCGACGGCCTCACCTCCGCATACCCGAGCATGGAGCTGCTCTACGTGGGCCCCATCCTCGATCCGGGCGAGGGCGAGAAACTTCTGCGCGGGCTCGGGAGCCGCCGCTGGGCCCGCCATTTGGGCGCCGTGCCTCACGCGCGCATGCGCGCCCTGCTCGAGGCGACGGACGTGGTATTGAACTGCTCGATCTCCGAAGGCGGCATGGCCAACTCGGTGCTCGAGGCGCTGGCGCTCGGCCGGGCCGTGCTGGCCTCCAACATCGACGGCAACCGGTCCCTCGTCGAGGACGGCGTCACGGGCTTTCTCTTCGACGGCCCGGCGGAATTCGCGGAGAAATGCGGGCGGCTGCTCGCCGAGCCGGACCTCAGGCAGCGCCTGGGCGAGGCCGGCCGCGAGCGCGTCCATTCTCGCTTCAGCGCGGAGCGCGAGCTGGACGGCTATCTGGGCGTGTACGGGCGCCTGGCCCCCGCGCTCCGGCCCGCGTGAGCCGGCTCGGGCCCTTCCTCAACGAGGGGTCAGAGGCGTCAAAGTGTTGACGCCCGGGAGGACCACCCCTATCATGGGACAACTTCAGACCGCTGTGACTGTCCCGACGGGAAAGGAGCCCTGATGGCCCAGCCCTCCGCACCGGCGCCGAACCAGGAGCAGCGGGTGCAGGAGTTCGTCACCGCTTTCCAGATCCTCCGCGCCGAAGTCCGCAAGGTCATCGTTGGGCACGACGACGTCGTCACCCAGGTGCTGACGGGCCTGTTCGCGGGCGGCCACGTGCTCCTGGAAGGGGTGCCCGGCCTGGGCAAGACCCTGCTCATCAAGACCCTGGCCGAGAGCCTGGACCTGTCTTTCTCGCGCATCCAGTTCACGCCCGATCTCATGCCGGGCGACATCATCGGCACCAACATCATCGTCGAGGACGCCGAGGGCCGGAAGCACTTCGAGTACCAGCGCGGTCCGATCTTCGGCCACATCCTGCTGGCGGACGAGGTCAACCGGGCCACGCCCAAGACCCAGTCGGCGCTGCTCGAGGGCATGCAGGAGGGCGCGGTCACGGTGGCGGGGAAGGCCAACCCGCTGCCCATGCCCTTCTTCGTTCTGGCCACCCAGAACCCCATTGAGATGGAGGGCACCTACCCGCTGCCCGAGGCCCAGCTGGACCGCTTCCTCTTCAAGCTGCGGGTCCAGTACCCGGCGCTCGAGGAGCTGACCGAGATCATCGAGCGGACCACCCATGTCCGCGAGGTCCAGGTGCACCGGGTGATGACGGGCCCGCAGGTCCTCGCCTTCCGCGAGCTCGTGCGGGAGGTGCCCATCGCCTCCCACGTGCGCGACCTGGCCTCGCTGATCGTCCTCGCAACGCATCCCCAATGGGACCGGGCGCCGGAGCCCACGCGGCGCTTCGTGCGCTACGGCGCCAGCCCGCGCGGGGCCCAGGCCCTCGTGCTGGGCGCCAAAGTGCGCGCCCTGGCGGACGGGCGCTACAACGTCGCCGTCGAGGATCTGCGCGCCCTGGCGCTGCCGGCCCTGCGTCATCGCATCATCTTCAACTTCGAGGGCGAGGCCGAGGGCGTGGACGTGGACCGCCTGATCTTGCAGACCGTCGAAGCGGCGGAGAGCCTGAGCGGAGCGCAGAAAGAGATGTTCCTCAGATAGGGAAGCAGGAGGGACCGATGCCCGGCAGGATGGTCCTGGAGCGGCTGGTCTCGGAGATCGCCCGGCAGGTCCGCCTGCGGCGGGCGGAGCACTACGGGCTCCGGGGGCTCCTCTGGGGCGCCTTCGCGGCGCTCCCGCCGCTGCTCTTCAAGGAGTCCCTCGGGGTGCTCGCGCTCCTGGTCGCAGGCGGGCTGCTCGCCGCCGGCGCCGCCGCCGGAGCCGTGTGGGGCCTGCTGCTGAGGCTGCCTCCTGGAGAGGCGGCGAGGCTGGCAGACCGCGGGTACGGGCTCCAGGATCGTGTGGCCACGGCGCTCGAGTGGTCGGAGCGTCCCGACCGCACGCCCATCGTCGAAGCGCAGATCGCCGACGCGGTGGCGCGCGCGCGGGAGCTCCACGGCCGCCGCATCGTCCCGCGCCGGCTGCCCCGCGAAGCCAGGCTCCTGCCGCTGCCGATCGCGCTGGGCGTGATCCTCGCGGTGGCGCCCCCCATCCCGTTGCCCCAGGCGGGCCTGCCAAACTTCTCCGCGGCCCGCGAAGAGGAAGAGGACAGGCCCAAGGACCGCGCGGGTGAGATGCAGAGCGCCGAGCGCCCGCGCGCGCCCCGGCGCGACCCGGTCCAGCGGGCCGACGTCCAGGAGCGCAACCTGATGCCCCGGGTCGGCGCCGGCGGACCGAGCGCCCCGGGCGATCTCTCGGCCGTCTTCAAGGACACGGCGCTGAGCGGGCGGGCGCCCGACTTCAACTCCTTCCTCAAGAGGGGCGACGAGCGCATCCGCATGCTGGAGCAGATCGACCGGCTGCCGGACCTGCAGCGCGACTTCACCCAGAGCCAGAGCCGCGTCGTCTTCCAGAAGGCCAAGTCCCTGCGCGGGGGACTCAATCCCAGCATCTCGCCGGACAAGCTCCGCGAGCTGCTCCAGGAGATGGAGCGCCTCGGGCGCAAGGGCGGCCCCAACAACTGGAGCGGCGACGTCTTCGACGGCATGGAAGCCCTCGAGGGCGGGCAGACCGACAAGGCCATGGAGGCCATGGAGCGCGCGCTGTCCAAGATGCGGGCCATGGAGGACAAGGGCCGCGACGGCAAGGGGCTGCGGGGCGGGCGCGAGGACGAGCGGCGCGGGCAGCGCGGGCGCAACCGCGGCAGCGGGCAGCAGGGGCCGGGCGACGACGGCGACTTCCCCGAGGGTGAGGGGCTCCTGCCGGGGCGCGGCAAGAGCGGCGCGCCCAAGGGCGATCCGACGCTGCGGCTGCGCGGCACACCCTACGACGTCGGCGTCGAGGGCGAGACGCGGCCGGGCAAGAAGGACGGGCTCGATACCAACATGGTCGGGCGGGGCGGCCCGATGTCCTCCCGGCTGCAGTACCTGGGCCTCCTCGGGCAGTACAAGAAGGTGATGGAGGAAGCCATCGCCCGGGAGCAGGTGCCGCGCGACTTCCAGGGGCAGGTGAAGGAGTACTTCCAGGCGCTGGATGAGAAATAGCGCCGTGCCGACCGCCCGCGCGGGGCAGGAGCTGCTGTCCCCGGATTTCCTCGCCCAGCTCGAGCGGTTGACGCTGCTGTCGCGACGCACCTTCCGCGGCCGGGTCAAGGGCGAGCGCCGCAGCCCGCGCAAAGGCATCAGCGTCGAGTTCTCGGACTACCGCCAGTACGGCGTGGGCGACGACCTCCGCTACGTGGACTGGAACGTCTACGCGCGCCTGGACCGCCTCTACCTGAAGCTGTTCGTCGACGAGGAAGACCTCTGTCTCCACCTGCTGCTCGACGCCTCGGCCTCCATGGGCTTCGGGGAGCCGTCCAAGCTCAGCTACAGCGCGCGGCTGGCCGCGGGGCTGGGGTTCGTGGGGCTGGTCAACCTGGAGCGCGTGGGCGTCGGCGTCCTGCGGGAGCGCATCGCCGAGGGGTGGAGCCCGGCGCGCGGCCGCGGCCAGGTCCTGCCGCTGATGGAATTCCTCGACCGCCTGCGGCCCGGCGGGCAGACTTCGCTCAATGACGGGCTCGCCGCGTACGCGCTCCGGGCGCGCGAGGCCGGGCTGGCCGTCCTGCTGTCGGACCTCATGGACCCGGCGGGCTACGAGCGCGGGCTCAAGGCGCTGCTGGAGCGGCGCTTCGACGTCCACGTCATCCACATCTTGGCGGCCGACGAGGTGAGTCCGACCTTCGGCGGCGACCTTCGCCTGACCGACGCCGAGACGGGCGAGGTGCGCGACCTGACCCTGGACGGCGAGGCGCAGCGCGCGTACGCGGGGCGGCTGCGGGACTTTCTCGAGCGCGCCGAGCAGTTCTGCCGCGCGAACGAGATCGCCTACTACCGCGTCGTCACCGACACGCCGGCGGAGGAGTTCATGCTGCGCCAGCTCAAGGGCCTGCTGCTCGGATGAGCTTCCTGAGCCCGCTCGGGCTTCTGGCGGCGAGCCTGGCGGTCCCGCTGCTCCTGCTCTACTTCCTCAAAGTCCGCCGCCGGCAGCGCACGGTCCCGAGCCTCTTGCTGTGGGACGCGTCGCTGCGCGACCGGGAGGCCTCGACGTTCTTCCAGCGGCTGCAGCGCGACCCGCTCCTGCTCCTCCAGATCCTGGCGCTGCTGGCCCTGGCGGTGGCGCTCGCGCGGCCCGCCGTCACCGTGACGGGGTACGGCGCCAAGCGCGTGGCCATCGTGATGGACCCCTCGGCCTCCATGAAGGCGACCGACGTGGCGCCCTCGCGCTTCGTCCAGGCCCAGCGCGAGGCCCTGGCGCTGATGGGACGGCTGGGGCAGGGCGCCGAGGTGATGGTGATCGAGGCGGGCGTCCAGCCGCGCGTGCTCGTGCCCTTCACCCGCGACCACGACCGCGTGATCTCCTCGCTGCGCGGCATGGCGGCCCGGGATCTGCCGAACCGGCTCGGCGAGGCCATCCGCACGGCGCGCGCCCTGGTGGGCCAGGACCCGCGGGCGGAGATTCACGTGTTCACCGACGGCGCCCACCCGGCCGCCGTCCACGGGCAGGGGGACGACGTGCGGGTCCGCTGGGTCGGCGTGGGCCGGCGCTCGAACAACGTGGGCATCATCAGCCTGGCCGTGCGCCGCAACTACTTCGGCGCCTACAACTCCCAGGCCTTCCTCTCGGTGGCCAACTTTTCAGCCGAGCCC
>JBGPZD010000152.1:0-3654 GCA_041493605.1 Methylomirabilia bacterium
CGCGATCCGACCGCGCTCAAGGAAGCGGGTGATGCCTTCGCCAAGACGCTGGCCGAGATCTCGGGCGTGCCGGTGCGCGCCCTCGTGGCCTCGGACTACGCGGGCGTGATCGAGGCGCTCCGCAGCCGGCGGGTTGATTTGGCCTTCGTGCATCCGGTGGGATACGTGCTGGCGAATCGTGAGGCGGGGTGCCGGATCCTGGTGCGCGACATCTGGGGAGGCAAGACCGCGTATACCGCCCGGTTCTACGTGCGGAAGGACCGCGGCATCCGGCGGGTCGAGGACCTGCGGGGCAAGACGGTGGCCTTCGTGGATCCCGCGTCGTCCTCGGGCTACATCTATCCTATGGTGCTGCTGATCAAGCAGGGCCTCGTGCGCGAGCGCGATCCGAAGACCTTCTTCAAGGACGCGCTCTTCAGCGGGACGCACGAGGCCGCGCTCCAGGCGGTGCTCCACGGGCGAGTGGACGCGGCCGCCTCGTTCGACAAGGCGCCCGAGCTGCACCTGAAGGATCCCGCGCTGATCGCCCAGATCGGCTTCGTGGGGGAGACGCCCGAGATCCCGGAGGCGGGCATCTGCGTGCGGCCGGGCGTGCCCGAGGAGACGGCGGCCAAGCTCAAGCGCGCGCTGCTCTCCATCAAGGCGCCCCAGCACGCGGCCCTGCTCAAGCAGATCTATGACATCGACGGGTTCATCGAGGCGGACGACCGGGACTACCAGCCGGTGCGTGACGCCATGCAGATCATGAACCTGAACCCGCCGAAGTAGGCCTAGCCCTCGGCGGTGCGCCGGAACGCGTAGAAGGTCGTCCAGAGCCGCAGCAGGTCCAACAGCCCGGCGCGCAGGTCGGCCTCGACGTGACCGACCGCCCCCACGATCGCGGTGCGCACCGGCCGTCCCGCCGCTCGCGCCGCCGCGTCGAGCCGCAGGCTTTCCGTGAACGGCACGGCCGGGTCCTGCCGGCCGTGGATCAGGAAGAGCGGGGCGCGCAGGCTTCCGATCGTCCGGCCGGGTGAGAGGGCTTCCAGCAGATCCCGCGTGCTCCGCGGCAGCGCCCGCACCCGTTCGTCCACCGCGGCCGGGTCGCGATTGTCCATGAGGCGCCGGCCTGCGTCGTCGAGCAGCTCGGCATTGGCGCGGGCGAACTGGGCGATCGCCGGCTCCAGCACCGCCGCCGCCCGGCCCGCCACTTCGCCGAACGCGTAGGCGCCGGTGAGCGTGTAGCGCAGCAGCTCCACTGCCGAGGCATACCCGCCCAGCGCGAGGACGGCGGAGAGGCGGGGGGCCAGCGTCGGATCCGACGCGGCCAGGAGCGCCGGCCCCGCGCCCAGGCTGATGCCGAGCACGGCCACGCGCCGGTAGCCGGCGGCGTGGAGCGCCTCCACGCTCGCGCTCACGGCCGCCGCGTCCTCGGGCCGGAGCCGCAGCACGGTGAGGCCTTCCACCGTCGGCACCGCCACCGCCCAGCCCGCCCGCGCGAGCAGCCGGGCGGCCTCGCGCAGGCGCGGGTCGTCCTTGCCCTCAGCCGAGAGGCCGTGAACCAGGACGAGGCCGGGCGGCCGTCGCAGGGCGCTGCCCGCGTAAAGATCCAGCGGCACCGGGCGCGCTCCGGCCGCCGCGGGGAGCGCGTGCGCGACGGGCTCACGGGTGATCGTCGAGAGTGGCCGCCAGCGTCCCTGTCCGAGGAACTCGGCGAGGAACGACGTGGTCACGATCAGCGTCGACGCGGTGGCGAAGAAGGGGAGCGATAGCGCAACCGCGAGGGCGAGCCTGGCGGCGGCGCCCCATCGCCCGATGTTCTTGCCGACCACGACTGCCTGCGCCACTCGCCCATGATGTGAACTCACGGGATCGAGCGCAACTCTCTCACCGGGCATTCTTCCACCGGACGCTCAGGCAGGATGCCCATCCGGCCCGGCTTCGAGCGAAGATCTATGTACAATTCCGATTACTTACGTCTGGCACTCCTGATGCTTTGTCACGGGGTGGAGGAGGGACGTGACATGAGCGCTATCGGCCGGATTCCCGTTGGCATCGTGGTGGCCGTTTGTCTCCTTGGCCTTGCCGTCCTGGAAGTGGTGAGCGAGCGGGTTCGAGTTGACCCTGCAACCACGGGGGCGTCGCCCGCGTATCTTGCGGACTCGGAGGTCTGGGAAGAGCCCGGCCCGAGCCCCGCACAGCTGACCGCTGCCGTTGGGATGCAACGGCAGACCGTCTTGAACGTCGATCCGGCCGCCCGGCGCTTCCTCTCGCTGACGGGAACGGGCCAGGTGCTGGAGTCGGAGGTGAGCACGACGACGGTGGTGGAGACCGGGAACGAGCGAGCGGCGGGTCTGGCGGTGCTACGGCCGGGTGACGTCATCCGGGTCGAGGCTCCGGAGGGACGCATCCAGCGGATCGTAGTGCTGCGGAGCGGCCGGCAGGAAGAGGAGAGCCCGGAGCGGTGACGGCTGCGGGCGACTACCTAGGATTCGAGCACTTGATGAGGCGCCAGCCGTTGAAGAGATTGACCTTGGTGGTGATCTCGGGGCTGAGGCCCACCTGACGCAGCAGGGGCTCGAGTGGGAGGTTCGACTTCCACCCGAGCCTCGTGCAAACCGGGGCGACCAGATCCTCCAGGCGTCCGACCACGGGCCGCTCGCTCCGGAAGTGGTTCAGGATCACGATATTGCCCCCCGGCTTGACCACCCGCTTCATCTCGCGCAGGACGCCCACCGGGTCGGGCACCGCGCTGATGGTATAGGTGGCCACAGCCGAGTCGAACTCGCCCTGGCCGAAGTCCATGATGGTGGCGTCCATGGTCTTGAGCGTCACGTTGCCCAGCCCCAGCTCCACCACCTTGTCCTGCGCCTTCTCGAGCATCTCCTCGGAGAGGTCGATCCCGGTGAGCCGGCAGTGCGTCGGGTAGAGGGGCAGATTCAGCCCCGTGCCGATGCCGACCTCGAGAACGTTGTCCCCCGGCTTGATGTCGAGCAGACGGATGGCGGCTTCGCGACCCGGATGGAAGATCCAGTCGAAGACGAAGTCATACGCGGGGGCGTACAGCTTGTAGGCCCGCTTGACCTGCCTCTTCTCCAGCGCTGCGTCCAATCTGGCATCCCTCCAAAGTCGTCGCCGATTGCCCAGCCTTCGCCCTTGTAGCATAGGGTGAAGCGAGTTGCCAAGTGCTTTCTGACCTATTGATCTGCAAGGGGAAAACATCAGCCACCCCAACCGTCAGCGCCGGGTGGAGGCCCGAGCGGGCTAGAGATCGGCCTCGCGGCAGAGCTGGCCCAGCACCCGGTCGGCGGCGAAGTATTCCTCGGCGATCTCGCGCGCCGCCCGGCAATGCCGCGCGTAGTCGCGATTGACCTCGTCGAGCGCCGCCGCGGCCTCCTCGACGGTACTGAAGGCGAGCAGGCCCACGCCGGTGGGTACGAACTTGCCGAATCCGGTGTCCTGGGTGAGGACCGGTTTACCCGCGGCCAGGTAGCAGACGCTGCGGTCGCTGAACCACCCACTCCGCGTTCGGGCCACCAGGTCCTTGGACACCGTGAACTCCCCCCGGGAGCGCTCGATGTGGCGCTGGTAGGCGGTGACGTCGCGTGACGCCTCGAACGCGTCGGTGATCAGCCAGCCGTTCCGGGCGAGCAGGTCCCGCGTCGCCTCGTCATC
>JBGPZD010000170.1:0-2784 GCA_041493605.1 Methylomirabilia bacterium
GGCGGCTAGTCGCCCTGTCCGAGGTGGGCTCGGCCTGGCTCCGGAGCCGGCTCGCATGAGCGCCACCCGCCGCTCGCTCCGCGAGATGAAGGGTTTCGTCTTCGACCTGGACGGCTGCGTCTGGGCCGGGGAGGTGCTCATCCCGGGCGCCGCCCAGGTGCTGGCCCTGCTCCGAAGCCAGGGGCGCGGGATCTGCTTCCTCACCAACAACTCCCGCGCGCGCGCGGAGACCATGCAGGCCAAGCTCGCGCGGCTGGGCATCGAGGCGCAGGTCCGCGAGGTGCTGACGCCGCTCGAGATCCTGGGTGAGGTCATCATGAAGGAATGGGGTCCGTCGCGCGTGCTGGCGATCGGGGGCGAGGAGATGGAGCAGGTGATCCGCGACGCGGGCCACACGCTCGTCCCCGTCGACCGCTTCGCCGAGGCCACCGTGGTCGTGGTCGGCAACGACTTCGCCTTCTCCTACGAGCGGCTGACCGCCGCGTCGCGCGCCGTGGCCGCCGGCGCGGCGTTCGTCACGCCCAACATCGACCCGCGGCTCCCGGTGGAGGGTGGCGACTTCCTGCCGGGCTGCGGCGCCATCGTGGAGGCGGTGGCCACGGCGTCGGGCGTCCGCCCGATCGTGGTCGGCAAGCCCGAACCGCCGCTCTTCGAGCTCGCGCTCGAGCGCATGGGCGTCACGGTGGACGAGGCCGCCATGATCGGCGACAGCGTGGACTCCGACATCCGCGGCGCGCGCCGCGTGGGAATGACGGCGGTGCTCTTCGCCCCCAAGGGCGGGCCCAGCGGCGTGGCCCATTACGTCGTCAAGTCCATGAGCCAGCTCCGGCGACTGCTCGGCGGCTAGGGCGTGCGCGTCCTGCTTCATTCGGGCGGGCCGCTCGGGCCCGAGGGCAGCGCGGGGCTCGGCGATTTCTTCGGCGCGGCCCGGCGCGTGGCCTTCGTGACCGCGGCGAATCTTTACGACGAAGCCGGCTATTTCGAGCGCGTCCGTACGGCGCTGAGCCCTCGGCCTCCAGACGGCGCGGGGCTCGAGCTGCTGCACCTGCGCTGGGACGACCGGCCGCTCGAGACGCTCGCCCGGGCCCAGGCGCTCTTCATGGGCGGTGGGAACACCTACGCGCTCCTGCAGCGCCTCGGCCGGTCGGGGCTGCTGGACGCCATCCGAGCGCGCGTGAGGGCGGGCCTGCCGTATGCGGGCGCGAGCGCGGGCTCCAACGTGGCCGGGCCCAATGTCCTCACCACCAACGACTGGAACGTGGTGGCGCTCGACCGCTTCGACGCCTTGGGGCTCGTGCCCTTCAACATCAACCCGCACTACAAAGAGACCGACCCGGTCATGGCGCCCTCCAGTGAAACGCGCGACGACCGGATCCGTGAGTACCACCTGGTGAATGACAACCCGGTGGTCGGGCTCGAGGAAGGCGCCTGGCTGGTCTCGGCCGACGGCATCGCCCGGGTGCACGGCGCCGCGCGGATCAAGGTCTTCCGCAAGGGCGCCCTCCCGGTGTGGCATTCGCCCGGCGACATCCTGCGGCTGCCCTGACGGCGCAGCCGGCGCTCAGGGCGCCGGCTCGTCGACGCGCCGGGGGGAGGGGACGGGCTCGCGCTTCTTCCGGTAGCGCATATTGAGCATCTCGACGAAGAGCGAGAAGGTCATGGCGAAGTAGATGTAGCCCTTCTCCACGTGGCTGCCCATGGCTTCGGCGACCAGCATCACGCCGATCAGCAGCAGGAAGGCCAGCGCCAGGATCTTGACGCTCGGGTGGCGGTCCACGAAGCCGCTCACCGCCCCGGCCGACCCAAGCATCACCAGCATGGCCAGCACCATGGCCGTGACCATGATGGCCAGCTCGTTGGCCATCCCCACCGCCGTGATCACCGAGTCTAGCGAGAAGATGATGTCCAGCACCAGGATCTGCAGCAGCACCCAGAGGAACGCCCCGCGCCGCCCGGCCGCCGGACCCGCCTCGTGAGCGGCTTCGACCTTGTCGTAGATCTCCCACGTCGCCTTGAAGATCAGGAAGAGCCCGCCGCCCAGGAGAATCAGGTCGCGCCCGGATACCCCGCGCCCGAGGGCGTGGAACCAGGGCGCCGTGAGTCCCATGATCCACGAGATCGCGAAGAGCAGGCCGATGCGGATGCCGAGGGCCAGCACCAGTCCCAGCCGCCGGGCGACGGCCTGCTGGGCCGCGGGCAGGCGGCCGACCAGGATGGCGAGGAAGACGACGTTGTCGATGCCGAGGACGGTCTCCATGGCGGTGAGGGTGACGAGCGCCACGAGGCCGTCAGCGGTGAGGAAGGCGTGCATGCCGGACCCATGCTACCGGCGCGGCGCCTCGATTGACAAGCGGGGGGCGCCTCCGGATAGTGGGCGCATGGGCCCGCTAGGGGTCGCGCCCATGAGCGGGAGGCCGGCGGCCGACCCGCGCGCGTTTGCCGTGACGCTGTGGCTGCTCGCCGCCCTGTTCTTCCTGCGCGTGCTGGGTCAGGGCCTCGTGGCCTTCTTCCACGTGGGGTGGCTCCCGGCGATGGGCGAGTGGTACTCGGGGCTCCTGCCGTACCCGCTGCTGCTCCCGGCCCAGATCCTGATCCTGGCCATCATGCTCAAGGTCGGGTTGGATTTCTCCCGGGGCGTCGGCCGGTCCGTCGTGCCCCGCCCGACGCTCGCGCCGTGGCTCGTGGGATTCAGCGCCGCCTACTTCGCCGTGATGGCGATCCGGTACGTGTTCACGATGGCCCTGCACCCGGAGCGACGCTGGCTCGGCACGGGGACCATTCCCA
>JBGPZD010000144.1:0-4019 GCA_041493605.1 Methylomirabilia bacterium
AGCGTGGCGTACCGGTTCGCCCAGTCGCCGAAGACCCCGAGGCGCTTGAATTCTTCGCGCTGGATGTCGATGAAGCGCAGCGCGTAGTCCCGGCAGCGCCGGATCTTCTCGACGGGATCCATGGCCTGGCGCACGTCCACGCCGGGCTGATCGAGGCCGAGCTCGAGGTCCACCTGGTGCTCGATCGGAAGGCCGTGACAGTCCCAACCCGGCACGTACACGGCATTGTGACCGAGCATCGCCCGCGACTTGACGACGAGATCCTTCAGGATCTTGTTGAGCGATGTCCCCAAGTGGATGTGTCCGTTGGCGTAGGGAGGGCCGTCATGGAGAATCCACAAGGGTCGCTTCGCGGAGGCCTGGCGAATGCGGGCGTAGATGTCCATCTCCTCCCACTGCTTGAGCATCTCCGGCTCGAGCTTGGGCAGGTTCGCCTTCATCGGGAAGGACGTCTTCGGGAGGTTGAGCGAGTCCTTGTAGTCCATAGAGGAAGAAACGTAACACCGATGGGCGTTTAGGGCAAGAAAGCCCCCCCGGCGGGAGGTCCGGCGAGGGCTACTTTGGCGCGAGTTCGACGACGCCGCGGGCGTTGTCGATGGTGACGCGGAAGTGGTCCAGAAAGTCCCGCCCGAGGAGACCCTCCGCGCCGCGGCCCAGCTGGGCGTCGTGCGAGAACACACGCAGAGGGCCAACGCGGGCCCCGCCCACTTCCACGCTCTCGAGGCTCACGAGGTAGGCGGACGCGCTGCCGGTCACGCCGCGAATCTGGACCTTGGGGGCGTCGCGGTAGGTAACCCCGAGCCCGATCAGCGCGGCGGGACTGATGGTGGTCCGGGTGGCGCCGGTATCGAGCACGAGCTGCACCGGCGCCCGCCCGTTGATCTTCGCCGTCACCATGATGGGGAATCCCGGCGCGAACCTTATGCGCGTGACACCATCCGTGACCGTCGCCGCGGCCGGCCCCGAGGGCGCCGGCGGCGGGTCCACCCTGCCGACGGCGCTGGCTCGACTGCGGTAGCGCTCGGGCACGCTCTCCATCCCCTGGCCGAAGTGGGTCTCACCCTTCTCGTCTGTCCAGCGGTAGAGCTGGGCGGGCGCGGCCGAGGCCAGAGTCAGCGTCAGCACCAGAGCCGCGAATACCGAGCGCAGCAGCCGACGCGCTCCGCCCACTGCGGCTACTTGGGGGAGATTGTCACGACGCCGGCCGTGTTGTCGATATTGACTGTGAACTGGTCGAGGAAGTCGCGGCCCAGGAGCCCGTCACCCTGCCCAAGATCGACGTCGTGTGCCGCGACGTGGAGCGGGCCCGATCGCGCGCCGCCCACCTCGATACTTTCCACGGGCACGAAGAGAACGTCGGCTGTGCCCGTGGCGCCCTTGACCGTTCCTCTAACAGCCTCGCGCGAGCCGATGCCCATCCCGGCCAGCACGCGCGGGTTGATCACGGTCACAGACGCCCCGGTGTCGAGAATGAGCTGCGCCGATGCCTCGCCGTTGATCTTGGCCGACACCATGATGGGCTTGCCCGGCGTGAAGGGGATGCGCGTCACTCGGGACGCCTCGCCCTCTGCCGGCGAGGGGCTCGCGGCGGGCGACGCCGGTCTGTCGGGATACGCGAGGAGCTGCGCCTTCGACCGGAAGCGCTCCGGTACGCTGTAGATCCCCTGGCTGTAGTGGATACCGCCCTGCTCGTCGGTCCAGCGGTACATCTGGGCCCACGCCGGCGCGGGCCAGAGCCCCCAGAGCGCCCAAAGCCCAAGGCCCGCCAAGCCCAAGAGGAGGGCCGGGAACACCGCGCGCCTCGTTCGATTCATGACGGCAGTAGTATATCCCGCCTAGCCGCGGCCCGGACAGGCCAGAGGACCGGGGCGCCAGCGGTTCCAGGCGGTCTCGTAGACCACCATCTCGTCGGCGCCCGCCACGAGATTGTGCTCGAGCCTGACCAGGTGGATGGGCGTGAAGCGGTCGGCACGCGTCGAGAGCGCCGGGAACCACGCCGGGAAGATGATGAGGTAGTCGGGGCAGGCGCGCTCGAGATAGCGAAGGATCCCCGCTTCACCGTCGCGGCGGTACGGAATGATGGCCGGCGTCACGAGACCCATCACGTCCACCACCTCCCGCCGCCCGAGATAGGCGATCGCGCCGACATCGTTGAGAGCGAGCCGGGCCCCGGCGGGCGTGTGCGCATCGACCCAGCGCCCGAGGCCCACCTGCATGGCGTCGATGTTCTGCACGGCCCAGGCATACCGTGTCGCGCCGGGGCCGAGCGAGGCGAGTGAGGCGACCAGCAGCAGCGCGCACGCCACCCGCCCCCACGACGGACGGAACCGCGCCATTGACACGAGCGGTACGAAGGCGCTCACCGCCACCACGATGGCCAGCGGCAGAAGCTGTATCGAGTAGCGCCCCTCCTGGAAGGCCGGACCCCGATAGGGAGCCAGGAGCGCCATGCCGAGCGGGTGGAGAAGGAGGATGGAGGCCGGCAGCGCCCAGGCGCGCCCGCCCCGCCGCCACAACACCCAGAGCCCGGGCAGCAGCAGCACGGGCAGCAGCACGTTCACCGAGGCCAGCCAGGCTATCCACTCCCGCTCGAACTGCCACGGCCGGGAGAGGAAGGTGGTCACCGCGGACTCGCGTGCGCCCGAGAGCAGGCCCACGAGCCCGCCCTCGATCTTGGCCGCGGCCGAGGCCGGGAGCGGCGTCCCAGTCGTCCTCACGTTGAACGCCACCCACGGGAGGAGGATGACCGCGGGGAGGCCCCACACGATGGCCGATCGCCTGGCAGTCAGCGGTCCCGCCAGCCAAAGAAGCGGAACCAGCAGGACCGACTCGGGGCGCGCGAGCACGGCCAGACCGGCGAGCGCGGCCGCGATCGGAGCGCGGCCCCGCGCGTGCGCGACGAGGGCCGCCGTCACGAGAAGGGCGGCGAGCGTTACCTCCATCCCGGAGAGCGCACCCCAGACCATGGGCGCGCTCCACGCGGTCACGAGCGCCGCCGTGAGGCCGAGGGCGGTGTCCCCCGTCCATGCAAGGCAGAGCCGCCGCGCCAGCCACGCGGCGCCGAGGGCTGCGGCAACACCGGCCGCCTTCGCCCACGCCGGGTAGGCCCCTCCCGCCTTGAAGAGACCCGCCAGCAGCAAGGTCCAGAGCGGCGCCGTCGAGCCCGAGACGGGGACGCCGGGGTTGTACGCGAAGCCGTGCCCCTCGGCCACGTTGCGGGCGAACTGGAAGTGGATCCACGCATCGTCGAGGGGAAAGCCGCTCAGGCCCACGGGCCCGGCGATGAACCGCTCGCGCTGGAGGAAGAACCCGAGCGCCGCGGCGAGGGCGGCGGCGGTGAGGACGAGCGCGCCCCGTCCCTTCACCGCTTGTCGCGGACGAAGGTGTAGCCCGCGTGCTGCGCGCGCCCGCGGCCCAGCGGCAGAACGTAGAGGAAGCGGCCGTAGGGTAGCCGGATCTCCTGCAGGCCCCGCGGCCGCGGCACGGCCGGGTCCCAGTGATCCACGAACCAGACGAGCCGGCGCACGCGGCGCGGGACGGTGACGGTGGAGCCGGGGGTCAGGATCATGGTCGCGGCCGACTGCGGCGCGTAGAAACCGAGCGGCATCTCGCCCAGCTGCACCTGGTAGACCGCGTATTCGGGCAGGTAGAACATCACGTGGCGCAGCCACGGATAGGAACGCGGGTTGCCGATCTCGGTGAGCAGCGCCGTGTCCGCCGGATCGTAGACGGCCCGGATGGTCTCGACGTAGGTGCGGATTACCGCCTCGTGCTCGCGCAGCGCCGCGACGGTCCGACTCATGATCCAGTCGTTCGCTTCATCCTTCGCGCGCCAGACCCACGCGTCGCCGGTGCGGTTGTCGAAATGGCGCAGCGCGGGGCGCGCGCTGACGAAGAAGCCCGTGCTCACGAGGCAGAGCGGCACGATCGCCGCCGCCGTCAGCCCCCAGCGCCAGTTCGGGCGGCGGAGGCGCTCGGAGCCCGCCGCGACGGCCTCGACGAGGACGCGGCTCAACAGG
>JBGPZD010000072.1:0-11973 GCA_041493605.1 Methylomirabilia bacterium
CGCGCCATCGAGGATCACCGAATGGAAACGTTCCAGTACCGAGGCGGGGAGCTCCACTGCGAGGGGGTGCCCCTGCGCGAGGTGGCCGAGAGCGTCGGCACCCCGACCTACGTCTACTCCAAGACCGCCATCCTCGACAGCTTCCGCGCTTACGACCGCGCCTTCGCCTCGGTGCCGCACATGATCTGCTACGCCATGAAGGCCAACGGGAACCTCGCGATCGTGGCCGCCCTCGCGCGGGAAGGCGCCGGCGTGGACGTGGTGTCCGGCGGGGAGCTGTTCCGGGCGCTGAGGGCCGGAGTGCCGCCCAAGCGGATCATCTTCGCGGGCGTGGGCAAGACCCGGGAGGAGATGCGCGAGGCGCTCAAGGCCGATATCCTCATGTTCAGCGTCGAGTCGGGTGCCGAGCTGCGGGCGCTGGATCAGGCCGCGCAGGAAATGGGCGCGCGCGCGCCGGTCGCGCTTCGGGTCAACCCCGACGTGGACCCGCAGACCCACAAGTACATCGCCACCGGGCTCAAGGACTCCAAGTTCGGCATCCCGGTCGCGGGCGCGCTCGAGGAGTACGAGGCGGCGGCCCGCATGCCGGGCCTGCAGGTGCTGGGCGTGCAGATGCACATCGGTTCCCAGCTCACCAAGGCCTCGCCGTTCGCGGACAGCGTCGCCAGGATCGCGGCGGTCGTCAAGCAGCTCCGGGAGCGGCGGATCGAGGTGCAGATCGTGGACGTGGGCGGCGGCTTGGGCATCCGCTACCAGGACGAGCAGCCGCCGTCTCACGAGGAGTACGCCGCGACCGTGCTGCCCGCGCTCAAGGAGCTGGGCGTGACCGTGCTGGTGGAGCCGGGCCGCTCCATCGTGGGCAATGCCGGGGTGCTGCTCACCCGGACGCTCTACCCCAAGCGGACACCCAGCAAGCGCTTCCTCATCGTGGACGCGGCGATGAACGATCTGCTCCGCCCGAGCCTCTACGAGTCCTACCACGAGATCCGGCCCGTCCGGGAGACGCCCGGGCCGCGCCATGCGATGGACGTGGTCGGGCCCATCTGCGAGTCGGGCGACTTCCTGGCCAAGGACCGGGAGCTGCCCGAGGTCGCGGCGGGCGACCTGCTCGCCGTCATGAGCGCGGGCGCCTACGGCTTCGCCATGTCCTCCCAGTACAATGCGCGGCCGCGGGCCGCCGAGGTCCTCGTCGAAGCGGCCCACTTCCGCATCATCAGACGGCGCGAGACCTACGAAGACCTGATCGCCGGCGAGTCGCTCGAGTAATGGCAGGGCGAGCCGCAGGACGTCGCGGGCGCAGGGCGAGCCGCAGCACGGCCGGGGGCTGGGGCCCCCGCGTGCGAGGCGAACAGCCTGTTAACGCCCCGCCGTCCGAGGCAAGCATAATTTATTAAGGAGGCAGCCATGCGTGCCACATTCCAGGGCTCCATCGTCGCTTTGGTCACCCCGTTCCGCGGCGGCAAGGTGGACGAGGCCAAGATCCGCGAGCTGGTGGAGTTCCACGTCAAGAACGGGACCGACGCGATCGTCCCGTGCGGCACCACCGGGGAGTCTCCGACGCTCACCCACGACGAGCACAAGCGCGTCGTGGAGATCGTGACCGAGGCGGCGCGCGGCCGGGTGACGGTGATCGCCGGCACGGGCTCCAACTCCACGGCCGAGGCCATCGACCTCACCAGCCACGCCAAGAAGGCCGGGGTCCAGGGCGCCCTCGTGGTCAGCCCGTACTACAACCGGCCGACCCAGGAGGGGCTCTACCGCCACTTCCGCGCCATCGCGGAGGCCGTGGACATCCCCATCCTCGTCTACAACATCGCCGGCCGCACCGCGGTGAACGTGGAGACCGAGACGCTGGCGCGCCTGGCCAAGGACTGCCCCAACATCGTGGGCGTCAAGGAGGCCTCGGGCTCCCTCGACCAGATGACCCAGGTCATCCTGACCTGCGGGCCCGACTTCACCGTGCTCTCGGGCGACGACAACCTGACCCTGCCCCTCATGTCCGTGGGCGGGCGCGGCGTCATCTCGGTGATCGCCAACATCGTGCCGCGCGAGACCGCCGAGATGACCCACGCGGCCCTGGCGGGCGACTGGAAGCTGGCCCGGGAGCTGCACCTCAAGCTCTACCCGCTCAGCCGGGCCATGTTCATCGAGACCAATCCCATCCCGGTCAAGGAAGCCATGGCCATGATGGGTATGATCGAGCCCGAGTTCCGCCTGCCGATGTGCCGCATGGCGGAGCCGAACCGCCAGCGCCTCAAGGCGATCCTCGTCCAGCACGGCCTGTTGAAGGGCTGACCCGGACTGCCATGACGGACGTGGTCATCGCCGGCGCGGCCGGCCGGATGGGAAGCCGTCTTATCGCGCTGCTCCAGAACGACACGGAGCTGCGCCTCGTGGCGGCACTGGAAGGGCCCGGGCACCCGGCGCTCCTCAAGGACGCCGGCGAAACGGCGGGCGTCGGGCGGCTCAACGTGCCCATCACGGCCGACCCCGAGGGCGCCCTCGGCAAGGACCGGCTCCTCATCGAGTTCTCCATCCCCGACGCCAGCCTCGCCCATCTGCGCCTGGTCGCCCGGCTGGGCGGCCGTGCGGTCATCGGGACCACGGGCTTCTCGGTGGCCCAGCGCGAGGAGATCCAGCGCCTCGCCAAGGACGCGCCCGTGCTCCTGTCGCCGAACATGAGCGTCGCGGTCAACGTCGCCTTCCGCGTCCTGGCCGACATGGCGCGGATGCTGGGCGACGACTACGACGTTGAGATCACCGAGACCCACCACCGCTTCAAAAAGGACGCGCCGAGCGGCACCGCGCTCCGCATGGCCGAGGTCGTGGCCCAGGCCCTCGGGCGGGACCTCGCCAAGACGGCGGTGTACGGCCGGCACGGCCTGCCGGGCGAACGGACGCGCAAGGAGATCGGGATCGCCTCGCTCCGGTCGGGCGACGTGGTCGGAGAGCACACGGTGAGCTTCGGCTCGCTCGGCGAGCGGCTCGAGCTCACGCACCGGGCCCACAGCCGGGACAACTTCGCCCTGGGCGCCCTCCGCGCCGCCCGCTTCATCGCCACCGCGCGGCCAGGCCTCTACTCCATGCAGGACGTCCTGGGCCTGGCATGAAGATCGTCCGGTTCCGGGCCGCGGGCAAGACCCGCTACGGCGTCCTCGAGGGCACCCACATCGTCGAGTACGCGGGCACGCCGTACGGCACGTTCAAGAAGGCGCGCAAGCGGTACGCGCTGCGGCAGGCCGTGCTGCTGGCCCCGGTGGTCCCCTCCAAGATCGTGGCCGTGGGGCTCAACTACCGGGACCACGCCGAGGAGATGAGCCTCCCCGTCCCGGCCGAGCCGCGGATCTTCTTCAAGCCCCTCTCCGCCCTCTGCGGCCCCGACGATCCCATCGTCTTCCCGCCGCAGTCCCGACGCGTGGACTACGAGGGCGAGCTGGCCGTCGTGATCAAGAAGCGCTGCCGCTCGGTGCCGGCGGAGCGCGCCCGCGAATACGTGCTCGGCTACACGTGCCTCAACGACGTCACGGCGCGGGACCTCCAGGAGCGCGACCGGCAGCCGACGCGGGCCAAGGCCTTCGACAGCTTCTGCCCGGTGGGGCCGTGCATCGCCACCGACATCGACCCCAACGGCGTGGACATCGAGACCTGGGTCAACGGCGAGCGCCGGCAGGCCTCCAATACCAAGAACTTCATCTTCCCCGTGGAGGACATCGTCGCCCGTGTCTCGGCGGTGATGACCCTCCTGCCCGGCGACGTCATCGCCACGGGCACGCCCGCCGGGATCGGCCCCCTGGAACCCGGCGACAAGGTCGAGGTGCGGATCGAAGGGATCGGGGCGCTCAAGAACCCGGTCATCAGGATCTAGGAGACGAGCGTGGCCCAACCGCCCAAGCGCGTGGAGCCGGCCGAGCGGCTGAAGCGGCTGCCGCCCTACCTGTTCGCCGAGATCGACGCGAAGAAGCGCGAGGCCCGGGCCCGCGGCGCGGATCTCATCGACATGGGGATCGGCGACCCCGACCTGCCGACGCCCCCGCACATCGTCGAGGCGCTCAAGCGGGCCTCGGAAAATCCCGAGCACCACCGCTACCCGTCCTACGAGGGCATGCCGGAGTTTCGCGCGGCGGTGGCGGCCTGGTACCGGCAGCGCTTCGGCGTCACGCTCGACCCCGACACGGAGGTGCTGGCCCTCATCGGCTCCAAGGAAGGCACCGCGCACATGCCGCTGGCCTTCGTGAATCCCGGCGACGTCGTGCTGGTGCCCGATCCCGGGTACCCGGTCTACGCGGCGGGCACCTGGTTCGCCGGGGGCGAGGTCCACTTCATGCCCCTCGGGCGCGCGAACGGGTTCCTGCCCGACCTCGACGCCGTGCCGGCCGACATCGCCCGCCGCGCCAAGCTCATGTACCTCAACTACCCCAACAATCCCACGGGCGCCGTGGCGGGCCGCGAGTTCTTCGAGCGGGTGGTCGCCTTCGCGCGGATGCACGGCATCATCGTCTGCCACGACGCGATGTACTCCGAGCTCCGGTTCGACGGCTACCGGCCGCCCTCCTTCCTCGAGATCCCGGGGGCCAAGGAGGTCGGCGTCGAGTTCCATTCGCTGTCCAAAACCTACTCGATGACCGGCTGGCGGATCGGCTTCTGCTCGGGCAACGCGGCGGCCGTGGCCGGCCTGGGCAAGGTCAAGACCAACGTGGACTCGGGCGTCTTCGGGGCCGTCCAGGAAGCGGGCATCGCCGCCCTCACCGGATCTCAGGATATTCCCGAACTGTACCGGCGCACCTACCAGGACCGGCGGGACGTGGTCGTGGCCGGGCTCAAGGCGCTCGGCTGGGAGGTGGACGTGCCCAAGGCCACATTCTTCGTCTGGGCGCCGGTGCCGCGCGGGCTCGACTCGCGGACCTTCGCGGCCCGGCTCCTCGAGGAGGCCGGCTGCGTGGTGACGCCGGGGGTGGGGTTCGGCCCGTCGGGAGAGGGCTTCTACCGCATCGCGCTGACCATCGACGCCAAGCGGCTCCGGGAGGCCATGGAGCGGCTCAAAGGGCTCAAGCTCTGAGCTCCGATAAGATCCGTCTCGAAGACGTCCGCTTTTACGGCCACCACGGAGTGACCAAGGCCCAGCAGACCGTGGGCGCCTGGTTCTCCGTCGACGCGGAGCTGAGCCTGGACCTGGGGCCCGCGGCGGCCTCGGACGACCTGCGGACGACCGTGGACTACGGCCTGGTGGCTGCCCGGATCGTCGAGGTGTGCACCAAGGAGCGGGTGAACCTGCTCGAGCGGCTGGCGGGCCGGCTGGCTCAGATGCTGCTGGCCGAGTTCCCCTGCGAGGAGGTCCGCGTGCGGGTGCGCAAGCTGACGCCGCCCATGGAAGGGCTCCAGGGTATCCCGGGCGTCGAGCTTGTCCGCCGCCGCGACGGGCGCTGATGCCGCGCGTCTTCCTGTCGATGGGATCCAATCTGGGCGATCGGCTCGAGTGCCTGCGCCAGGCCGTGGAGCGGCTGCGGGCGATGCCCGAATTGCGCTTCGTGGATGCCTCGCCGCTGTACCGGACCGAGCCCTGGGAACAGCGCCCGGGCGGGCAGCCGGATCAGAAGGGCTGGTTCTTCAACTGCGTCGTGGCGGTGGAAACCGAATTGGAGCCGATGGCGCTGCTGGGGCGGGTCCAGGGGGTTGAGGACCTGCTCGGCCGCCGGAGGGGGCCGGGCACACCCGAGGACCAGCGCTACGCGCCCCGCCCGCTGGACATCGACATCCTGCTCTACGGCGACCGCGTGGTCGCCGGCCCCGACCGCCTGCACATCCCGCACCTGCTCATGCACGAGCGGCGCTTCGTGCTCCGCCCGCTGGCCGACCTGGCGCCCGAGCTGGAGCACCCCGTCCTCTACCAGACCATCCAGGAGTTGCTGGCGGCCCTGGATGACGAGCACGACGTCGCCGAGTCCGACCTCCCCCGCCGCTGGTTCGAGCGGTAGCGGGCCAGGTCCCCGTGGCCGACGACGAGTTCAGGCAGCAGGCCCTCCAGCATCTGGACGCCCTGCACAACCTGGCCGTCTACCTGACCCGGAACGGGTCGGAGGCCGAGGACCTCGTGCAGGAGACCTATGTCCGGGCCATGAGGTTCTCCCATCGCTTCCAGCCGGGAACCCACCTCCGCGCCTGGTTGTTTCAGATACTGAGAAACACCTTCCTGACCTTTTACCGGCTCCGGGAGCGCGAAGCGCCCCTCTCCGAGGACGGGGTTCCGGAAGGGGGGGCGCCGATGTTCCACGACGCCCCTGAGCGGGACAGCGAGCGGGCCGGGGTCCACATGGACCTCGAACGGGCCCTCGCCAGGCTCCCGGAGGAGTTCATGACGCCGCTCCTGCTCGCCGAGGTCGAAGGCTTGGCCCTGGAGGACGTGGCGCGGATCATGGACTGCCCGGTGGGGACGGTGAAGTCTCGGATCTTCCGGGCCAAGGAGCGGCTGAGGGTGTACCTGAAGGACTACGAGTCGGACACGAAGGCCTGAGGCGATGACGAGCGAGCGGGATAACCAATACGGAGACGACGAGGAGCTGGGGCGGGAGCTGCGCGAGCGGCTGCCGCGCTACCCGGCCTCGGCCATGCTGCGCGCGGCCGTCGTCCAGGCGCTCCAGCCCGAGTCGACGCGGCGCCCGTGGTGGTCGCTCTGGCTGGCCCCGGCCGTCTCGGCGCTGGCCACCGCCATGGTGGCGGTCCTTTGGATCGCCCCGTCCCTGCCCAATACGTCGGCGGGCGACCCCCTGCAGCTGGTGTCGCGCGCCGTGGTCTCCGAGCACGCCCGGAACATCCTCTGGGGCGAGTCGCGCCCCGACGTGGTGCCGGCGGCCCTACCCCGGGCCATGGAGGAGAGCGGCGTCGCGCTCAACTGGGTCTTCACGGGCGACGACGACATCCGGCTCGTCAACGCCAAGCCGACCTATGTCGAGGGGCGCCGGGCCATCGAGCTGGCCTACCAGGCCGCCGACGGCCACATGGTCACCTACGTGATCATGCCCACCGGCAACGTGGTGCTGCCCGAGCGCGGGCGCGTGCAGGTGGATCGCTGGAAGCCGCTGGTGAGGACAGAGAACGGCTTCAGCCTCATCGTGTGGCGCCAGCAGGGACTGCTCTGCGTGCTGGTGTCCGACCTGGTATCCGAGAACGATCTGAACCGCTTCAAGGAATACTTCGTCAAGGTCCGGTCCTCGACCGAGCCCTACCCCGTCTACTAGCCCGCGCTCCGCGCGTTCGCCTCGACCACGAAGGGCAGGGCCATGATGGTCCACGCGACCATCACGACCTCCGAGTCCCCGAAGTTGAACTCCGACAGCCCCGCGACGAGAAAGCCCGTCACCGCCGCCAGGCTTCCGGCCACCAGGGCGCGCTCCCGCGCCGCCTCGCGCGGCAGCCGGCGCAAGACCCCGGTGGCGCGCGCGTAGAACGCGCCGAATAGCCAGAGCCAGGCCGCGAGCCCGAGGACACCCCGCTCGACCAGGATCTGAAGCGGCGTATTGTGCACGTGGCCGGTGCGCTTCTTGGCCGCCTCGGCCAGCGCGTAGTTCACGTAATCGCGTTTGACACCGCCCGGTCCGACCCCGAGCCACGGGTGCTCGCGCCACATGGCCAGACCGCTGCGCCACAGGTACAGGCGCTCGGTGACGCCGACCTCGTGGGGATCGGCCATGCTGAGCACCCGGTGGCGCAGCTCCTCGAGCCTCGGGAAGCGGACACGCACCTGATACGGGGCCGCCAGGACGGCGGCCACCAGCAGCAGCAGCCCGAGCACCACGGGCCAGCGTCCGCGCCGGGCCGCGGGCAGCAGGGACAGCACCCCGGCACCCAAGCCCAACCATGCGCCGCGGGTGAAGGTGGCGATGAGGCCGGCCAGGCTCAGCAGCCAGGTCACCGCCGACCACGTGCGGAAGCCGCGCCCCGGCAGGAGCCTCGGCAAAATGGCCAGCAGCGTCAAGGTCAAGACTCCTGCCAGGGTCATGTAGATACTGAAGAAGCCCCGGGCACGGTAGCAACGGTGGTAGAGCCACGCCGGCCAGCCGTAGTCGGGCTCCTGACCGGGGCACAGCGTCACCTGCACCAGCCCTGCCGCCGCTGCAACGGCTACGACCAAGGCCAGGCCGGAGAGGAACCGGTCGGCCGCGGCGGCGCCCTCGAGGAAATCGGCGGTGACGTAGAGCGCCGCGACCAGCAGCAGTCCCTTGGCGGCCATCAGGCTCGAGGCGGGGTGCCCCGAGGCCAGCGCCGAGAGCACGGTGGCGCCGCTGAGAGCCAACACCGGCCCGGCCAGCGGCCACCGCGCCTGGGCGCGCCCGTCGGGCGACCTCAGCCCGCACAGCCAGAGCGCGGTCAGCAGCGCGAGCGCGGTCTCCGAGAGCGTGATGGACAAGCCGAGCCCGAGAACGAATGCCGCGACGAGGAAGCGGCGGAGCGCGGTCACGTCAATAGGCGTTCCGGTCGAAGATCACGCGCACGACGGTCAGGCCGATGATCTTGAGGTCGAGCCAGAAGGACCACTGCTCGATGTACTCGAGATCGTACTCGATGCGCTTCTCGAGCGAGGTGTTGCCCCGCAGCCCGTGCACCTGGGCCCAGCCCGTCACGCCCGACTTGACCTTGTGGCGGAGCATGTAGCCCGGCACGGTCTGCCGGAAGCGCTCGACGAACACGGGGCGCTCGGGCCGCGGCCCCACCACGCTCATCTCGCCGCGGAGCACGTTGATGAACTGGGGCAGCTCGTCCAGGCTGAAGCGGCGCAGGAAGGTCCCGATGGACGTGCGCCGGGGATCCCCCGCGGCGGCCCACACCGGGCCCGTCTGGGCCTCGGCGTCCATCCGCATCGTGCGGAACTTGAGCATCCGGAAGCGCTGGCCGTCCAGCCCCATGCGCTCCTGCCCGTAGAAGACCGGCCCCGGCGAGGTGAGCTTGACCGCCGCCGCGAGGCCCAACAGCACGGGCGAGAGCAGCGCCAGCGCGGCCAGGGAGAAGGCGAGGTCGAAGGCGCGCTTGGCCAGCTGGCTCCAGCCGTGCAGCGGCGATTCGCGAAGGTGGACGAACGGCATGCCCTCGAACTCCTCCACCCCGCCGCGCAGGGAGGTGAAGCGGAAGAGATCCGGGACCACGTGGATGGTGACCGGCTCATCGCCGATGGCCTCCAGCAGCCCGGGCAGCCGCCCGTAGTCTTCGTGGGCGAGGCAGAGAATGACTTGGTCCACCGGATGGCTGTCGAGCACCCGGCGCAGGTCGGCGTAGCCGCCCAGCCAGCGGGCCCCGCCCCCGCCCTCCTTGTCGTCGCTGACCACGCCCAGGATCTGGATGCCCACGTCGGGCCGAGACTGGATCCGCTGCGTCACGGCGCCGGCCAGCTCCCCTTCGCCCACCACGACGGCGTAGCGCAGGTTGTAGCCGCGCCGGCGGGCGAAGCGCAGCACTTCGCGGAAGGCGGCGCGGGAGAACCACACCACGGCGATCGACAGCACCCAGAAGTACAGAATCGCGACGCGGGAGTAGTCGTACTGGCGGAAGAAGAACGTCATGATCGCGACCAGGACCAGGGCGCCCATGGTGGAGGCCTTGGCGATGTCGGCGGCCTCGGAGAGGTGGGAGCCGATGCGCCGCGGGCGGTAGAGATCGAAGGCGCGGAAGGACAACCCCCAGACGATCAGGATGGGCGCCAGCAGCAGCAGGTACGGCCCGACCGGGGGGACGTCGCTGAACCGGAGCGGCGGATACGCCAGCACGTAGAAGCGGAGCACGTAGGCGAGCAGCCAGCAACCGGCCACGAGCACGAGGTCCCCGACCAGCATGACCTGCTCGAGGAGCCGCGAGTGGGCCTTCAGCATCCGCCCCGCTCCGCGATCTTCGCCCGGATGTACGACTGGATGCGCTCCTTGAAGAGGGGCCGGTCGAAGGCCTCGGCCCGTTTCCTAAGGGCCTTGGGCTCGAAGTGGACGGCGCCGGATTCCAAGCGCCGGATCGCCCCCACCAGGTCCTCCACCGTCTGGCGCTCGAAGAACAGGCCCGTGGGCGGCTCGGCGCCGCCCGGCGGCACGACGGTCTCGAGCGCCCCGCCCTGCCCCAGCGCGATGACCGGCCGGCCCGCGGCCATGGCCTCGAGCGGCGTGATCCCGAAATCCTCGAGCGTGGGGAAGAGCAGGGCGCGGCTGCGCGCGTAGAGCTCGGCCGCCTCGGCGTCGCTCCGCCAGCCCAGGAACTCCACCGTGGGCCCCGCCAGCTGCCGCAGCCGTTTCTCCTCAGGGCCGGTTCCCACCACCACGAGCCGCGCGCGCAGGCGGTTGGCCGCCTCCACCGCCAAATCTACCCTTTTGTAGGGGGTCAGGGCCGATACGACGAGGTAGAACTCGCCGGGCGCCTCCTCGAGGCGAAAACGCGAGACGTCCACGGGCGGGTAAATCACGTCGGCCTCGCGGCCGTAGGCCCGGCGGATGCGGTCGGCCACGAAGCGGGAGATCGCGACGAAATGATGGACTCCCGCGGCCGTCCGGCGGTCCCAGCGGCGCAGCGCGGCCGCCACGGGGGGCATGAGGGCCCGGGTGAGCAGGCCCGCGCGCGGGCCGAAGTACTCGTCGTAGAGATCCCAGACATAGCGCATCGGAGTGTAGCAGTAGCAGACGTGCAGGGCACCCGGCGGCACCCGCGCCCCCTTGGCGACGGCGTGGCTCGACGAGAGCACGAGGTCGTAGCCGCGCAGGTCGAAGGACCGAACGGCCGCGGGGAACAGCGGCAGGTAGGACCGGTAGCGGCGCGCGGCGTCCGGCAGCCGCTGGATGAACGACGTGATCAGGCGCCGCCGCTCAATGACGGGCGCCACGGAGCCGGGGACGTGCAGGAGCGTGTAGAGATCCGCCTCGGGGAAGAGCTCACAGAAGACTTCGAGACACCGTTCACCCCCGCGCATCCCAGTGAGCCAGTCGTGGACCAGCGCCACTCTCATGGCGGGCGTCGCCGAAGCGCGGTCAGCGCGATGAGGACCAGGTGCGCTGGCGCCAGTAGCCGAGGAGGTCCCGGAGGGTGCGCTCGAAGGGGATCTCCCCCCTCCAGCCCGTCGCCTTCTCCATCTTCGAAAAGTCCCCCTCGAGGATCATGACGTCGGACGGGCGCAGCCGGGCCGAGTCAATCTTGATGGTGATGCCCTTGACCGTGGCCTGCTCGAGGAGGAAATCGAGCACCTGCTGGATCGCCCAGGAGCGCCCCGAGCAGAGGTTGTACACCTCGCCCGGCTCCCCCTGCTCGAGCAAGAGCCAATAGCCCCGGACGATGTCGCGGACGTCGGAGTAGTCGCGCCGGGGCTTGAGGTCGCCGACGAACACCACGGGCTCCCGAAGGCCCGCCTCGACCTCGGCGATCTGCTTGGCGAAGTTGGAGGTCACGAAGACGTCGCCCCGCCGCGGGCCCTCGTGGTTGAAGGCGCGGGTTCGGATGATCGGCATGCCGTAACTCTTGAAGTACTGGTAGCCCATCATGTCCTGGGCGATCTTGCTCACCGCGTACGGGGACAAGGGCCGCAGCGGGTTGCTCTCCTTGATCGGCAGCTCGTCCTCGTAGACCAGGCCGTACTCCTCGCTGCTGCCCACGGCGAGAAAGCGCGGCGACATCTTGAGCCCGCGGATGCCCTCGAGGAGATTCACCTGGGAGATGATGTTGGTCGACAGGGTTTCGGCCGGCGTCTGCCAGGACGCGCCGACGAAGCTCTGGGCGGCCAGGTGCACCACGTGGGTCGGGTTGGCGGTCTCGAGCAGCATCCGGACCGAGGACAGGTCCCGAAGGTCCGACTCGATCAAGGTGATCTTCGGGCGCAGATGCTCGATGTTCTCGGTCTTACTCCGCCAGCGGCTCGAGCCGAACACCTCGGCGCCCTGCGCCAGGGCGTACTCCGCCATGTAGCTCCCGACGAACCCCGTGATGCCGGTGATCAGCAGTCGCATTCGTGAGTCTCCGCAG
>JBGPZD010000068.1:0-12753 GCA_041493605.1 Methylomirabilia bacterium
AGGCTCATGGTGGCGGCCGGGAGATTCACGGCCGGCTTCTCGACCGCCGCCGACGCCCCGGGCTGGGAATCCGCCGGCCTGAACACGTTGGGCCTGAGCGTGGCCAGCCACGGTGTCTTGGCCCAAATCACCTTGGACAGCAGCTTGCCCCCGTAGATCGGCCGGGTGGCGACCAGCTTGCCGTCCTCCAGCGCCAGGCCCGTGGAGTCCGCCGACAGCCCCCCGCCCAGCCGCGCGGCCAGGCGCGCCATCATCTCGCGCTGCCGCGTCGTCACCGCGGCGAACACGGCCTGCGGCTTCTCTTTCGTCACGAGCTCAGCGATCACGGGCGTCCACACCTCGCCACGGTAGGGCATGAGGGCGGCGTTCTCCACCAGCCACACCCGCTTGGCGCCCCACTCACCGAGCTGCTTCAGGCCTTCGGGGGTCGCCCGGTCGGTCAGCCACACCGCCTCGACCTGCGAGCCCATCGGTCCCGCCAGCCGGGCGGCTTCGCCCAGCACCTCGGCCACCACCTTCTTGGGGCGGCCCTGCCGGTCGTCCTCCACCACGCACCAGATCGCGCCTGCCATAGTCGTCGGTCTCCGTTTTCTAGATTGCCTTGGCGTCTTCGCGCAGGGCGCGAACCAGGGCCTTCACGGCCTCGGCCGGCTCGCCGGGGATGATGCGCCCGGGCGGCCGGGGCGGCAGGGCCTCGAGCCTCAGCACCGACAGCCCCGGTGGCTCGAGGGCAATGCCGAGGTCGGCCGCCTTCACATCCTTGATCTCCTTCTTTTTTGCTCCCATGATGCCCTTGAGCGTCGGGTAGCGGGGCTCGTTCAATCCCTTCTGAGCCGACACCAGCGCGGGCAGCGGCAGGTCGAACACCTCGAGTCCGCCCTCGACCTGGCGCCCCACGCGCACCGTTTTGCCGGCCTCGTCCACGGCCTCCTCCATGATCCAGGAGGCGCAGGGCCAGCCGAGGATCTCGGCCACCTGGGCGCCGACCGAGGCCATGTCATCGTCGATGGCCTGGCGGCCGAAGAAGGCCAGGGCCGGGGCCTCTTGCTTGATCACCGCCGCCAGGGCCCGGGCCGTCGTGAGGGTGTCGCCGCCGTCCCAGGCCGGATCCAGCAGGTGGATGGCGCGATCCGCCCCCATGGCCAGGCAGGAGCGCAGCGTTTCCTTGACGCGGTCGGGGCCGAGCGACACGGCGACCACTTCGCCCTGGCCGCGCTTCTCCTTGATGCGCAGCGCCTCCTCGACCGCGTACTCGTCGTAGGGCGACACGATCCAGGTGATGCCGGCCGTGTCGATCGTCTTGGCGTCGGCCGCGATCTTCACCAGGGTCGCCGTGTCCGGCACCTGCTTGACCATGACCAAGATCTTCATGAAGTGCTCCGTTTGTCTCGCTTAAATGTGAGTCTTCTCGGTTGGGCGGTTTGGCCTCTTCGCGCCCAAGGCGCTCATCGGGACGCCCGTGTCACCGAGTGGCCTCTTCGCGCAAGCGCTCATCGGGATGCCCGTTCAATCCGCCATATTGCAGCTCTCGGGTGATTCTGAACCGGTCGCCGGGAATGAACACCCGGTCGTAGACGATGGCCGCGCCGTCGGGCCCTATGGAGACGCGGTCGGAGCGGAAGGCGGCCGCGCCGGGCCGGCAGCCGAGCTCGCGCGCGGCGCGCCCCGCGAGGTGCACGGCCGAGACGGTCTCGCGCGCGCCGCTGATCTCGATGCCCAGCTTGAATGACAGCACCTGGCGCAGCGGCGTCGCGACCAGGTCGGCCTTGGCGACCTCCTCACCGACGGATGCCGGAAGGTAGGAGGCCTGGAAGCTCATCGGCAGGCCGTCCACCAGGCGCAGGCGCTCGAGCAGGAAGACGCGATCGCCGGGCCGCAACCCGAGCTCCCGCGCCACGCGCCGGTCTGCGCGCGCGAATGCGCCGCGGAGGAATCGCGTGGCCACGTTCTCGCCGAGCGCCGTGAGGTCCCCGGCGAGGGCGCGAAGGTGGAGAATGTCGTAGTCGATCGAGGGTCGCGCCACGAAGGTGCCGAGCCCATGGCGCCGTGTGATGAGCCCGTCGCGCTCGAGCAGCTCCAGCGCCTGGCGCAGGGTCATGAGGGTGACACCGAATTCGCGGGCCAGGCTGCGCTGGTTGTCGAGGCGCTGCCCCGGGGCCGGCGTGCCGGCCTGGATGCGCTCGCGCAGGCTCTGGGCGATCTGGTGGTAGCGCGGCACCCGGGTTTTCAATTCTCCACTCCCGCTCCTAGTGTTCTAGAACTGTTCCAGCCGCTCGGCGCCCCTCGGGGAGCGATCCAACTGGATTCAGACCAGGACCGACAGGCAGTTACGGCGACCGGGGGTATTCTACCCGCCCGGCCGGCCCGTGGTCAATGCCCTCCGACCGCGGTCGCGGCGGACGGGCTAGGCGGACTTTTCGGCCGCCAGGCGCTGGGACAGCTCGATCAGGGCGGCCAGCTTGCGGCCCGCCGCCCCTGAGTCGATGGACTGGGCGGCGAGCCCCACGCCTTCCTTGAGGTCGCGGGCCTTGCCGCCCACGACCAGCCCGGCGGCGGCGTTCATCAGCACGATGTCGCGCTTGGGGCCGTGCTCGCCCGACAGGACCTGGCGGATGATCTGGGCGTTCTCCTCGCGGTCGCCGCCCTGAAGCTCGGCCACGGTCGCGCGGGGCATGCCGAAGTCCTCGGGGCGGACCCGGCTCAGCCTGACGACGCCTTCGTGGACTTCGGCGATCTGGCTCTCGCCCGTGTTGGAGATCTCGTCCAGCCCGTCGGCGCCGTGGACCACGAAGGCGCGGATCGTGCCCAGCTCGGCCAGCACCCGGGCCAGCGGCTCGATGAGGGCCGCCGAGTAGACGCCGATGACCTGGGCGTTGGCGCCGGCGGGGTTGGTGAGCGGGCCCAGCATGTTGAAGACGGTCCGGATGCCCATCTCGCGCCGGGCCGCCATCACGTGCTTCATGGCCGTGTGGAGCAGCGGCGCGTAGAGGAAGCCGATGCCCACCTCGTCCACGCAGCGGGCGACCTTGGCCGCCGGGAGCTCGATGTTGATGCCCAGCGTCTCGACCACGTCGGCCGAGCCGCAGAGGGACGAGACCGACCGGTTGCCGTGTTTGGCGACTTTGAGCCCCGCTCCAGCCAGCACGAAGGCCGTCGCCGTGGACACGTTGAACGTGCCCGAGGCGTCGCCGCCGGTGCCGGCCGTGTCGAGCAGCATCTCGCGGTCGGTGCCCGTCTGGCCGACCAGGTCCGAGCCGTGGATGCGCACCCTGACCGCCTTCTGTCTCATCACTTGCGCAAACCCGATCAATTCCTCGACGGTTTCTCCCTTCATCCGCAGCGCCGTGAGGAAGGCGGCGATCTGGGCGTTGGTGGCGGCCCCGGACATGATGGCCTCCATAGCCGCGGCCGCCTCGATGCGCGAGAGATCCTTGCGGTCGACGAGGGCGCGGACCGCCTCGGTGATGATCGGGCTCGTCATGGCTCCGTCTCCCTCTTCTGGTTGCCCGCTCCCGCCCGCAGCGAATCGAGGGCGCGCAGAACGTCCGGGATCTTGAGCGGCTTGGCCAGCACGAGGTCCACGCCGTGAGCCTGGAGGTCCGCGGCCGACACCTCGACGCCGAAGCCGCTCACCAGCCCCACCCGCACGGCGGGGGCCAGGTCCTTGACGGCGCGCGCCACCTCCCAGCCGGTCATGCCGGGCATCGCCAAGTCGGTGAAGACCACGTCGAAGGGCTCGGCCTTGAAGCGCGCGATGGCCTCCTGGCCGCTCGTCACAACGACCACGCTCTGCCCCGCCGCCATGAGCATGTCACCCAGCACCTCGCCCACGACCGTCTCGTCGTCCACCACGAGGCAGCGCAGCGGAGCCGCCGGCTGCGCGGGCGCCGGCTCCGCCGCCACCTCGGCGATCTCCTCGGCGGGGGGGAATACGAGATGAAACGTGGTGCCACGGCCCTCCTCGCTCTCAACCGTGATCTGGCCGCCGTGGCGGGAGAGGATACCATAGGTCATGCTGAGCCCCAGCCCCGTGCCCCGCGGTCCCTTGGTCGTGAAGAAGGGATCGAAGATCTTCTGCCGGACGCCCTCCGGGATCCCGATCCCCGTGTCGGCCACGGTCACCTCGACGCGGCCGCCCGCGGCGGCCGTGGTCAGGGTCAGTCGCCCCCCACGGGGCATGGCGTCCACGGCGTTCAGGATCAGGTTGGTCAGGGCCTCGCGGAGCTCGGCCGGGTCCCCGGCGACCCGGGGCAGCGGGGTGGCCAGCGCCGTCGCCACCTCGATGTTGATGCCCCGGCTTCGGGCCTGCTGCTGCCAGGTCGACTCCGTGGCCTCGAGCACGTGCTGGATGACCTGGTTGAGGTCCACCGAGACCACGGGCTGATCGCGCCGGATGCGGGTGAAGTCCTGCAGCCGCCGCACGGTCCGCGCGCCGTCCATGGCCGCGCGCTCGATCACCCGAAGCCACCGGCGCGCCTTGGGCTCTTCCACTTTTTCGAGGAGGAGCTGGGCCCGGCCCAGGATGGAGGCGAGCACGTTGTTGAAGTCGTGGGCCACGCCCGAGGCCATCTCGCCCAGCGCGCGCAGCTTTTCCGTCCGCACGAGCTGGTCCTGGGCCGCCGCCAGCTCGCCGAATGCGCGCGCCCGCTCCTCGTAGAGCCGCGCGCTGCGCAGCGCCAGGGCCGCGAGCCCGGCGATATTGGCCAGCAGCCGTTCGTCGGCCTCCGTGAACGGGCGCTCGGCGGCGCGCAGGACGACGACACCCAGGAGCTGCTCCCCGGCCAGCATGGGAACGCCGAGCCAGTGCGGAAGGCCGACCGAGCTCTCGATGGGGCTGATGCCGCGGCGCCGGCATTCCGCCGCGTAGTCTTCGGTCCTGACCGGCCGCCGGTCGCCGAGGACAGCGGCCAGCAGCCCGGCCTCCGACAGAGACGCGCCACGCGGGGTCGTGTCGGAGATCCCGTCCTTCGTCCTCAAGACACGCTCGAACTCCTGGCGGGTCTCGTCATACAGCACGACGGCCATGTGCCGGGTGTCCAGCACGCGCGCCGCCTGCTGGCGGGCGGCCTCGACCACCTGCGCCTGGTCGAGCTGGCCGGTGACGGCCCGGGAGAGCTCGTGGAGCACCGACAGCTCCTCGACCCGCCGCTGGTTGTCGAGGAAGAGGCGCGCGTTCTCGAGCGCCACGCCCACCTGGCTCGCGATGGCCTCCATCAGCCGCAGCTCGCTCTCGGAGAGCGGCCGGGCGCGGTCCCACCAAATGGCGGCGAAGCCGCCGATCATCCGGTCCTTGGCCACGATGGGAACGAAGAGCTGGGTGCTCTGGCCCTCGGCGTCGCGCACCGACTGCGGAATCCGCGGGTCACCCATCACGTCGGTGGAGACCACCGACTGGCGGGTCCGCGCGGCTTCGGCGTAGAAGGGGTCGCGCACGATGGACAGCCTGAGCGTGCGCAGGCGCTCGAGCTTGTCGGACGGGACATGGTACCCGACGAAGGGCCGCAGCCATTCCCCATCTTCCTCGAGCAGCCAGATCCCCGCGGTGTCCGCGCCCAGGGCCTGGACCACGTGGCGCAGGAACTGCCGCGGCAGCCGCTCCAGGTCCAGGGTCGAGGACAGCGTCTGGCTCACGGAGAGCAGGGTCTCGGTCTCGTTGAGCTTGAGCTGCGTTCGGCGGGCCAGCTCGGCGTTCTCCATGGCCAGGCCCACCTGGGCGGCCACGCCTTCGATGAGCCGGATCTCCTCGGGCTGGAACTGCCGGCCCGCGGCCCACCAGACGAGGAAGAGGGCGCCCACCGTTACGCCCCGCACCGAGGTGGGGGCGAACAGCACTGAATGGGATTCGAGGCCTTCGAAGTTGGCCGGGCCGAAGCGCGGGTCGTTCTTGAAGTCCCCCGACCAGACGGCGCGCCCCCGGCGCCAGACGTCCTGGATCGCCGGGAACTGCGAGAGGACGAAGGGCCGCGTGAGGAACGCCTCGCGCACCTCCTTCGGCACGCGGTAGCCCGCCATTGGGACCAGCGCTTCCTTCCGCTCGTCCAGCTCGTAGACGCCCACCATGTCGGCGCCGAAGGCGCGCGCCATCTCCCGCGCCGCGCGCCGCATCACCTCAACGGCCGAGCCCGGCTGGGACAGCGCCTGGCCCACCGCCAGCAGCGCCCTCGTCTCCTTGAGCCGCTCCTGCGCCTCGACGTACAGCCGCGTGTTTTCGATCGACAGCGCCACCTGGACGCCGATGGCCATGGCGAGTTCCAGCTGCCAGGGCTCGAACGCAGTAGCCCGCTCGGCGTAGTCCAGCGTCATGACGCCGATGACCTCGTCCTGGCGGATCAGCGGCACCACCATGCAGGACTTGATCCCGAACGTGTCGATCCACTCCCGCGGGATCAGGTCCGTCTGGGTGGTGTCGGGGATCACCGCCGGCCGGCGCGTGGCGATGGCCTGGGCGTGGAGCGGGATCTCGCGCGGCGAGTAGGCCGTCATAGCGGTGAAGGCCGTCCAAAGGCCGGGCTGCGTGCGCCCGTCGGCGAACTGGGACATGAGCGGGATCACGCGGTCGCCGTCCCACCGCTCGATGCTGCAGCGGTCGACCCGGCAGACTTGGCCGATCTTGATCGCCACAGGCTTGAGCACCCGTCCCGGCTCCAGGGTCGAGTTGAGGATCTCGGCGACTTCCAGCAGCGCCCGGGTCTGCGCCAGGCGGGTCGCCGTGTCCGCGTACAGGCGCGCGTTGCGGATGGCGACGCCCGCCTGGGCGACGAAGGTGTCCAGCAGCTGCAGGTCGTCGGGGCCCGGGCGCAGCGGTGTGCGGCCGTTGAGGGCGAGCACGCCCAGCAGCGAGTCCTGGAAGACGATGGGCGCGGCGAAGAAGCTCCGCAGGCCGTGCGTGCCGGCCCACTCCTTCGCCACGAAGCGGGCATCGGTCAGGACGTCCGGGATGTCCAGCGGGCGTCGGTGGGTGGCGACCCATCCGATCGCGCTCTCGTCGTAGCGCATCACCTTGTGGGGGAAATCGGCCGCCATGGCCTCGTCGGACAGAGCGCGCAGCTCGAGCGTGCGGGCCGTCTCGTTGGCGATCCAGAATCCCGCCAGCGGCACGTTGGTGAGCTCCGCGGCCGCCCGCGCGATGGTGGCCAGCACCTCGTCCATGTCGAGCGACGAGGAGACCACGTGGGCCAGGCGCGCCAAGGCGCGCAGGCGGTTGGCGCGCACCTCGAGGGCTTCGTAGAGGCGGGCGTTGTCCAGCGCCACCGCCGCCTGCCCCGCCAGCGCCGTCATGAGCGCGATCTCGGACGGCGACGGGGTGTGGGTCTCCCACCAATACACGGCCAGGACGCCGTGGGCCGCGCCCTGGGCCAGGATCGGCACCGAGAGCACCGCCCGGTAGCCTTCGCGCTCGACCAGGGCGCGCGTGTCGGCGCTCAACGGGATGAAGGGATCGGCCAGCAGGTCCGCCGTCCACACGGGAGCGCGCTGTTCAACGGCCTTGCCCGTGGTTCCTTCCCCGACTTCTACCCGCAGCGCCCGCACGAACTCGGGCGACAGCCCGATACCGCGCTCATAGCTCAGATAGCCGCCGGCCGGGTCCAGCCGGAACACGCCGGCGCCGGCGACGCCCAGCAGCGCGCGGCATCGGTCCACGATCAGGTCCAGCACGCGGTTGACGTCCAGGATGGAGCCCACCAGGGCGCCCACTTCGAAGAGCGCCTGGTACTCGGCCGCGCTGCGCTTGGCCTCGGCGAAGAGCCGCGCGTTTTCCAGCGCCACCGCCGCCTGCCCCGCCAGCGCCGTCATGAGCGCGAGCTCGCCCGGCGACGGGGTGTGGGGCTCCCACCAGTACACGGCCAGCGCGCCGAAGGGCTGGCCTTTGATCACCACGGGCACGGAGAGCACGGCCCGGTACCCCTCACGGACCACGAGCGCCCGGGTCTCATCGCTCACCTCGAAGGACCGGTCGGTCAGCGTGTCGGCGGACCACGCCGGAGCAATCTCCTCGACCGCGCGCCCCGCGGTCCCCTCGCCCACGCGGATCCGGATGCCCTCGACGTACTCGGCCGACAGCCCCTTGCCGCGGGAATGGACCAGGCAGCCCGTCTCGGCGTCCATTCGGAAGATGCCCGCGGCCCTGACGCCCATCAGCGCCTGGCAGCGGTCCACGATGAGGTCGAGCACGCGGTCCACGTCGAGGGTGGAGGCGATCAGCCCGCCCACCTCGAGGAGCGCCTGGTATTCGTCCACGGTGCGCTTGGCCTCGGCGAACAGCCGCGCGTTGTCCAGCGCCACCACGGTCTGGGTGGCGAAGTCGGCCACGGTGGACAGGTCGTCCTCGGTGAACGGCTCCGCCGCCTCGTCGCGGCTGATCACGATGACGCCCAGCGCGCGCGCTCCCGCCACGAGGGGCTGCGCCAGCAGGCGCTGGCTCGCGTTGTTGAAGGGCGGGATCGCCAGCGGCGAGTGGGCGTAGTCATTGACGATGAGGCCGCGACCGGTCGCCACGGCGGTGCCCGCGACGCCGGCCCCCACGGGCACACGCACGTCCCGGATCCAGCTGCCGATCTGAGCCCAGGCGCGCGGGCACAGCATGTCGCCCTCGCGCAGGTAGACGATCGAAATCGAGCCGCCGATCAGCCGCAACGCTGCGTTGGCCACCAGCACCAGGAGCTGCTCCAGGTCCAACTGCTCCGAGATGTGCCGCTCGATCTGGCGCTGGGCCTCGAGCCGATTGAGCCGCGCCGCCGCGGTCTCGCGCAGCTGGGCCCGCTCGACGGCCAGCCCGACGTGGTGGGCCACGGCATCCAGAACCGCCAGCTCGTCCGCGGTGAAGTCCCGCTTCTCCTGGGAGATCAGGGCCATGACGCCCCAGGTCTGGTCCTTGACGGGAATCGGCAGGGCGAGCTGGGTGCGGTGCTCCCGGGCGACCGCCATCTCGCGCAGGGCCGACTCGGCTGGCGGAGCCACGTCGAGATGGACGACCTGCACCTGGCCGATGCGGGCGGCCTCGCCGATATGGCTGCCGTCCACGGGACGGACCCGGATGCGCTCCTCCTGCTCGGCGCTGAGGCCGCGCTGCGCCAAAAGGACCAGGCGACCGGCCGTGGCGTCGAGCCGGTAGACGGCGCCCACATCCATCCGGGCCACGCCGCGGACAACGTCGAGCGTCTCCTCGGCCGTGCTCACGAGGTCCGCGCTTCGACCGATGGTGACCGCGATGGCGTTGAGCGCCTCAAGCTCGCGGTTTCGGCGCTCGAGCGCCTGCCGCCAGCCCTCGGGCCGGGGCCCGTCCGCCAGGCTCCGCCCGCGACCACCCCCTCGGCGGGTCAGCATGGCCACCCATGCGGCGAGGATCAGGGCGGCGGCGCCGAGCAGCGCCGTGAGCCCGAGCCAAAGCTTGCGCTGGGCGTGGCGGAACTCGCCGTCGGGGACCAACGCCCAGAGCGAGCCGTCCGGTGAGCCGGCCGCGGCGGCGCCGAGCGGCCGCAGGATGAACGGTTCGCGGCCGAGCGTGACGCCGCCCCGCCCGAGCGTGGCCGTCCATCCGTCGAGCGGCGCGTCGGGGCGCGTCGAGCCCAGCAGGCGGTCGCCGGCCACGAACAGCACGCCGGGTCGGGCGGGAACCCGATCGGTCAGCCGCCCGAGCGCCTCGAATCGCCGGCCGACGACGACCAACCCCACGGGCACCCGCGCGCCGTCCTGTGGCGACGCGCCGGCGAAGATCGGGGCCGCGGCGAGGAAGTACGGACGGCCGTTCACCACGCGGAGCGCGACGGTAGGCTCGACGACGGGGGGAATGGCGGGCAGCGCCAGCGGCGGCATGGCGGGGACTTGGACCAGCGGCGAGCCGCGGAGGTCGCGCACCACAACCAGATCGGCGAAACCCTCGCGGGTGACGGCCAGGATGCGCGGGGAAGCGCCGCGGGCCAAGGTGGCCCAGTCGCCCTTGACGGCGCCCTCGATGATGCCGGGGTCGCGCGCGAGCAACACCGCCTCACGGCGCAATCCTTCCTGCGTGTCGGCGAGCAGGGCGGCCACGGCGCCCAGAGTCTGCTCGGCCGCCACCTCGCGGGCGTGGGCAAGCTGGCGCATGGACGCCCCGATCCCCGCCCAGGCCAGCACGCCCAGGGGCAGGGCGATCAGGGTGAAGGCAAGGAGGAAGACGCGGACCGACCGGAGCACGGCTCGGGCCCCGCCTACCCCCCAGCCGATCGGCTGGAGCGGCCGCTGCCACGCATAGGTCCATTCTGCTTGTTCTTTTCCTGATTTGCCCAAGATTTTGGCAAGGGCAAGGGGCCGCACCCCTCGGGCCCGGCGGGGCCCGGGACCGCTAGGGCTAGAGACCCAGGTAGGCCTGCTTGATGTGGCCGCTCGCCAGGAGGTGGTCGCGCGGGCCGTCGAGCGTGATGCGCCCGTTTTCGAGGACATACCCCCGGTGGCAGAGCTGGAGCGAGCGCAGCACGTTCTGCTCCACCAAGAGGATGGTCGTGCCCTCACGGTTGATCCGCTCCAGGTTCTGGAAGATGGCCTTGACCATGACCGGCGACAATCCGAGGCTCGGCTCGTCCAGCATGAGCAGGGTCGGACGCGCCATGAGCCCACGGCCGATGGCGCACATCTGCTGCTCGCCCCCCGACAGGGTGCCGGCGAGCTGCCGCCGCCGCTCGCCCAGGCGGGGGAAGAGCTCGAACACCCAGGTCAGGCTCTCCCCCTTCCGAGCCCGGGCCTCGGGCGTGCGGGCGCCCAGGTCCAGGTTCTCCAGCACGGTCATCGAGGGGAAGAGCTGGCGCCCCTCCGGCACATGCGCGATGCCGCGGGCCACGATCTCGGCCGGTCTGAGCCCCACCAGCCGCCGGCCCTCCAGTTCGATGGAGCCGCGGCGCAGCGGGAGAAGCCCCGAGATCGCCCGCAGCGTGGTGGTCTTGCCCGCCCCGTTGGAGCCGATCAGCGCCACCATCTCTCCACGGCGCACCTCGAGGGTCACGCCGCTCACCGCGGTCAGGTCGCCGTAGCCGGCCTCGACGCCGTCAAGCCTGAGCAGCGTGCTCATAGTCCTCGCCCAGGTAGGCCTCGATCACCCGCGGATGGCCGGCGACGGCGGCGGGCGCTCCCTCGGCAATCTTCTCGCCGAAGGAGAGCACCGCGATCCGGTGGGACAGCGACATCACGGCGCGCATATTGTGCTCGATGAGGAGGACGGACACTCCGGACTCGTTGATCCGCCGGATGAGCCCGACCATGGCTTCCGTCTCGGTCGCGGTCAGGCCCGCCATGACCTCGTCGAGCAGCAGCAGGGTGGGCTCGGTGGCCAGCGCGCGGGCCAGCTCGAGCCGCTTGCGCTCGGCCAGGGTCAGGCTGCCGGCGGGCGTCTCGGCCTTGGCCGCGAGCCCGACCTGCTCCACGACCGCGAGCGCGCGCGCCAGCGCCTCCCTGGACCGGGGATGCCGGGCCAGCGCGCCGACGCGGACATTGGCGGCCACCGAGAGGTGCGGAAAGGGCCGGACAAGCTGGAACGTGCGCGTCAGCCCCAGCAGGCAGATGGCGTGGGGCTTGAGCCCGATCAGGCTCCGCCCCCTGAACCGGATCTCTCCGGCGTCCGGCTTGAGGAAGCCCGAAATGAGATTGAACGCCGTGGTCTTCCCCGCCCCGTTGGGCCCGATGAGCCCGAGGATCTCGCCGGCCTCCATCTGGAGCGACAGGCCGTTCACGGCTTGAAGGCCGCCGAAGTGCTTGGACACGCGCACCAGCTCGAGCAGGCTCACCGGCGCCACCTCGCCAGGAGGCTTCGCGCCGCCGGGTAGGCGCCCTGGGGCAGGAACAGCACCACGGACACGAGGAGCACGCCATAGGCGATCAGGTGGGCGCCGGCCCAGCCGTGCTGGGCGAAGTAGTTGCGCGAAATCTCGGCCAGGGGGCTCAGGATGAACGAGCCCAGAATCGGCCCCAGCACCGTGCCCGCGCCGCCCACGATGGGCCGGATGATGATCTCCACCGAGAGCGGGATGCCGAACACGGCGTTCGGCTGGAGTGAGAACAGCGAGAAGGCGTAGAAGGTGCCGCCCACCCCGGTGAGGAAGGACGAGACGACCATGGCCAGCATCTTGTACTTGAACGTGTTCACGCCCAGCGCCTCCGAGGCGTTCTCGTCCTCGCGGATGGCCGTGAGGTAGGCGCCGAAACGGCTGCGCTCGATCCAGGCCACGATGCCCGTCGCGCCCAGCATCAGGGCGAGCGCCACGTAGTAGTAGACGCGGTTGTCGCCGAACTGGAACTGCCAGGGGTTGCCCGTGTAGGTGATGTAGAAGCCGAGCGCCCCGCCCACCGCATCGGTGTTCAGCGCCACGATCCGGCAGATCTCGGCGAACGCCACCGTCAGCAGCACGAAGTAGAACCCGCGCAGCCCGAACCGGAAGCCGAGAAACCCGACGACCGTGCCCAGGACTGCGGCGAGCCCTCCCCCGATGAACATCCCGATCCAGGGCGTCAGCCCGGCCTGCGCGGAGAGCAGGGCGGCCGCGTAGGCGCCGACCCCCACGAAGGCGGCGTGGCCGGCCGAAAGCTGGCCCGCATAGCCACCCACGATGTTCCAGGCCTGCCCCAGGAAGGCATAGAAGAACATGAAAATGAACACGGTGAGCGCGTACTTGTTCAGCACCGCGGGCAGGGCCAGCAGGACGGCGACGGCGCCGAACCCGGCCAGCTTCACGCGCTGCTCTTGCCGAAGAGTCCGGCGGGGCGGAAGAGCAAGATCGCGATGAGCAG
>JBGPZD010000038.1:0-22109 GCA_041493605.1 Methylomirabilia bacterium
GAGATCGACTTCCGCGTCTCGACGCTGCCGACGATCTTCGGCGAGAAGACCGTCATGCGCATCCTGGACAAGGAGTCGCTGCAGCTCGACCTGACCATGCTCGGCTTCGACCCGTGGAGCCTCGAGAACTTCAACAAGGCTATCCACCAGCCGTACGGCATGATCCTGATCACGGGCCCCACGGGCTCGGGCAAGACGACGACCCTCTACTCGGCCATCCATAACATCAACTCGCCCGACATCAACATCATGACGGCCGAGGACCCGGTTGAGTACAACCTCAAGGGTGTCAACCAGGTGCAGATCAACGACGAGATCGGCCGCACCTTCGCCGGCTGCCTGCGCAGCTTCTTGAGACAAGATCCGGACGTCATCCTGGTCGGCGAGACGCGCGACCTGGAAACCGCCCAGATCGGTATCCGCGCCGCGCTCACGGGCCACTTGGTGCTCACCACGCTGCACACCAACGACTGCCCCTCGACGGTGGCCCGGCTGCTCGACATGGGCATCCCGCCCTTCCTCGTCTCCTCCTCGCTGATGCTCATCCTGGCCCAGCGCCTCGGCCGGCGCATCTGCAAGGACTGCAGGGAGCCCTACGAGGCCAATGAGGACGTGCTGGAGCCCTACGGCCACGTCCCCCAGGGGCTCGGCAAGGTGACCTTCTACAAGGGCAAGGGCTGCGCGACCTGCAGCTTCACCGGCATGAAGGGCCGCGTGGCCATCTATGAAGTCATGCCCGCGACCCAGGAGATCCGCGACCTCATCCTGCGCAACGCCCCCTCGGCGGAGATCCGCGATGTGGCGGCCACTCAGGGCATGAAGACGCTCAGGCAGAACGCGCTGCAGAAGGTCATCGAGGGGATCACGACGGTCGAGGAAGTGCTGCGGGTGACGCTCGGCTAGACTAACTCAGCACTCGCCTCGCCGCGCTCGGGCCTTCGGGATCAATTCAGCCCTCGCCTCGCGGCTACGCCTCTCGGCTCGAATTGCGGGCCGCGTCTCAGCTCGAAAGGCCTTAGGCGGCGCCGGTCGCGGGCACCTTCCACGTCCCCTGAAGCCGGTCCACGGCCTTGCGCAGCGCCAGGCGCACCGAGGCCAGGTTCACGTTGCGGTCCCCCAGCAGAGTCAGATAGCCCACCGGGCTGCCGCCCACGAACACCGTCCCGTCGTCTGACGAGAAGAGCGCCGTCCTGAAGGCGCCGCGCTCGAGCCGATCCGACCCCAGCTCCAGCTCGCGCCCCAGAGTCGCCGCCAGAGCCGCCAGGGCCTCCACCGGGAAGCGCTGGGGCAGCTCCGAGTTGATGACGAGCCCGTCGGGCGTCACGATGAGCCCGCCGCGGACACCGTCCATCTTGACCAGCTCGAAGAGGATCTCGCGGAACTCCTGGGCGCGCGAGGGCTTGAGCTTGGCCGCGGCCTCGGAGCGCGTGACCTGGGGGCGGGGGGAGGGCGTCGGGTCGGCCATCGCCTAGCCTTTGAGGTCCAGCTCGGTCCAGAGCCGGCCGACCTGGACGAGCCCCGCGCCGACCTCGGTGTCGTGCGAGAAGGTCACCGAGAGGATGAGCCCCGCGTCGCTGCGCAGGAAGGTCATCTCCTTGGCGCCCTCGACGGCCCCGCGGCGCAGAGCGCCAAGCCCCGCGCGGGCCAGGGTGGCCGAGGCGATCCGGTAGACCTGGGTCATGTGGTGCGCCAACTGGCGCTGGCGTTCCTCGTTCCCCTGGCCGAAGACCAGCGCGCCGTCGGTGTGGGTCAGTACAAGGTCGCGGCTGCCCACCGGCGGCCGGAGCCGCTCGGTGGGGATGGGCATGGCGGCCGCCGTTCCCGCTGCCCTGGACCGGGGCGCCGTCCAGCTTGCCACCATCTCCTGCAGCGCTTTGGCCTCGGGGAAGTCTGGGTAGTACTGGAGCGCCCGGTCGAGAAAGGGCTTGCAGCCCTCGTAGTCGCCCTCCTCGAGGGCGATCCGGGCCAGGCCGAAGAGCGCACGCGGGTGGTAGGGGTCCAGGGCGAGCACGCGCCGGAAGGCGTTCTTGGCCGGCCCCATCTCGCGGAAGACCACATGGAGATACGCGGACAGCAGGTGCCCCACGCCGCTATTGGGCGCCTGGAGAAGGCCCTGGGCGACCAAGTCGGCGGCCTCCTCGTAGCGGCCCTCGTGGCGGAAGCCGTCGGCCTTGCGGAAGAGCGCGGGAGCGGTCGGCGGGCGGACCAGGCTTGTGATCCCGCTCCAGGTCCGATCCAGAAGCGTCCCTAGGCCCACTCGGCTGCCTCCCTGGCTAAAGGCCCACCCGGTAAGGAAACTCCTTGGTGGCGGCAATCATATCACGCAGGGCAGGGGGGATTCGAAAGGTGTGGCGGGGCCCCGTCAGGGCCCTCAGGCCCCGAGGAAGATTCGCCGGACCTCGGAGGACTGGAGGAGAGCGGCTGAGGAGCCTTCGAGAATGGTCCGCCCCGACTCGAGCACATAGCCCCGGTGGGCCAGCTTGAGGGCCAATTCCACGTTCTGCTCGATGAAGACCACGGTAATGCCGCGCTCCCGGTTGATGGCCGTGATGACTTGGGAGATCTGCTCGACCACGATCGGGGCCAGCCCCAGGAAAGGCTCGTCGATCATCAGCAGCGCCGGCCGCGCCATGAGGCCCCGGGCCATGGCCACCATCTGCTGCTCGCCGCCCGAGAGCGTGTGGGCGAGCTGCCCCCAGCGCGCCCGGAGCAGCGGGAAGAGGGCTTCCACCGCCGCCAAGCTCTCCTCCCGGTGCCCTCGGGCCTCGGGGGCGTAGGCTCCCAGCAGCACGTTCTGGCCCACCGTGAGGTACGGGAAGAGGCGGCGGCGCTCGAGCACGTGCGAGAGGCCGAGTCCCACGATGCGGTGGGGCGGCAGGTGGTCGATGCGCCGGCCGCGGAAGGCGATCTCCCCGCTCCGCGCCCGCACCAGCCCCGAGAGCGTGTTCATGAGCGTGGACTTGCCCGCTCCGTTGGGGCCGAGGACGGCGACCACCTCGCCCTCGGCCGCCCGGAAATTCGCCTCCCAGAGGATCTGGTAGTCGCCGTAGAGCACGTTGAGGCCCTGGGCCTCGAGCAGCGCGGTCGCTCCCTCTCCCCTCTGGGGAGAGGGTTGGGGTGAGGGGTGCTCAGCTGGCATAGGCCCGGCCCAGATAGGCTTCGATGACTCGGGGGTCGTTCATGACGGCCTGGGGCGGGCCGTCGCAGATGACCTCGCCCAGATGGAGCGCCACCACGCGCTGGGAGATACCCATGATCACGCGCATGTTGTGCTCGATGACGACGAGGGCCACGCCCGTGGCGTTGAGGTTGCGCACCAGCTCGACCAGCCCCGGGATGCTCCGCTGGTCCACGCCGCCCGTGACCTCGTCGAGCAGCAAGAGCCGCGGCCGCGAGGCCAGTACCCGGGCCATCTCGAGCCGCTTGCGCTGCCCGGTCGAAAGCACGCGGGCGTACGCTTCCGCTTTGTCCGCGAGCCCCACCTGGGTGAGCGCCTCGAGCGCGCGCTCCCGCGCCTCGGCGGGATGGACGGTCTTCTGGAACGCGCCCACCATCACGTTCTCGGCCACGCTCATCTGGCTGAAGGGCTTGAGCTTCTGGAAGGTTCGCCCGACGCCGAGGCGGCTGATCTCGTCGGGGCGCAGCCCCGTGATGGGTTGGCCGTCGAGCGTGACCGTGCCCGCGTCGGCAGGCTGGAAGCCGGTGAGCACGTCGAAGAGCGTGGACTTGCCCGCGCCGTTGGGGCCGATGACGCCCACGAGCTCGCCCGGCGCAACCTGGAAGGAGATGTCCTTGTTGGCGACGAGGCCGCCGAAGCGCTTGGTCACGCCCTTGACGTCGAGCAGCACCTGACTCATCCGGTTCTCCGCCTCCCCCGCTGGGCCAGGGCCATGATCCCGCCCGGCTGGATCACGGAGATCGCCATGATCAGGAAGCCGTAGATCAGCAGGTCGATGGCCTTGCCCGTGCCGCCCAGGTAGATGCGCGTCGCCTCGCCCAAGGGCACCAGGATGGCCGCGCCGATGAGCGGCCCCCAGAGCGTGCCCACGCCGCCCAGGACGGCAATCAGGCAGATCAGGATCGAGAGCGTCAGCGGCAGCACCGACTCGGGGTCGATGAAAAGAATGTACTGGGCGTAGAACGTCCCGCCGAGCGCCGTGAGCCCGGCCGACACCGCCATCGCCCGCTGCTTGTAGCGCGCCACCGGGATGCCCAGGCTCGCCGCGGCGTCCTGGTCTTCTCTGATGGCGCGGAAGTAGAAACCGGTGCGCGAGCGCTCGATACGCCGCGTGACCCAGAGCGCCAGCAGCAAGAGCCCGAGCGCGATGTAGTAGTAGACCTGCTTGTCCCTGAACTGGAAGGCGAGGGAAGAGCCCGTCCGGTCGATGGGGATGAACAACCCGCGCGCCCCGCCCACCCAGTCCCAGTTGATCATGAGGGTCTGGACGATCTCGCCCACCGCGATGGTCGCGATGGCGAAGTAGTGGCCGCGCAGCCTGAACACCGGATAGCCGATCACCTGGGAGAGCGCGACCGCCAGCCCCGCCCCCGCCAGCATCCCGGCCCACGGCGTCAGCCCGAGCGTCTTGACCAGCACGGTCGAGGTGTAGGCGCCCGTGCCGAAGAAGACCGCGTGCCCGAGCGAGATCTGCCCGCAGTAGCCCGCCAGCACGTTCCACGCCGTGGCCAGCATGGCGTAGAGGAAGATGCGGATCATCACATCCCGCGGGTAGGGGAGCGTGAACAGAAGTGGAAAGGCCACGAGGGAGGCCAGCGCAACGCAACCGGCGGTGAAGGGAAGCGGCCGCGGCATCAAAAGCGCCCGAACAGCCCCTGGGGCCGCCAGAGGACGACCAGCAGATAGATGACGAAGACGGCCACGTACTTGAGCGCCGGCGCGATCAGCAGGCCGCCCAGCACCTCGATCAGCCCCACCACCACGCCCGCCACCAGAGTCCCCGGCACGTTGCCGAAGCCGCCGAGGGCCACCGTCACGTAGGCCAGCAGCGCAAAGCTCGCGCCCACGTCGGGGAAGACGTAGAAGAAGATGGTCAAGAGCGCCCCCGCGACTCCCACGCAGGCCGCGCCGATGCCCCAGCCGAGCGCGAACATCCGCTCCGTGTTGATGCCCATGAGCGAGGCCGCCTGCCGGTCCTGGGCTGTCGCTTGCAGCGCCAGCCCCGTCTCGGTGCGGCTGATGAACCAGTTCAGGAAGACGAAGGCCAGGAGCGCCCCCACGCTCGCCACCAGCTGCGGCAATCCGATGAAGAGCCCGCCCAGGGAGATGCGCCCCTGCACGAGGGGATCTTTCACGAGGTGGAAGTCCACGCCCCAGATCGCCTGCGCCGCCGAGCGCAGGAAGATGGCCAGACCGAACGTGGCGAAGATCTGGGCGAGCATGGGCGCGCCCAACACCCAGCGGATCATGCCGTGGTAGGTCGCGAAACCCAGGAGGAACAGCATGGCCGCCGTCAGCGGCAGCGAGACCACCGGATCGAGCCGCCAGAGCGCCCAGGCCCAGTAGGTCGAGAACATCGCCAGCATCAGGAATTCGCCGTGGGCGAAGTTGACGATCTCCATGAGACCGAAGATGAGGGAAAGCCCGGCGGCGATGAGCGCGTAGACGAATCCCATCAGGAGGCCGCTCACGATGCCTTGGAGGAGAACTTCGGCCGTCATGGGGGGCTAATCTACCATCACTGTGCGCTGCCCCGCGCCCCCTCAAGCGTAGAGAGGGCGCGGGGCGGAGAGGTGCGGCTCGAGTTGAGCTATTTCCGGTCCTTCCAGGGCGTCAGGGGATACACGACGTCGGCGGCGGCCAGCTCGAAGGGGTAGATGGTGGCGTATTTCCCCTTCTGGACCTGCTGGAGGATGGCGCGCACGCCGGTGTTCTGGCCCTTCTCGTCGAACTTGACGCCGCTCCAGGGCATGATGAGCTGCTCGGGCGGCATGTTGGTGGCCACGAGCGCCTTGCGGATTTCCTCGGGGTTGACGCTCTTGGCGCGGTTGATGGCGTCGGCCAGCACGATGAAGCCGGTGAAGGCCCGCGCCGGCACGTCGGAGATGTCGCGGCCGCCCGGGTTGTCCTTCAGCTTCTTGAACATCTCGTTGATCGGCTTGATCATGGGCTTCTTCTCGGCCATGTCGAGCGCGAATGGCGCGCGCGTGATGTGCCCCTCGGCGTCCTTGCCCATCTCGGTGAGGAAGCTGGGGTCGGTCCAGCCGGCGTTCTGGGCAATCAGGACCTTGGGGTTGTAATCTAGGTTCTTCGCCGCCTTGACGAAGAGGAAGGCGTCCGAGGTGTAGGAGGTCGGCAGGAAGACGTCCGGGTTGGCCGCCTTGAGCTTGCCCACCTCGGCGTCCAGGTTGGTGGTCTTGGCGCGGTAGGCCATCTTGACCACGATCTCGTAGCCGTACTTCTTGGCCATCTCCTCTTGCACCTTGGCCGAATCCACGCCGAAGAGGGTGTCCTCGTGCATGATGCCGAGCGTCTTGATCTTCACCCCGCGCCGCTTCTCGAGATCCTTCATGAAGTCGAACATCGCCACGCTGAAATGCCCGTCGTGGGGCGAGGTGCGGAAGAACCACTTGAAGCCGCGCTCGGTGAGGCCGGGGGAGGAGGACTCGGCGTTGAGGTACGGCATGCCGTAGCGCTCGGCCACCTGGCTCGCCGTGGCGGTGACGCTCGAGAAGTAGGCGCCGTAGAGCGCGTGGACCTTTTCCTGGGTGATGAGGCGCTCGGCCTCGGCCTGGCCCACGTCGGGCTTGCCCTGGTGGTCCACGATGACCAGGCGGATCTTGGCCCCGCCCAGCCCGGGCAGCCCGGCGGTCTTGCCGAGGGGCAGGTTCAGGGTGGAGCCGCCGTTGTTGATGATGTCAACGGCCATCTTGACGGCGTTGACGGAGTCGATTCCCACCTGGGCCACGGGGCCCGACAGCGGGTAGAGGATTCCGATCACAACTTCCTTGGGGGCTTGGGCTTCGGCGGGCGCCCACGGCAGCAGCGCCACGAGAGCCAGGGACAGCAGGGCGACGGTTCGTGTGATGGTCATGGGACTGACGCCTCCTCTAATCGGTTCGTTGATCCGGCGGGTCATCGGATACCCGAAAACAGTGCCCGGATTCTAGCACACAACGCGGGCCCCTCATCCAGGAGAGAGCTGGATGAGCCAGAACCGCTGATCCCCTCGGATCAGCCGCGCGCCCTCGGTGAAGAACGCCTTCATGAGCCGGAGCCGGGCCAGATTTTCCTCCCGGCTCAGCTGATCGTCCACGATGCTCGAGCGCGCATAGTCGAACAGGATGTCGTGACGGACGAGCACGTGGGTGATGCCCGCCTGGCGGGCCCGGGTCCGGAGCTCTTCGGGATCGCGCGCGGCCCGCACCCACTGCGCGAGCGTGTAGTCCTCGAACATGAAGTCGGCGACATACGAACGATCCAGGAGGTAGGTGTCGCGCCGCGTATTGATGAGCCAGATCCGGGCGGTGGCGGGCAGCTCTCGGTTGGCCACTTCGTAAAAGGGGTAGTAGTCGAGCCGCCGCGTCAGGTAGGCGTCCCGCCGCTCTCCGCCCAGCACCACCCGGATGGGATCGGCCTCGGCGAACCAGGCCAGGACGACCAGCGCGTTCGCCGCCGCGGCCGCCAGAAGGAACCCTCGGAGCGTCCGGCCGAGCCCGGCGCCCGCTTGCGCCTCCGCCGCGGCCGCCGCCGCGACCATGGCCACGGCCAGGGGCGGCGCGGCGGGGAGGAGGTAACGGAGCTGCTGACTTCCCAGCAGCCAGATCACGAACATCGCCGCGGAGATCAGGGCGCCGATGCGGAGCTCGACGTCGAGCCGGCGCCTCCAGAGCGCCCAGGCGACGAGCGGGGTCCCGAAGAGGAACGCCACCCCGAGCACGCCGTCGTAGTACGAGGGCTGCGCCGCCTGGGCCGCCACGGCGAGGCGCACGGGGGCCAGCAGGTAGTCGAGCACCGTCGCCGACTGTCCGTAGAGCTGAAAGATCGCCTCGTAGAGGTGCGCCCGCTCCGCATCCCACCCCGGCGCGTGGCCGGGCCAGAGCCCGGGGTAGAACGGGAACAGCGGGCTCCCCGTGCGGGCCCAGGTCCGGATGTACCCGGGGCTCGCGAGGATCGCGCCCACCGCGAGGGCGCCGAGGCCCGTGAGCGCCAGCGGGCCGACCCGCCGGCCGTTCGTCTCCGTCGCCTCACGCCCTGCGCGGAGGACCCGGAGCAGGACGAGCACGGTCAGGGGTACGAGGAGCGACACCGCGCTGAGCTTGGCCGAGAGGGCCCATCCCACGCCGGCCGCCATCATGACGAGCCAGCGTGGATCGCCGGTCGTCCACCACCGGCCGCTGGCCGCGAGCGCCAGCAGGGTGTAGCCGGCGAGCGCCAGGTCGGTGAATCCGTTGGCCGCGACTTGGTAGGCGCTCGGGATGGTCGCGATGGTGAGGGTGGCGGTTGCGCTCGGGCCCGCCCCGAGGCCGCGCGCCCGCGCCCAACCGTAGGTCGCGAGAGCGAGCAGCGGCGCGAAGGCGAAGATCGTGGCGCCGGCCGCCGTCTCGGCGATACGCGGGGCGAGGACCCGGCCGACGAGCATGGCCCAGACGCTGTGCATCTCGACCCCGAGCGCGTAGTAGCTGGCGATGTTGCCGGGAACCTCCACCAGACCGCCGCCGGCGAGATAGGCCTTGGGCAGAGCCAGGTGATAGAGCAGGGTGTCGGTGGCGGTGGGCGGGGCCAGGGCCGCGATGAGGGCGAGGGTCTGGACGCTGGCGATGACGGTCCACAAGGCGAGGCCCCGCGGCCTGCGTCCGGCCGGACGCCGTTCAGCCCGCTCCGCGGCAAGGGCGCGGGCGGCCAGGGCGAGGCCGACGCCAAGCGCCACTAGTGCGACCGAGCTCTGGTAGAGATGGCTCACGCCCAGGAAGAACCAGGCCGTGGACCACAGGCCCGAGCCGATCAGGGCTCGCGCACTCCAATCGAGCGCTCCTGAACCGGGGCCGCCCCACGGCGACGGGCCGAGGTGAAGCGGGCGCAGGACCTGATCGCCGAGGCCCCACCAGCTGAGGACCACGAGACCCGCGATCGCGAGGCCGGCGAGCGATTGAGCGAGGCCCGTCGTGTCGACGAGGGAGCCACCGGCGAGGGCTCCGCCGAGAGAGCGGAGGCGTTCGGAAAGGTGGGGCAGGTCGTCGCGTCGGTTCAGCAGAAAGCAGGCGATGAGGGAAAGCCCCCAGGCTGCAGTCAGCGCCAGGAGTGCCCTCTGCCTGGCCGAATGCGGCATCGCCCAACGCTACCCTTGGCCGTGCGCCCGCGTCAAGCGCGCCGGCCCCGCATGCTATAAGGAGCGAGTGACCGGCGCCGAGATCAGGCGGATGCTGCCGCTGCAGGCCGGGGCGCTGCTGGGCCCGATGGCCGGCACGGGCATGGTGACTTTGGTGCCGGCGCTCTCGGACGTGTACGGCGTGCCGGTGGGCGTGGTGGCCCTGGCCATCACCACCTACATGGTCCCGTTCGCCCTGGCCCAGCTCTTCTCGGGCTCCATCGCTCACAACCTGGGCGGGCGGCGCACGGCGCTCATCGGCTACGCGATCTTCGTCTTGGGCTCGCTCGCCACCGCGGAGGCGCCGACGTTCGCGCTGTTCCTCCTCTTCCGCTTCGTCCAGGGGCTGGGCGCCGCCTTCCTCTTCCCGATTCTCATGGCGCTGGTGGGCGAGGTCGTGGCGCCGGAGCGGCTGGGCCGCGCGATCGGCGCCTTCGGCGTGACACAGACCCTCGGGCTCACGCTGGGACCGCTGCTCGCCGGCCTCATGGAAGTGCACTTCGGCTGGCGCTGGTTCTTCGTCCTGCTGGGGGCGTGGGCCTTCCTCTCGGCTGTCGCCTTCGTCTGGCTCTTTCAGCCCGAGCGCCAGGCGGTGGAGCAGGGGACCATGTGGGGCATCATGGGACGGGTCCTGCGCGAGCCCACCGTGCTGCTGCTCTCGTTGGCGGGGGCCGGGCTCTTCTTCGCCATGGTCGGGCCGTACACCTATCTCGCCGCCTGGCTCAAGACCTTCCCGGCTCTGCCCGAGGACCAGATTGGCTTGGTGCTGGCCGTCGCGGGCGCCGTCGGCATCCCCGCCTCGGCCGTGGCGGGACGCTGGGTGGACCGCTTCGGGCGCAAGCCGGTGGGGCTGGCCGGGCTCGGCTGCTACATCACGGCGCTCTGCGGCTTCGCGGCGCTGCCCTATTCGTTCACCGGCACCATGCTGCTGGCGGCCTGGCTCGGCTGGAGCGGCGCCGTGGCGTGGACGGCGTTCAACACGCTGGCCATCGAGGTGATCCCGGCACTGCGCAAGCCCGTCGCCTCCATCTACAACGCCTTCCGCTTCCTCGGGTACGCGCTGGCGCCGCCGCTGCTCGGCCTGGTCTACGGCCGGGGCAATGCGGCCGCGGTCTATCTGGTCAGCGCCGTCGTGGTCGCCGGCTCCGCGCTCTGCATCGCGGCGATCCGGGTGCCCCGCCGGCTCTGATCTGGAGGAGCAGGCGAGGGGTCAGTGACTCTTGGGGATGATCGGGTGGCCGGCGGCCGCGTCGGCGATGGTGTGGTCGTTGTCGGCGGGGACGGCGCCGCTCACCCCGACGGCGCCGATGATCTTGCCGTCCTCCACCAGCGGGACCGCGCCCTTGCCGAAGGCAAACTGGAAGTCCTTGAGCGCGGCGACGTTGCTGGCGAAGAGCTGCCGGGCGCCGCTGAAGCGGCTCTCCAGATCCTGGGTGGAGGCCCGGAAGGCGGCGGACGCGTTGGCCTTGGCTCGCGCGATCTCGGGCGTGACCCAGAGCGCGCCGTCCATGCGGTGGCAGGCCATCAGATGCCCGGCCTCGTCCACGACGGCGATGGTCACGGCGAAGCCCAGCTCCCGCGCCTTGACGGTTCCCTTCTCGATGCACTCGAGGGCCTGCTTGAGCGTCAGCGACATGTTCATGGCGTCTCCTCCTCAATCGAGCGAGAAGGCTACTTCCGCGGGTCGGTCTGGGCCAGCAGGTTCTTCGTCTGCTCTTCGCGGTACTTCCGCAGGGCCTGGCGGATCTTCGGATGCTTGATGCCGAGGATGGCCGCCGCCAGCAGGGCGGCGTTGGTGGCGCCGGAATTGCCGATGGCGAGCGTCCCGACGGGAATGCCGTCCGGCATCTGGACGGTGGACAGCAGCGAATCGATGCCATTGAGCGCCTTGGACTGGATGGGCACGCCCAGCACCGGCAGGAGAGTTCGCGCCGCGGCCACGCCCGCCAGGTGAGCCGCGCCGCCGGCGCCGGCGATGATGACCTCGAGGCCGCGCTTCTCGGCCCCGCCCACGTACTCGTCCACCAGGGCGGGGGTGCGGTGGGCCGACATCACGTTGACCTCGTAGGCGATGTCGAGGCTGTCGAGGGTCTTGCCGGTGTGGCTCATGGTCTCCCAGTCCGACTTGGAGCCCATGATGATCCCGACGAGGGGCGGCGCGGGCGTGGCTGGCATGGCGCCCTATTGTATCAAGTCCGCCTCAGCGTGGCGCAACCGTCCTGGTGGGGATCATGAGCCCAGATAGGAGGACACGAACGTCCCGCCGGCAGAGCCCGTGAAGCGGTCGAGGCGGAAAGGCGCGGGGCTCACGGGTGGCGCCGCACCGGTGATCAGGGCCGCCATCAGCTCGCCCACCGCCGGCGCCAGCTTGAAGCCGTGGCCCGACATGCCCGCGGCGATGAAGAAGCCGCGGAGCGGCGACTCGTCGAGGATCGGCATCCAGTCCGGGGTGATGTCGAAGGCGCCCGCATAGCCCTGGCTGAAGCGCGCCTCGGCGAGCCGCGGCAGGGCGCGCGCCGTGCGCGCCAGCACCTCGCTCGCCTCGTCGAAGCCCACCTCGCCGCCCAATCGCTCCGGGTCCATGGGGTGGCGGGTCTCGTCGTCGGTGAGCGAGCCGGTCAGGGTGAGCCCGCCCGTTTCGGGCCGGACGTAGGCGCCGCCGGCCAGGTCGAGGTAGACCATGTGGGCCGGGCCGAAGGCGGGCCCGCGCTCGATGATGAAGACCGGGTGGCGCCCGATGATGATGGGCAGCGCGACGCCCGCGAGCGCGGCCACCCGCGGGGACCAGAGCCCCGCGGCGTTGACCACGACGGGCGCGGCGATGCGATCGCCCGAGGCCGTCGCCACGCCAGTGACGCGGCCGCCCTCGCTGAGGATGCCCGTGACCTCGACGCCCTGCTCGATGGCCGCGCCGTGCCGGCGAGCCGCCTCGGCGTAGCCCGCGGTCACGGCCGAGGGGTCGCCATAGCCCGACTCGGGCTCGTAGAGGACGGCGCCGAGCCCCGCGGGGTCGATCCGCGGCTCGACTCTGGCCATGTCCTCGGGCGCCAGAAGCTCGGCCTTGACTCCGGCGGAGCGCTGGAGCGCGAGCGATTTCTCGAGCGCCGGGCGCATGGTGGCCGACACGCCGATGAGGACGCCGCAGCCGACATAGCCGGAGTGGCCGCCCACCGCGTCGCCGAAGTTTCGGAAGACGGCCAGCGAGCGCGTCACCATCTGCGTTGCCTCGGCGGTGGGATAGAGCTGGCGAATGATGCCCACCGACCGGCCGGTGCCGCCGGCCCCGAGAAACTTGCGCTCGAGGATGAGGACGCGGCGGACGCCGTGTCCGGCCAGATGGAAGGCGAGGGAGCAGCCCGTCACCCCGCCTCCGATGATGACGACGTCGGCCGTCCTGGACACTCCCCCTCACCCGGCCCTCTCCCCCCGAGGGGGAGAGGGTGGAAGGGCTTCGTCGGGAGACAGGAGGCGGACCGGGTCGCCGGCGCGGATCGAGCCTTCCGTGAGGACGCGCGCGTAGACGCGGCTGTCGCCCGGGTGCCGCTTTTGGGAGACGCGCGAGTAGTCACCACCGGTGAAGAAGGGCGTGATATTGCCGCAGGGGCTCGTGTAGCGCGTCACCTCCGCGACTACGCCGCCGCCCAGCAGCAGGCGCGAGCCCGGCGTCACCGTCTCCCAGTCGAGGCCTTCCACGGTGAGGTTCTCGCCCAGGCTGCCCGCCGCGATGGGGTGCCCCTCGGCCTCGAGCGCCCGGATGCGCTCGATGGAGAAGATGCAGAGCGCCCGGTCCGGCCCGCCGTGGTGCTCGAGATCGCGGTGGGCGTCGCCCTCGACGCCGAGCCGGGTCACGCGGGCCGCGTCGACGGGTCGCTTCGGCACGCCGCCGGGCGAGACGTTGATCTGGAAAATCCGACCCTCGCTCGCGCTCGGGTGGTCCTTAGATCCGCTCGCCTCGCCTCCGGCTGCGGCTCGCCCGGCACCTGCCCTCACAGAGCGACCTCCGTGCCGACGCCCGAGGCGCGCGCCCGGTCATAGGCCAGCCGCGCCGTGACGGCGTCCTCCGGGGCGAACCCCACCGACTTGAACAGCGTGATGTCCCGGACGGAGGCGCGCACGCGCTTTTTGCCCCCGACCAAATCGGCCAGCTCGGCCCGGACATGGCGCCGGGTGATCGCGCGGGCCTTGAGCGGGATGAGGACGTCGCCCGCTTCCTCCCAGCAGCCGGCGTAGGTGTCCACGACCACGCGCGCGCGCTTGATCGTCTCGGTGTCCACCTCCCGGGTATTGGGCCTGAAGGCCCCGACGGCGTCCACGTGGGTGCCGGGCTCGAGGTCGCGCCCCTTGAAGACGGGGGTGGGCGAGGTGGTGGCGCAGGTGATCACGTCGGCGCCCGCGACGGCGTCGGTCCGATCGGTCACGACGGCGACGGGAATTTGGAGGGCCGCCGCCATGGCCTCGGCGAAGCGTCGCGCCCGCCCGGGATCGCGCCCGACCACGCGCACCTCGGTCAGGGGCAGGACGGCCCGCAGACACCGGAGCTGGAAGCCCGCCTGAACGCCGGCGCCGAAGCAGGCCACGACGCGGGATTCGGGGCGCGCGAGATAGCGCGCCGCCAGCGCCGACGTCGCCCCCGTCCGGAGCGCCGTCAGGAACCCAGCCTCCATGAACGCCAGCGGGGCGCCGGTGGCCGGGTCGGTGAGGACGTAGCAGGCATGGATGGTCGGGAGGTTCGCGGCGCGGTTGCGGGCCACCACGCTGACCAGCTTGGTGCCGAGCGCCTCGCGGCGGGGCAGAGCCGAGACCATGGCGAGGAAAACGCCGTGGCGCTCCATGGGCAGCACCGCCCGCGGCAGGACCTGGGCCCGCCCGGCGGCGACGTCTCTGAAGGCGCCCTCCACGGCCTCGATGACGTCGGCCGGCGAGAGCAGCGCCTCGAGGTCGCGACGGCTCAAGAGCAGCATCAGCCCTGGGGCGCCTGCCGCTTGATCATCCGCCGCACGACGGCCTCGAGCACGAGGTCGCCGCGCTGGTTCTTGACCTCGTGCTTGTAGGTGACGATGCCGCGGTCCGGTTTCTTGGTCTCGCGCTTGTCGGTGATGGTCACCGCCACGCGGAGCGTGTCGCCCGCCATCACCGGCGCGACGATGCGGATCTCGCTGCCGAGGTACGACATGCCGGTGCCGTGGATGAGGCCCGTCTGCATGATGAGCCCTTCGGAGAGGCAGAAGGTGAGGGCCCCGGGCGCCACGCGCCCGTCGAACACCGACTCCTTGGCCACGTACTCCATGTCCATGAACAAGGGCTCGTTGAAGCCGCAGAGGTTCACGAAGCTGCAGATGTCGGCCTCGGACACGGTGCGGCCGAGCGTGTCGTAGCTCGTGCCCACCACGTGCTCCTCGAACGTCAGTCCCTGCGTGCGCATCTCATTTCCCCCATGGGGTCAGGTCTTGAAATGCAACATTTTGTTACCAGATTTGTCAGCCCAGGGACGGACGATTTTCGCCGCAGAATGTCGTAATTCAAGACCTGACCCCGTTATGCTTCGCCGAGATACGCCCGTCTGACTTCGGGGTTGCCGGCCAGATCGGCGGCGCTGCCCTCGAGCGCGATGCGCCCGGTCTCGAGCACGTAGCCGCGCCCGGCGATGGACAGCGCCATGGCCGCGTTCTGCTCCACGAGCAGGATGGTCACGCCCTGGCGGTTGATGGTCTGCACGGTCTCGAAGATCTGCTCGACGAGGACCGGCGCGAGCCCCATGGAGGGCTCGTCGAGCAGCAGGAGCCGCGGCTTGGCCATGAGCGCCCGGCCGATGGCCAGCATCTGCTGCTCGCCGCCCGAGAGCGTGCCGGCCACCTGCGCGCGCCGCTCCTTGAGCCGGGGGAAGACGCCGAAGACATGCTCCATGTCCTCGGCGATGCCCTTGTCCGAGCGCGTGTAGGCGCCCATGGCCAGGTTCTCGAGCACGCTGAGCCGGTTGAAGATGCGGCGGCCCTCGGGGACGTGGGTGATGCCCTTGACGACGATGGTGTGGGGCGGGATGCCGAGAAGCGGGCGCTCTTCGAACCGCACCTCGCCCGAGCGGGGGGCCAGGAGGCCCGAGAGCGCCCGGAGCGTGGTGGTCTTGCCGGCGCCGTTGTTGCCGAGCAAGGTGACGATCTCGCCCGCGCTCACGCTGAAGGAGACGCCCTTGAGCGCGTGGATCTCGCCGTAGTAGACGTGGAGATCGCGCACCTCAAGCATGGGCCGCTCCGCCCCCGGGCGCCCAGCGCTTGCGGCCGAGGTAGGCCTCGATCACCCGCGGGTTCCGCTGGACGTCGGCGGGCCGGCCCTCGGCGATCTTCTGGCCGTAGTCGAGCACGGTGACGCGGTCCGAGACTTCCATGACCACGCGCATGTTGTGCTCGATGAGGAGCACGGTGAGCCCGCGCTCGCCGACCAGCCGGCGGAGCAGCTCCATGAGGCTCCGCGCCTCGCCCTGGGTCATGCCGGCCGTCGGCTCGTCGAGCAGGAGCAAGGCCGGCTGCGAGGCCAGGGCGCGCCCCAGCTCGAGCCGGCGCTGGTCGCCGTAGGGCAGGTTGCGGGCGAGCTCGTTGGCCTTCTCCCGCAGGCCGACCACGCCCAGGATGTCGGCTCCGCGCTCCCAGAGGGCGCTCTCCGCGCGCCGCCAGCGCCCGTTGCGGCTGAGCACGTCCCAGAAGGCGACCGGCACGCGGCAGTGCATGCCCACGAGCACGTTCTCCACGGCGGACATATTGCCGAAGAGCCGGATGTTCTGGAAGGTGCGGCACATGCCGAGCGCCGTGATCTGGTCCGGGCGGCGGCCCAGCACCGGCGCCCCGCGGAAGGTCACCGCGCCCTCCTCGGGGATGTAGATGCCGGTGAAGACGTTGAAGAAGGTGGTCTTGCCGGCGCCGTTGGGCCCGATGATGGAGGCGATGTGGCCTTCCTCGAGGGCGAAGTCCACCGCGTCCAGCGCCGTGAGGCCGCCGAAGCGCTTGGTGATGCCGCGGGCCTCGAGGAGTGTCGTCACGACTCGCTCTCCCCGAGCTCCCGGCGCCGCCGCTTCGCCGGGAGGATGCCCTGCGGGCGGAAGATCATCATGAGGACCAGGATGAGGCCGAAGACCATGCGTTCGTACTTGGCCGGCTCGAGCTGGGTCGGCAGATTGGCCAGGCTGTAGCCGAAGATCTCGACGCCGGCGTTGCGCAGCTCGTTGAGCCAGAGCGAGAGCCCCTTGAGCACCTGGAGGTTGAGCACGGTCACGACGGTGGCCCCGAGGATGGCGCCGGGAATGGAGCCCATGCCGCCCAGGATCACCATGGCGAGCACGCCGATGGACTCCATGAAGGTGAAGGACTCGGGGTTGATGAAGATCTGCTTGGCCGAGAAGAGCACGCCCACCGCGCCCGCGAAGGAGGCGCCGCAGGCGAAGGCCATGAGCTTCATTCTCACCAGCGGCACGCCCATGGCCTGCGCCGCCGTCTGGTCCTCGCGGATCGCCTCCCAGGCCCGGCCGACGTGCGAGTCCTCCAGGCGCCGGTTCACCAGCACGGTGACCCCCACGATCACCAGCACCAGGAAATAGAGGTAGAGCGGGTAGACGACGTTGGGGCTCGCGTCGATGCCCATGGCCCGGAGCACGGGGTCGAAGAAGATGGGCGGGCGCGCGATGGGCGTGATGCCCTTGGGACCGTTGGTGAAGTTGATCGGCTTGTCGAGGTTGTTGGCCAGAACGCGGATCACCTCGCCGAAGCCCAGCGTGACGATGGCCAGGTAGTCGCCGTGGAGCCTCAGCACCGGCAAGCCCAGAAGGATCCCGGCGCCCGCCGCCATCCCCACGCCCACCAGCAGGAAGACGAAGAACCACGCCCCGGAGAGCGGGAAGAATTCCCCACCGAAGATCTGGTTGGCCTGGGGCGAGCCGAAGATGGCCCAGGAGTACGCGCCCACGGCGAAGAAGGCGACGTAGCCCAGATCGAGAAGCCCCGCCAGCCCCACCACGATGTTGAGACCCAAGGCCAACGCCACGAAGATGCCGACCTGGATGGCGATCTCGAGGTAGTAGGCGTTGATCGAGCCCAGGATGGGCATGAGGCCGCCCAGCGCGCAGGCCGTGATGAGCGCCTTGAGCCAGCCGGGCATCCGCGCGAAATAGAGCAGCAGGATCGAAGACTGGAAGAGCATGAAGGCCACGATGGAGCGCGGGTAGTGCGAGACCGCGTACGCCGTGACGGCCAGCAGCGCGACGACCAGCGCAGTCGCAGGGACGGGACGATCCAGCACGGCGCGGAGCGAGTTCACGCGCGCTCCCGGACGATCTCGCCGAGGAGGCCCTTGGGGCGGAAGATCAGGATGAGGATGAGGATGGCGAAGGCGAAGATGTCCTTGTACTCGGCCCCGAACGCGCCGCCCGTGAGCAGGGAGAGGTAGGAGGCCGCGAAGGCCTCGAGCAGCCCGAGCACGAGCCCGCCCATCATGGCACCGGGGATATTGCCGATGCCGCCCAGCACCGCCGCGGTGAACGCCTTGAGCCCCGGGATGAAGCCCGTGTAGGGGTTGATGAGGCCGTACTGGACGCCGAAGAGCACGCCCGCCGCGCCGCCCATGCCGCCGCCGATCAGGAACGTGAGCGAGATGATCCGGTTGACGTTGATGCCCATGAGGCTCGCGGCGGCCTGGTCCTCCGCGACCGCGCGGATGGCGGTGCCGATCCGCGTGCGGTTGACCACGAGGTGGAGGGCCCAGAGCATCAGCAGCGCCGCCACGATCACCACGAGCGACTTGACCGACACGTCGACCGTCTCAGTCAGCTCGAAGCGGCGGTTGAGCGGGTCCATGCTCGGGTAGACCAGGTTGAAGGCGTTGTTCCAGATTGACTCGAAGAGCCGGATCGCGTCCTGGAGGAAGAACGACACGCCGATGGCCGAGATGAGCGGGATCAGGCGGGGGGCGTGCCGCAGCGGCCGGTAGGCGACGCGCTCCACCAGCACGGCCAGCGCCCCGCTCGCGGCCATGCCGGCCACCAGGATCAGCAGCAGCACGAGGACCCAGGGCAGCGTCTCGAGCAGGCCCGCGGCCTTGAGGCCCATCAGGATCTCCACCCCGACGAATGCCCCGACGATGAAGATCTCCGAGTGGGCGAAGTTGATGAACTCGAGCACGCCGTAGACCATGGTGTAGCCGAGCGCGATGAGGGCGTACATGAAGCCGAGGATGATGCCGTCGAGCAGGACCTGCGGAAAGATGCCGAGGAGGAGCGGGAAGTCCATCGGCCCTCAGCCTCGAGGCGGGGAATGCGGGAGGGGCGGGGAGCCCGCCCCTCCCGCGGACGACCGCGTGGGGACGCCTACTTCTTGGCCGCCGCCGGGGCGGCGATGCTGAGCTGTTTGACGATCTTGTTGTCGCCCCACTTCGCGGGGTCGTCGCTGGCCACCGTGAGGACGAAGTACTGCGCCTTCTGGCGGTCGCCCTTGGAGTCGAACGCGATCTCGCCCGTGATGCCGCTGAGCTTCATCTTCCGTACGGCCGCGGCGACGCCCTCGCGGGTCGGCGCCTTGCCGCCCTTGGCCTGGTCCTCGATGGCCATGATCGCGATGTGGGCGGCGTCGTAGGCCTCGGCGGCATAGGGCTCGGGGTTCTTGCCGCCGAACTTCTTCTTGAAGTCCTCGACGAAGGCCTTGGCCTTGGGCAGCGCCGAGGCGGGGCCGGCGGCCGAGGTGTAGTTCATGCCGACCACGGCCTTGCCGGCGATCTTGGTCAAGTCCGAGGAATCCATGCCGTCAGGCCCCATGAACTTCGACTTGATGCCCTTCTCGCGCGCCTGCTTGAAGAAGGGCGCCCCCTGGTCATAAATGCCGCCGAAGTAGATCAGGTCGGGGTTCTTGGCCTTGATCGGCGTGAGGATCGGATCGAAGTTGGACTTCTCTTCGGTGCCCTCGAAGCCCAGCACCTTGATGCCCTTCTTCTGGGCGTCCGCCTTGAAGAACTCGGCGATGCTCTGTCCGTACTGGGTCTTGTCGTGGACGATGTAGGCGCTCTTGACCTTCATCGTCCCGGCGGCGAACTCGGAGCCCACCACGCCCTGGACGTCGTCGCGGCCGCACACGCGGTTGACGCTCATGTAGCCGCGGTCGGTGACCACGGGGTTGGTGTTGGCCGGCGAGATCATCGTCACGTTGACTTCCTTGTAGACCTCGGAGGAGGGGATGGCCACGCCGGAGTTCAGGTGGCCGATGACCGCCATGATGGCCTTGTCGGCGATGATGTTCTTGGCGTTGGCGACGCCGACGTCGGGCTTGGCCTGGTCGTCGAAGGGCACGAAATCGACCTTGTAGCCCATCTTCTCCAGGGGGCCCTTGAACTTCTCGACGGCGAGCTGGGCGCCCAGCTTGATGCCCTCGCCGAGGGCCGCCTGTCCGCCCGACAGCGGGCTCTGCGAGGCGATCTTGATGGTGCCCTTGGACTGGGCGTCCGCGACGGAGGTCACCGGAAGCACCAGCGCCAGGGCGGCGACCACGGTCACGAGATGCCGGAGTTTCACGTTTCTCATCGTTCCCTCCTCATGGACAGGGCGGGTGGAGTTTCAGGGCCCCGATTATAGCCATTTTTGTCCCCCCGTCAACGCGCGCGCGTCAACGCGAGGGAACCCGCGCGGCCAGGGCCGGATCGAGCGCGCGGAGCCGGGCGAGCGCCGCCTCCCGGCGCGGCCGGTCGCCGGTGAGCTGGTAGGCCTGCGCCAGCCAGTATTGCGCCGCCGCCGCGCCGGGATCGAGGGCCGCGGCGCGGCGCAGCACGGCCACAGCCGCCGCGCCGTTGCCCTGCTCGACCAGCACCTGGCCGATGTAAAGGAGGGTGTCGGGCGTATCGCTCAGCAATCCCAGGGCCTCGCTGAGCGTTGGATCGCCGTCCCCCGGCGGGCCCGGCGCGTCGCCCCGCATTTGGGCGGACTGGCGCAGGAGCGGCAGCGCCTCGGCGTAGCGGCCGCGCACGAGGTAGAGGAGTCCCAGCCGCTCGGGTCCCACATCACGCGCCGGCGCCAGCCGCACGAAGGTACGCAGCGCGGCCTCGGCTTCCTCAAAGCGGCGCTCGACCAGGAGCGCGGTGCCGAGATTGTAGTAGGGTTCCGCGTAGTCCGTCCGCAATCTGATCGCCTCGTTGAAGAGACCTTCCGCCTCCGCCAGCCGCGCCTCCCCGATCTTGGAGTCCTTGAGCACGGCCTGGCCGAGGTTGAGCCGGCAGACCGCGCAGGCGGGATCCATGTCCACCGCCCAGCGCCACAGCGTTTCCGAGTCGCGCCAGGTCTGGCTCTGCTCCCAGCTTCCCGCGGCGAGCGCGGCGACCGCCAGGACCGCGCCGCCCCCCAGAACGCTCGTCACGAACGGGCGCACGCGCCCCTGGGAGCGGAGTTTCATCACCCAAGGGACGACCCCGCCGCCCAGCAGGGCGAACCCCAGCCCCGACAGATAGCTGTAGCGGTCATGCGCGAGCTGGTGCCCCGAATGGACGATGCCGCTCACGGGCAGCACCATCAGGGCCGAGTAGACCCACGCGGCGAGCCCCGCGGGCCAGCGGCGCCGGGCCAGCACCAGCGCGGCGGTCACCACCGCCGCGCCGATGAGCGAGGCGGCGAAGCGCCAGTCGGCGAGCGCGACGCGCGCGGGCAGCTCGTAGAGCGGGGACAGCTCCGCCGGCCAGAGGAATTTCCGCGGATAGAACATGAGGCTGTAGCCCACCATGCCGAGACGGGCGGCCGGCCCGTAGCGGTCGTAGCCCGTCACCTCGCCGGCTCGGGGCAGGACGGCCAACGCGACGACCGCCGCCGCGACCGAGAGCGCGGCATAGGGCGCCTTTTCGAGCAGGAGGCGGCGCCAGCCGAGCGCCTGCCGCCTGAGCGGATAGGCGTCGAGCAGCAGCAGGGCCAGGGGCAGGGGCAGCGCCGCGGCCTTGGAGAGCAGGGCCGCCGCGAAGGCCGCCAGCGAGAGCTGCCGCCAGCGGCCGCGGAGGACACCGTCCGGCTCTACCCCGCGCAGATAGGCGAACACCGCCAGCAGGAAGAAGAATCCGCAGACCACGTCGCGCCGCTCGGTGACCCAGGCGACCGATTCCACGCGCAGCGGGTGGACGCCCCAGAGCAGCGCGGCGAACACGGCGGCCCAGTGAGCCGGAGGACCGGGCCTTCCGGCGGCGGCGAGGAGCCGGAGCGCCACAAAATAGAGGAGGACCGCGTTGGCGGCGTGGAACAGGATGCTCACCAGGTGGTAGCCCCACGGGTTCATGCCGCCCAGGACGTAGTTCGCCGCGAGCGTCAGCCACGTCAGCGGGATGTAGTGGCCCATGAGGGCGCTCGTGAACATCCAGCGGACCTGCGGCCAGCCGAGCCCGCGGTAGCCCGTATTGCCGAGGAAGTTGACCGAGTCGTCCCAGTTGAGGAACTGGCCGTCGAGCGCGGGCAGGAAGGCCGCGGCGCTGGCCGCGGCGACGAGGATCGGCAGCGCCGCCCGGCGGGCGCTCATCCGCGGGGGCGGGTCGCGCGCGCCAGGCGCTCGAGGAAGCGGCGGGTGGCAGCCTCGGGGTCGGCGGCCGCGCAGACGGCCGAGATCACGGCCACGGCGTCGGCGCCGGCGGCGATCACCGCCTCGGCCTGGTCCTCGGTGATGCCGCCGATGCCGACGATGGGCACGGGGACTTCGGGGCGGATTCGACGGATCAGCTCGGGGCCGACGAGCTGGAAGCCCGGCTTGGTGCCGGTGGGGAACATGCTGCCGACGGCGATGTAGTCGGCGC
>JBGPZD010000184.1:0-2051 GCA_041493605.1 Methylomirabilia bacterium
GCGCTTGAAGAAGCCGCCGGGGATCTTGCCGCCGGCGTAGGCGCGCTCGCGGTACTCCACCGTGAGGGGCAGGAAGTCGCGCCCCTCCATCGGCGTCTTGGTCACGACCACGGTGCTCAACACGATGGTGCCGCCGCAGCGTACGACCACCGCGCCTTCAGCCTGCTTGGCGACCCGGCCGGTTTCAAGGGACAGCGTCGTGCCGTTGATCTGGACTTGCACAGAGTGACTCATGCGATCAGCATCCTCCAACTGGGGTGAGTACAACGATTAAGGCGGCCCGGCGGGTCCGGGCGAAGTATGGTCACCTGCGGATCCCGAGCTTTTCCGTGAGGGCCCGGTAACGCTCCAGATCTTTCTTGCGCAGGTACTCGAGCAGCCCGCGCCGCTTGCCGATAAGCATCAGCAGGCCGCGGCGCGAGTGGTGATCCTTCTGATGGGTCTTGAAGTGGTCCGTCAGCCCGTTGATGCGCTCCGACAGCAGCGCGACCTGGACTTCGGGCGAGCCGGTGTCCCCGTCGTGCACCTTGAACTGCTCGATGAGGCTTTTCTTCTTTTCGACGGACACACGCATGGCAGGATCCTCCCGGGGGCTCCCCCCCCAATCGCCACGCCCCCAGGGCCCTTGCCGCAGCTCCGTTGGGACGGGTTCGTTAGACGCCGCTAAATCCTCGTTAACGCTTCGAAGAGTCTACCACGGCCCTGCCGCGCAGTAAAGCGCTCAGCCGCCCGCCGCCCCGGCCGCCAGCAGCCGGCGGGCGGTTTCCAGGTCGGCGGCGATCTGCCGCTTGAGGGCCTCGGCGCCGGGGAACTTCATCTCGGGGCGGACGCGGTGGAGGAACTCGAGCCTGAGGGCCTGGTCGTAGAGATCCCCCGAGAAGTCGAAGATGTAGGCCTCGATCCAGAACTGATTCTCGCCGAAGGTCGGCCGATAGCCCACGTTGACCACCGCGTCGGCGCCCGCGCCCCCCCACACCGCCCGCGCCGCGTAGACACCCGGGGCCAGGAGCAGGGCGCGGTCCGGGCGGAGGTTGGCGGTGGGGAAACCGAGCGCGCGGCCGCGTCCGGCCCCGCGCAGGACGGTTCCGCTCACCGCATACGGGCGGCCGAGGAAGGCCCGGACCAGCTCCACGTCGCCGTCTCTCAGCGCCTCGCGGATGGCGCTCGAGGAAACGGTCTGCCCCTGCACCTGCAGCGGGGGCAGCACATGGGCCACGAAGCCGTGGCGCGAGCCCAGCTCCTGGAGCAGCGCCGCGGTCCCGCGCGCGCCGCGGCCGAAGGTGTGGTTGAAGCCCACGACGACCTCGCGCGCGCCGAGGATTTTCTCGAGCACGTCGGCCACGAACGCCTCCGCCTCCATGCGGGAGAACTCGGCGGTGAACGGGATCACGAGCGCCGCGTCGAGCCCCTGCTCGGCCATCCGCGCCAGGTTCTCCTCCGGCGTGGCGATGGGCACCGGGGCGCGCTCCGGCCGCAGGACCACGGACGGATGGGGATCGTACGTGCATGCCACCGCCGCGACGCCGAGGGCCCGGGCGCGCTCCACCGCCCTGCCCAGGATCTTGGCGTGGGCCCGGTGGATGCCGTCGAAGGCCCCGAGGGCGGCCACCGAGGGCCGCAGCTCAGGCGGGTAGGACGGAAGGCCGCGCAGGATCCGCATGGAGCAGCCGCTCGGGTTTCACGAGGTCGTGCCCGGCGCGGCCCACGCCCAGGAAGAGGCCACCCGGCGCGTACACGCGCGCCGCGCCGTCGGGGCAGCCGGGGGCCGGCGCCGCCTGGCCGTGGCCGAATCGCCGCGCCCCCTCGTCGTCCACGCTCACCGCCGGGAGATAGCCGAGCGCCGAATCCGGCGGCAGCACGCGGGACCAGAACGGGACGCCGCTCCGCGCCTCCCGGAGCTCGGTCCAGGGCACCGCCGCCTCGAGCGCATAGGGGCCCACGCGAGTGCGGACCAGGCCGGCCAGCGCGCCGCCCGAGCCCAGCCGCGCTCCGATGTCCGCGGCGAGCGCGCGGATGTAGGTCCCCTTGCCGCAGCGGACGCGGATGACGAA
>JBGPZD010000102.1:0-7402 GCA_041493605.1 Methylomirabilia bacterium
CCTTCCAGGGCCTCGCGGACCACCGGTAATGCGTCCGGATGGCCGATCAGCAGGCTCTTGACGAAGGCGCCCAGCCCCAGGAAGTCCTCCGGGTCGGGCACGACCTCGACCCGCAGCCCCTCCTCGTCGCAGTAGCTCCGGATGGGCAGGCTTTCGTCGAGGCAGTAGAGCTGGTCGTCGCGGTAGAAGAGCGGGTGCACGGGGGCGTGGGCGAGCACCGGGTAGGCCTTGCGCAGCACGCCGCGCGGCAGCGTCAGGGAGAGCAGGTCCTCGCCCGACAGCGGATCGCGGATGAGGGCGCCGTTGTAATAGATGAGGGGCGCGCGGATGCGCAGCTCGTCGCGGTACCGGTCCACGGCGGGCGGCATGCGCCCGGTGGCGATGGAGATGAGCAGGCCCCGCTCGGCGGCGCCGCGAACGGCCGCGACCAACGCCGGGTCGAGAACGCCCGAGTCGTCGATGAGGGTGCCGTCGAGGTCGCAGACCAGGAGCGCGTAGCCCATACCGCTAGCGGGCGGGCGCCGGCGGGGCGCTGGGGCCGAACTTCACGCGCGGCGTTCTCCCCGGGCGAAGCGCGCGGCGCACTCCGGGCTGCAGAAGTGGGTGACGACGCCGTCCGCCTCGCTGGTCACGGCGCGCGAGGCGAGGATGTAGGTCTGGCAGACGGGGTCCTTGACCAGCTCGTCGCGGACCGGCGGCAACCCGGCGGGCCGGCGCTCCCGCCAGGCGCGCAGCAGGGGCCGGGCGGCGAGCGCCACTAGGATGAGGAGGGCCAGCAGCGTGAGCCCGCGCATCGGTCAGCTTCGGGGATCGGGGCGGATGGACAGCGAGCGGAGGAAGTCGCGGTCCTGCTCGGTCAGGTCGAAACCTTCGGACTCCCTGCTGGCGGGCTCCCCGCCGGCGCGCTTCCCGGTGAAGAAGATGCCGGTCTCGGCGCCGCGCTTGAGGATCTCCTGGACGGCGTCGCGCGAGGCCTCCGTGGCCTTGAGCGACAGCTCAATGGCCCGCAGCAGCTTGTCCATGAGCCGATCCGCGTGCCGGTCGGGCGTCATGGCCCCTACGATATCACACGTATAATCCCCTCAAACCGTCCCGAGGAGGCGTCAATGACCGAGGCCTGGCAGTTCCTGCGCTCCACCACGCTGCAGCGTCTGGGCACGCTCACGCTCCGGGAAGACGCCTGGCGGCTGCCCTCGGGCCGCGAGCGCGTGTACCCGGTGCTGCACGTGGGCCTGACGGTCGGCGTCGTGCCGTTCGTGGACGCCGACCACGTGCTGCTGGTCCGGCAGTTCCGCCATCTGACCCGCGCCGATTCCTGGGAGCTGCCGGGCGGCGGCGGCCTCCCCGGCGAGACGCCGGAGGCCGCGGCGCAGCGGGAGCTGCGCGAGGAGGGCGGCTACCGCGCCGGGAGGCTGACCTTCCTCACGCGCTTCTATCCGTCCAGCGCCTATCTGGACGAGACCGCCCACTGCTATATCGGCGAGGCACTCGCGCCGGACCCGCTCGCCTCGGACGACGACGAGTTCTTTGAGCGCCGCGTCGTCGGCTTCCGGGAGGCGGTGGCCATGGCCCTCGACGACCGGATCACGGAGTCCGTGTCCAAGGTGGCGCTGCTGGCGGCCGCCCTGCGCCGCGGTGTTCTGCCCTGAGCCTTGCGGGGGGCCAAGGGCTGGTGCTACCGTCGGAGTCCCCATGAGAGCCCTGCTCGGCGTCCTGGCCGTCACGGTGGTGGTCGGGCTGGCGCCGGCCGCGCCGGCGGCCGCCCAGACGCGGGACCAGAGCGCGCTCGCGGATCAGGTCCTGACGGGCGCGGGCGCGGCCCGGCAGATCGAGTGGCTCGAGCGCGGCGTGCAGAGCCGGATGCGCGAGGCGCGCGCGCGGCTCGACGGCGGGGCGCAGAGCCTGTTCGACCGCTTCATGGCCCAGTCGCTCAAGAGCGACGCGCTCTACGCCGCGGTGCGGGCGCGGTTCCGCGAGAACGTCGATCGTGACCGGGCGGCGGGGGCCCTGGCCTGGTTCCGCTCCCCGGTCGGCCGCAAGGTCGCGGGCCTCGAAGCCCAGGCGGCCGCGCCGGAGGCCGCCGGCGCGCTCAAGGAATTCGAGGCGGAGCTGCAGACCAAGGCGGCCACCTCGGAGCGCTTCGTCCTGGTCAACCGCGTCACCGAGGCGCTCAACCAGCCGGACTTCCTCTTCGACCTGGTGCGGGCGCTGCTGAGCGGGTTGGGCAAAGGGCTGGACCGCCTCAAGGCCGGCGACAGCGTGGCCCGGCTGGGCGAGGCCGAGCCGGCGGTGAGCGGCCTGCTGAGCCAGTCTCGCGACGCCGTCGACCAGGCGACCTTCGTCTACTTCCTCTTCGCCTACCGCAACGCCCGCGACGCCGAGCTCGACCAGTACGCGCGGTTCCTCCGATCGGACGACGGCCGCTGGTTCATCCGCACCTTCCAGCAGTCGCTCGTGTCGGCCCTGGAGGCCAGCGGCGAGAAGGCCGTCGGCGAGCTCGCCCGCTCCGCACCGGCCGCACCCGCCGCGCCGGCCGCACCCGCCGCACCCAAGCGCTAGCCCGGCCGGGCGGGGCTACTTCGTTTCGATCCGGCCCACCTTCCGGACACCTTCAGCGAGCCGCCGCGCGTCCGCCTCGAAGAACCGCTGGAACTCCTCGCCCTGCTTGAAGACGACGGGCGTCTCGATCTTCTCCATGGCCTGCTTGAAGTCGGGATCGTTGACGGCGGCGCGCAGCGTCTCCCGCAGCTTCTGCAGCACGGGCTCGGGCGTCCCCTTGGGGGCGAAGACGCCGGCCCAGATGTAGAACTCCGCGTCCGGGTAGCCCAGCTCCTTGAAGGTCGGCACCTCCGGCAGCGCGGCCACGCGCTTGTCTCCCCAGCCGGCCAGCGCGCGCAGCGTGCCGGCCTTGATGTGCGGCAGGACCACCGCCGGGCCGGACGCGAGGGCGTCCACGTGCCCGCCGAGAATGGCGGTCAGCGCCGGGCCCGCGCCGGCGTACGGCACGTGGCGCAGCTTGATGCCGGCCGAGTGCGAGAGCAGCTCCATGGCCATGTGCAGGGTGCCGTAGATCCCGGAGGAGCTGAACGAGATCTGCCCCGGTCGCTTTTTTGCGTCGTCGATGAACTCCCGGGCCGTCTTCCACGGGCTCTCGGCGCGCACCACGAGAATGGTCGGGTCCGCCGAGATGAGCGCGATGGGCGCGAATTGGTCCACCGTGAACGCGGGCGGCCGGCCGAAGAGCTTGTCGGCCTCCGGGATGATCGAGATGCTGGACAGCGCCAGCAGCAGGGTGTAGCCGTCGGGCCGGCTGGTCGCCACGAACTGCATGCCCACCGCTCCCGCGGCGCCCGTCTTGTTCACCACGCCGACGGGGTTCTTCAACACGCGCTCCATGGCCACGGCGACCGGCCGCGCGGTCAGATCCGCCACGCCGCCCGGCGGGAACGGCGCGACCATCGAGATCGGCCGCGAGGGGTAGGCCTCCTGCGCCCCCGCCGCCGCCGCGAGCACCAGCACACCCAGAGTCGCCAGGACGCGTGTCATGGAAGATCTCCTTTCTCGGCGAGCGCCACGCGCGCGCGCCAGTCGAGCCTTCGGGTAAGCCACGGCCGCAGACTCAGCAGCACGAGCGCGGCCCCCACTCCGAGGAGCGTGGCCGCAATGGGCCGGGTGAAAAAGATCGCGTACTGCCCGTCCGACATGGCGAGCGACTGGCGCAGGGCCATCTCGATCATCGGGGCCAGGATGGCGCCGAGCACGATGGGCGCCGTCTCGAAGCCCAGCTTGCGCAGCAGGTAGCCCAGCACGCCCATGACGAGGGTGATCCAGACGTCCACCACGCTGCCGTTGACCGCGTAGACGCCGAGGATGCAGAACATGATGATGGCGGGATAGAGCAGCGCGTACGGGATCCGGAGCACCTGGACGAACAGGCCGACCATGGGCAGGTTCAGCATCAGCAGCATCACGTTGCCCACGTACATGGAGGCGATGAAGCCCCAGAAAAGCTCGGGCGACTGCTTGATCAGCAGCGGGCCCGGCGAGACCCCGTGCACCATCATGGCGGCCAGCATCACGGCGGGGATGGGACCGGACGGCACGCCCAGCGCCAGCATCGGGACGAAGGCGCCCGACGTCGCCGAGTTGTTCGCCGACTCGGGGCCCGCGACGCCGGCCACGGCGCCCTGGCCGAATTCCTCCGGGTGCCGGCTCAGCCGCCGCTCGACCGCGTAGGAGACGAAGCTCGCGATGATGTGCGCCGAGCCCGGGATGACCCCGATCAGGAAGCCGAGCACCGTCCCCCGGCCGATGGGCATGACCGAGTCCCGCCATTCCCGGCGCGACGGCAGCAGCTCGCGAAACCGCGGCGTGAGCACCTGGGGCGGCGTCTCCTAGCCGGCCGTCGCGAAGACCTCGGCCAGCCCGAACAGGCCCACCGCCAGCGGCACCACGCCGATGCCGTCGCCCAGCTCGACGACGCCGTAGGCGTAGCGGAAGTACCCGCTCATCTGGTCGATGCCGATCATCCCGAGGAGCAGCCCCAGGACCGCCATGGCCAGCGACTTGAGCATCGACCCTCCGCTCATGTAGGCCAGCACGAGCAGGCCCAGGAGCAGGAGGGCCACGTATTCGGGCGGGCCAAAGCGGAGCGCGAAGGAGGCCAGCGGCGGCGCCAGCAGCATGAGCGCCACCACACTGACCGAGCCGGCGATGAAGGAGCCGATGGCGGCGATGGCCAGCGCGGCCCCCGCCCGTCCCTTGCGCGCCATCGCGTAGCCGTCGATGCACGTCATCACCGAGGCGGCCTCGCCGGGGATGCGCATGAGGATCGACGTGGTCGAGCCGCCGTACATCGCGCCGTAGTAGATGCCCGCCAGCATGACGATGGCGTTCGTCGCGTCCAAGCCGAAGGTGGCCGGCAAGAGCAGGCTGATTCCGGCCAGCGGGCCCACGCCGGGCAGGACGCCGACCAGGGTCCCGATCACGCAGCCCACGAAGGCGTAGAAGAGCACGGGCGGCGCCAGGGCCACGGAGAAGCCGAGCGAGAGGTTCTGGAGCGTCTCGATCATCGGCCGGCGCTCGTCAGATCCCGAACGGCCCGCGCGGCAGCGGCACGCGCAGGAGGGTGTCGAAGAGGAAATAGGAGCCGAAGGCCATGCCCGCGGCGAACGCCAGCGCGACAAGGGCGCCTTTGCGCTCGACCACCCGGACCAGGAAGAGCAGCGCCAGCAGCATGGTCAGCCGGTAGCCGAGCCGTTCGAGCGCCAGCGCGGCGAAGGCGCACACGGCGAAGATGACCACGGCGTGGCGGGCCTCGCCCCAGCCGACCGCGGCGATGAGGGGGGCGCGCGCGCCGAGGGCGACAATCGCCCCCCCAAAGACCAATAAGATGATCGCCAGCGCCGCGGGCACGAAGGCCGGCCCGGGGCTCCGCAGGGTGCCGAGCGGCAGGGTCCGGCCGCTCTCCACCAGCACGAGCACGCCCAGGAGGGCCAGGGCGCCGCCCGCGATCCGGTCCGTGGTCAGCACGGGCTCAGTACGTCGCCCGGCCGCCGGAGAGGTCGTAGACGGCGCCCGTGCTGAACGAGCACTCGTCCGAGGCCAGCCAGGCGACCAGGGCCGCCACCTCTTCGGGCGTGCCGACCCGCCCCATGGGGATCTTCGAGATCAGCAGATCCACCGTGCTCGGCTCCATCTGCTTGAGCATCTCGGTGCCGATCACCGCGGGCGCCACGGCGTTGACGTAGATTCCGCGCGTCGCCACCTCCTTGGCCAGCGCTTTGGTGAGTCCGATAACGCCGGCCTTGGCCGAGGAGTAGGGCACCAGGGTCGGGTTGCCCTCCTTGCCCGCGATAGAGGCGATATTAATGATGCGGCCCGCCCCCTGCCCGAGCATCACCCTGATGGCCGCCCGGCAGCAGAGGAAGACGCTGGTCAGGTCCGTGGCGATGACCCGGTGCCAGTCCTCGTCGCTCAGCTCCCAGATCGGGAAGGAGCGGCCGGTGATCCCGGCATTGTTGACCAGGATGTCGAGGCGTCCCCAGACGTCCACGACGTGCTTCACGGCTCGGTCGACGTCGGCCGTCCGCGTGACGTCGGCGGCGATGGCGATGGCGCCGGCGCCGACCTGCTTCGCCGCGGCCTGAGCGGCCTCGAGCTCCAAGTCGAGCACGGCCACCCGCGCGCCGTCGGCGGCGAGGCGCCTCGCGATGGCCAGGCCGATGCCGCGGGCGGCGCCGGTGACGAGGGCGGTCCTGACGCCGCGCTCAGCCATCGGAGGCCTCGGCGGCGCCCGCGCGGAGCCAGCCCTGGGTGCGACGGTTCACGCCGCGCAACAGCGCCCAGTACCCGAGCCGCACCGTGAGCCCGATGGCGATGATGCAGATGGACATGGCCGCCGCCTGCGCCGCGTCCCCGGCGTCGTCCATGAGGAGGACGGCCACCGCGGCCAGCTCCGTCCCCGGGGCGACCAGGAACACCACCGCGGACAGCGTCACCATGGCGTTGAGGAAGAAGTACATGCTGATGCCGATGATGGACGGCAGGGCGATGGGCACCGTCACGCGCCAGAACGTCCGGTAGAAGGGCACGCCGAGGGACGCCGAAACGTTCTCGAACTCGGCATCCATCTGCTTGAGCGCCGTGGTGGCGGTGAGAAAGCCGACGGTGAAGTAGTGGATGACATTGGAGATGATCAGGATGGCCAGGGTGCCGTAGAGCCGGTTCAGCACGCTGCCCGGCGCGTTGAAGGTGAAGATGTAGGCCAGGCCCAGCACCATGCCGGGGATGGACACCGGCAGCACGGCGAGCAGGTAGAGCGGCCCGCTGGCCACGTTGCGGCACTTCTCGACGACGTAGGCGCCGACGAAGGTCAGGGTGGTGCCCACGACGGCGGTGAGCGCGGCAACGTACATACTGTTGAGGAGCGGGAAATAGCCCCCGACGGTGTCGAAGGTATAGTGCTTGAGCGTCGGCGCGAAGTTGTACGGCCACCGCTGGACCAGCGAGTAGACGAGGATGGCCAGGAACATTCCGAGGATGGCCGCCGAAATCCCCCCGCAGTAGAGGAACATCCCCCAGTCGGCCAGCGGGCGCCGGCGCGGCTCGAGCGGCTTGGAGGAGGAGGTCACCAGCGCGTACTGGCGGCGCTGGACCAGCCGGTCCACGAAGAACGCCACAACGGCGGGGACCAGCAGCACGACCGAGACCGTTGCGCCCATGGTGAAGTTCTGCTGGCCCGAGACCTGGTTGTAGATCTCGGTCGCCATGACGGAGAACTTGCCGCCGATGGCCTTGGGGGCGCCGAAGTCCGTGATCACCAAAGTGAAGGCGACGAAGCAAGCGCTCACCAGCCCGAACTTCACGCCGGGCAAGGTGACCGTGAGGAAGGTCTTGAGCG
>JBGPZD010000008.1:0-39408 GCA_041493605.1 Methylomirabilia bacterium
CGCGGACCACCTTCTTCAGATAGGTCACCGCCGGGCGCGTGCCCAGCTCATGCAGAACGTGATAGCCCCGCGGCGAGCGCGAGAGCTTGGACACGCGGGCACCGCCATCCTTGAGGTCGCCGAAGTTGATGGCCTGCGTCGGACAGGTCTGCTGGCAGGCGGTCAGGATGTCGCCGTCCCGGACCGGCCGCCCCTCGTCGCGGGCCCGCTCCTTGCCGGCGACGATACGCTGCAGGCACATCGTGCACTTCTCCATGACGCCGAGCTGGCGCACGGTGACGTCCGGGTTGAGCTGGAGGTCGAGCGGAGAGGCCCACGTATAGTTGAACCAGTTGAAGCGTCGCACGTGGTACGGGCAGTTGTTGCCGCAGTACCGGGTGCCCACGCAGCGGTTGTAGACCTGCGCGTTGAGGCCCTCCTGCGTGTGGTAGGCGGCGTATACGGGACAGACCGGCTCGCACGGCGCGATCCCACAATGCTGGCAGAACATGGGCAGGAAGATGTTCTCCGCGTGATCGCCGCGCCCCTCCTGCCACCGCTCGAGCCGCAGCCAGTGCTGGTCCCGGCCGTACGCCACCTGCTCCTTGCCCACCACGGGCACGTTGTTCTCGGCGACGCAGGCCACGACGCAGGCCTGGCAGCCGGTGCAGGCGTCCACGTCCACCGTCATGCCCCAGCGGTGCTCCGGGTATTTCACGGGCGGGTACATGCTCGGGTGGCTGGCGTGCTCCGGCGCGCGCCCGCGCAGCTCCAGCTCGCGCGCTTCGCCCAGGCCGATGCGCTGCGCGATCTCCCGGTCGTCCTGGTCGAAGGTGGACTGCGGCACGGCCAGAGCCCGGCGCGCGCCCGTCGGCGTGAGGGACACCTTCACCGCCAGGTGCGGCAGGCCGCCCGAGGCGGCTTCCGGCGTGCCGCCCAACAGAAGGATCGGGTTGGCGCCCACGTTGAGGAAGTGGGTTCCGGCCGGTCGCGTGCCGGGCGCGGTGAGGCCGCTGGTCGCGTAGGGGCCGGGATACGCGTGCCCCTGCCCCATGGCGACCGCGACCGCGCCCGGGTGAATCAGCTCGGACGGGTACGCCGGCAGCTCGATGCTGGCGTGGGGCGACGTGAGCTTGACGATGTCGCCGCGCCGCAGGCCGAGCTTGGCCGCGGTCTCCACGGGTATCTCGACCCACCCGTCCCACGCGACCTGGGTCATCGTATCGGGCGCCTCCTGCAGCCACGGCATGTCGGCGCCGCGCCCGTCGTAGAAGCGCGCCGAGGGATAGACGATCAGGACATGGCTGCCGTCGCCCTCGAACTTGGCGGGCGCCGCCGCGACGCGCGAGGCGTCCACGGTGACGGAGGCGCCGGCGGCCGGGGCCGCGCGCCACACGCCGCCCCGCTTGAGCGCGGCCTCCCAGAAGTCGGGGAAGGGCTTGCCCGCGCCGTAGACGGCCGCGAGCTTCTTCCACTCCTCGACGACGTAGTCCTGGAAGGCGCTCCACTTGAGCGGCCCCTTGCCCTCCTCGCTCCCCAGCGCGGCGCGGCCGACGGAGAGGAGGATGTCGCCCGCGGCCTTGCCCTCAACCGGCTTGCCGTCGATCTGGACGGGCCCCATGGTCGGCTGCATGAGCCCGATCACGCCGTCCTCGGCCGCGTAGTCGCCCCAGGACTCGAGCGGATGGAGCGCCGGAAGGATCAGGTGAGCGCGCGCCGTGCTCTCGCTGGGCCGGCTGGCCAGGCTCACCACCAGCGGCACCTTGGCGAGCGCCTCGGCGAAGCCCGATTTGGGCGGCATATTGTAGACCGGGTTCACGTCGGCCAGCACGAGCACCTCGACCTGGCCCTGGGCCATGGCCTGGGTCAGCTTGACCATCTCGGCGTAGGGGCTCGCCTTGCCCACCGCGGGCTCGCTGCCGAAGCGGAGGCGGCTGCCCACGGCCCCCACGGCCGCGTTGAGCAGGTTGACCGCCACGAGCGTGTCCGTCGCGTTGGAGCCCGTCATCGCCGCGCCGCCGCCGATGGCGAGACCGCCCCGGGACTTCGCGAAATCGCGGGCGACACGCTTGACGGCCTCCGCGGGCACTCCGGAGGCCGAGGCGGCCGCCGCCAGGTTCACCGACCTGACCGCGGCGCGGAGCGAGGCCGCGTCGACCCCGCCGGCCTGAAGCCCCTCGTCCACGATGACCTTGAGCATCGCCAGCGCCAGCAGGCCCTCGGTCCCCGGCGCGTTTCGCATCCACTCGTCGGCGTTGGCGCCCGTCATGGACAGTCGCGGCTCGACCTGGACGAACGTGCCGGCGCGTCCCCGCGCAAAGGCGTGCATCCGGGCGAATCGGCCCGCGTAGCCCACGGGCGACAGCCAGGTCTCGAGGAAGTCGGCGCCGAAGGACAGCAGGTAGGTCGCGTCGTCGATCTTGTAGTTGGCGAGGGTGTCGCGGCCGAACGTGATGCGATTGGCGGCGCGGAGCGCCTCGTAGCCCAGCGGCTCGTAGGCGATGCGCGGCCGGGCCCCGAGCGCCCGGATCCACTCGTCCATCAGCCGTCCCAGGCTGCCCGTCTCGACGCCACTCACCAGGACGACGCGCGCGCCCTGCCGCGCCTTGACGAGGGCTCCCAGCGTGCCGGCGAGCTGCTTCTCGGCATCGTCCCAGACGATCGGTTTGCCGCCGGCCAGCGCTCCCCGGAAGCGGTCGGGGTGGTACAGCCCCTGGAGCCCCGCCTGACCGCGGATGCAGAGCGTGCCGGCGTTGACGGGATGATCGGGATTGCCCTCAAGCTTGATGACGCGGCCGTCGCGGTTCTTGGCGACGAGACCGCAACCGGCGGGACACTCGCGACAGACCGTGGAGAAGTAGGCGGGCACGCCCGGAACGATGTCCTCCGGAGGCGTGACGTACGGGATGAGCTTCTCCGCCGATGGCCCGCAGCCTCCCGCGACGGCGGCGGCCCCCGACGTGGCCACGATCTTGAAGAACGATCGGCGATCGATCCCGCTCATCCCCTCTCCGTTCTCCTCGTGGTGTCGCGTGGCGCAGTTCAGCGGTGCTGTCGAGCCGTGGGGGCTGTGGCGGATGAAGACCGGCGAACGCGGCGGCGTGTATCCGGGCTCCAGCCCTGTGAACCCTATCACGCGAAAAATCGGAGTGTCAATAGCGCCGTGGCTCGCGCGGCGGGTTTCGGGCCGCGACGGGCCTATCGGGCCCCGCGGTGTGGTCCTATCGGACCCTGGCGAGGGCCCGGCGGCAGGCGAGCGCGGCCTCCTCCAGGTCCCGCTCCGTGTGGGCCAGCGAGACGAAGGCGGCCTCGAACTGCGAGGCGGCGAGGAACACGCCCTGCTCCAGCATGGCGTGGAAGAAGCGGGCGTAGCGGGCCGTGTCGGCGCGCTTGGCCGAGGCGAAGTCGGTCACGGGGCCCTCGGTGAAGAAGGCCGTGAGCATGGAGCCCACGCGGTTGACCGTGAGTGGAACCCCGGCCCCGGCCGCGGCCTCCGCGATTCCCCGCTCCAGCATCCGGCCGAGGCGCTCCAGGCGGTCGTAGACGGCCGGATCCTCGAGGGCCCGGATGGTCGCCAGCCCGGCGGCCACGGCCAGCGGGTTGCCCGAGAGCGTGCCGGCCTGGTAGACGCCTCCGAGTGGCGCCACCCGCTCCATCAGCGCGCGTGAGCCGCCGTAGGCGCCCACCGGCAGGCCGCCCCCGATGATTTTCCCGAGGCAGGTGAGATCGGGCCGGACCCCGTAGCGCGCCTGCGCCCCGCCCCGGGCGACGCGGAAGCCCGTGATCACCTCGTCGAAGATCAACAGCGCGCCGTGGGTCCGGCACAGCTCCCTCAGGCCCGCGAGGAATCCCGGAGCCGGGGGCACCACACCCATGTTGCCGGCCACGGGCTCGACGATCACCGCGGCGATCTCACCGCCGCGCGCCGAGAACAGCCGGCGCACCGCCTCGAGGTCGTTGAAGGGCGCCGTCAGCGTCAGCGCCGCCAGCGCGGCCGGCACGCCCAGGCTGTCCGGCACGCCGAATGTCGCGCCTCCCGATCCGGCCTTGACCAGCAGGCTGTCCGCGTGGCCGTGATAGCAGCCGTCGAACTTGACGATCACGTCGCGGCCGGTCGCGCCGCGCGCCAGCCGAATCGCGCTCATGGCCGCTTCGGTGCCGGAGGACACGAGGCGCACCATTTCTATGGACGGCACCGCCGCCGAGATCACCTCGGCCATCTCCACCTCGCCGGCCGTCGGCGCTCCGTAGCTGGTGCCGCGCTGCGCGGCCTCGGCGACCGCTTCCACGACGGCCGGGGCCGCATGGCCCAGGATGAGCGGGCCCCAGGAGCCGAGGAAGTCCAAATAGGAGCGGCCGTCCACGTCCACGAGGCGGGCGCCCTCGGCGCGGGCGACGAAGAAGGGCGTGCCGCCCACGCCGCGGAAGGCGCGCACGGGGCTGTTGACGCCGCCCGGGATGACGCGCTGGGCGGCGGCGAAGAGCGATTCGGAGTCCTGGGTCATTCCGTCACAGCCTCCTGGGGCTCAGGCCATTCTCAGCTCGGTGACGACGAAGTCGTGGGCGTCGGGGTCCCAGACGAAGGCCCCCGCCTCGGCGAGCCGCCGCTCGACGACGGAGACTACCACATAGATCGCCTCGGGGTACGCCGGCTCGCCGTTCATGAGGGCGTTGCGCTTGTCGGTTTCCGAGAAGTAGGCCCGGGCGTCGATGTGGGAGTGGTAGATCACGGCGACCCGGTAGCCTTGCGCTTCGCGCCGCCCGATGGCCAGCAGGTCCTTGGGATCGATGAAGTAGGCGGTGCGCGCGTCCCGGGGGTGGCGGACGGAATCCTTGGCGTGCAGCTCGTCCTGGATGTTCCGGCACGGCAGCAGCACCCGCTCCACCGACGGCCCGGAGCGGACCAGCACCACGCCGCAGCACTCGGCCGGGTACTCGGCCTCGGCCTGGGCCTGGATGCGGTCGAACTCCTCAGCGGTGAGGATCATCCGGCCGCGGTCAGCCTTCGGCGCCGCCGGCGAGGGTTGGCCTGCCCCCGCGAGGGCTGGCCTGCCCCCGGCGAGGGCTGGCCTGCCCCCCGGCGAGGGCCGGAATGATCGACACCTCGTCGCCGTCCTTCAGCGCGGTCTCGAGCCCCTGGAGCGCCTCGATGGCCTCGTCGTTCACGTAGATGTTGACGTAGTGGTGGACCTGGCCGTGCTCGTCGCGCACGAGCCCCTTGAGCCCGTTGAAGCTGCCCTCGAGCGCGTCGAGCAGCCCCTTGACGTCGTGCGCGTCGACGGCGACGCGGTCCTTGTTGTTGGTCGCGCGGCGGAATGGGGTCGGGATGTAGACCTGGACGCTCATGGCTGCCTCTCCTGGACTTAGAACGTCACGCTGAGATAGCGCTCGCCCGTATCGCACAGCACGGTGACGACAACACGGTCGGCCGGCATCTTTCCGGCCACCTGGCAGGCCGCCCACACGTTCGCGCCCGACGAGATCCCGACCAGCAGGCCCTCCTCACGGGCCAGCCGGCGCGCCGTCGCCGTGGCGTCCTCGTCCCGCACCGGGATGATCTCGTCGAGGATCCCGCGGTTGAGCACGCCGGGGACGAAGGAGGCGCCGATGCCCTGGATGCCGTGGGGCCGCGCGTGGCCCCCGGAGAGCACCGGCGAGCGGGCCGGCTCGACGCCGATCACGCGCACCGCCGGGATCCGCTCTTTCAGTACCTCGCCCACGCCCGTGATGGTGCCCCCGGTGCCGATCCCCGCCACGAACGCATGGACGCGCTCGTCGGTCGCCTCCAGGATTTCCAGCGCCGTCGTGCGCCGGTGGGCCTCAGGGTTGGCCTTGTTCTCGAACTGGAGCGGCATGAAGTACTCCGGATGGTCCTTGCAGAGCTCCTGGGCGGCGAACACGGCGCCCGTCATGCCCTCGATGGCCGGCGTGAGATGGATCTCGGCGCCGTAGCGCGAGATGAGCCGCTGGCGCTCGACGCTCATGTCGTCGGGCATGGCGAGGATGAGCCGGTAGCCGCGCACCGCGCAGATCATGGCGAGGCCGATGCCGGTGTTGCCGCTGGTCGGCTCCACGACGGTGGCGCCGGGCTTGAGCATCCCGCGCCGCTCGGCGTCCTCGATCATGGCCACCGCGATGCGGTCCTTGACGCTGCCCCCGGGGTTGAGCGACTCCACCTTGGCGAGCACCGCCGCGCCGCCGGCCTTCGGGATCCGGTTGAGCCTCACCAGCGGGGTGCCGCCGACGAGCTCCAGCACCGAGCCGGCCACTCGCGGGCGTCCTGGGGGTACCGTTCTCTTTGTCGTCATAGCTCCCAACCCTATCGGGAAGGACGATTCGCTGCGAAAAAAAACACTCAGATGTGATACATGGGGCGCGCGGAACTCCGCCGGTCCTCCACGCGCCGCTTGAGATCCTCGAAGGTGGTGCGGTCGATGACGCTCGACACCGCGTCGGCGATCTCGCGCCACAGCTCGAACAGGTCGCCGGCGGCTTCGCCGTGGCCGCTCCGCCCGCCGCGGCGAGGGCTCTCGCCGGCCGGACCGCCCTCCACCGCACGCAGCACCGATCCCACGGTGAGCTGGTCCGCAGGCCGGCTGAGCCGGTACCCGCCCGCCGAGCCCCGCCGGGAGTGCAGGAAGCCTGCCCGCTTGAGCTGCAGCAGCACCTGCTCCAGGTAACGCTGCGGAATCCCCTGGCCCGCCGCGATTTCCTGGATGGGGCGCAGGCCCTCGCCCTCGTGCAGCGCCAGGTCCAGCATCGCCCGGATGGCGTACTCGCCCTTGGCCGAAATCCTCACGCGCGGCCCTGCTCGAGGAGCCGCGCCGCATCCTTGGCGAAGTACGTGATGATGATGTCGGCTCCGGCGCGGCGGATCCCGGTCAGCGCCTCCAGCATGGCGCGCTCCTCGTCGAGCCATCCCAGCTGGCCGGCCGCGCGGATCATGGCGTACTCCCCCGACACCATGAAGGCCGCCACGGGCAGCCCGAACTCGCCCTTCACCCGCGCGATCACGTCCAGGTACGGCAGCGCCGGCTTGACCATCACGATGTCGGCGCCCTCGTCCACATCGAGCGCCACCTCGCGCAGGGCCTCGATGGCGTTGGCCGGATCCATCTGGTACGAGCGCCGGTCGCCGAACTGGGGCGCGGAGTCCGCCGCCTCGCGGAACGGTCCGTAGAACGCCGAGGCGTACTTGGCCGAGTACGCCATGATGGGCGTCTCCGCGTATCCGCTCTCGTCAAGGGCTTCCCGGACGGCCGCGACGCGCCCGTCCATCATGTCGGACGGCGCCACCATGTCGGCGCCCGCCTCGGCGTGGGACACGGCGGTGCGCGCGATCAGCTCGAGCGTGGGGTCGTTCTTCACGCGCCCGTCTTCGACGATGCCGCAGTGGCCGTGGCTCGTGTACTCGCAGAGGCAGACGTCGGTCACCACCAGCAGGTCGGGGATGGTCTCCTTCACGGCGCGCACGGCCTGCTGGATGATGCCGTCCTCGGCGTAGGCCTCGCTGCCGCGCGGGTCCTTCTCGGCCGGCAGGCCGAAGAGCAGCACCGCGGGGATGCCCATGGAGGCCGCGTCCTTGCACTCCTTGAGCAGCTCGTCGATGGACAGCCGGAACTGCCCGGGCATGGAGCCGATGGGCTCGCGCACGCCGCGGCCGTGGACGGTGAAGAGCGGGTAGATCAAGTCGTCCACCCTCAGAATGGTCTCTCTGACCATCTTCCTCAGCAGCGGAGATTCCCGAAGCCGGCGGGGACGGTAAAGGGGAGACGGCATGGGCTAGCTCCTTCCGTGCTCGAAGTAGGCGACGATGGCCCGAGCGAGAGCCGGGATCGTGTACTCCTCGGGCATGATGTGCGTGTCGAGCCTGTGTGCCGCCGCGGTCGCCCGCGTGATGGGCCCGATGCAGGCCACCGTGACGCGCGCCAGCAGGCCCTTGAGCTCGGCGGGCCGAAACAGCGCGACAAAGTTCTTGACCGTGGACGAGCTGGTGAAGGTCACCACGTCCACCCGACCGGCGCCGAGCGCATCTCGCAGCCCCGCCGCCTGCTCCGTGGCGGCGCGCGTGCGGTACGCGGCGACCTCGGTGACCCGGGCGCCCATGGCCCCGAGCTCCCGCACGAGCACGTCCCTGGCCTCGGCGGCCCTCGCGAGGAGCGCGCGGTCGCCGGGCCGGATCAGCGGGCGCAGCCGGTCGGCAAGCGCTTCGGCCACGTACTCCTCGGGAACGACCTCGGGCCGGAGCCCCCACTCCCGGAGGGCCTCGGCGGTGGCGGGTCCGATGGCGGCGATGCGGCAGGGCTCGAGCGCTTCTTTCCCCCGGCCGCAGGCGGCGAGCCGGCGCCGCACCATCTCCACCCCGTTCACGCTGGTGAAAACGGCCCACTGGTATTCCCCCGATCGGGCCAACGCCAGGTCCAGCGGCGCCCAGGACTCCGGAGGCTCGACGATGATGGTCGGCACCAGGAGCACCTGGCCGCCGGCCTCTTCCAGCAGCGCGGCGAAGCGGCCGGCCTGCTCCCGGGCGCGCGTGATCAGGATCACGCGGCCGGCAAGCGGTCGCGCCGCCGCCACCTCGGCGCTCATGCGCGGGCTCCTCCGCTCGCCTCGAGCAGCGGCCCGGCGCCCCGGGCGAGCAATTCGTCGGCCAGCTTGCGTCCGAGCGCTTCGGCCGCTGCGCCTGGTCCGCTGACCGAGGACTGGATCACGGTGGCCCCGTCCAGGCTTGCCACGAGCCCGCTTATGGTGAGGGCGTCGCCCTCCAGCCGCGCGTACCCCGCCACCGGGGTATGGCAGCCGGCCCCCAGCGCCAGCAGGAAGGAGCGCTCGGCTATGGCTTGCATTCTGGTTCGAGTGTCGTCCACCCGCCTCAGAAGTTCAAGCATTTCCCGGTCGGCTTGGCGGGCTTCCACTCCCAAAATCCCTTGGCCAACCGCCGGAAGGAACTCCTCAGTTTGAAGGAGGCAACTATGAGCCGGGACGACTCCAAGGCGCTTGAGCCCGGCATTCGCCATGACGAGGGCGTCATACTCGCCCCGGTCGAGCTTGGCCAGCCGCGTCTCCACATTGCCCCGGATGGGCTCGATGGCCAGGTCCGGCCGCCGGGCCAGCAATAGGATCCGGCGCCTGAGGCTCGAGGTCCCGACCCGCGCGCCGCGGGGCAGCGCATCGAGACCGCCGCCGCCGCCGCGCGTGATCAGCACGTCGCGGGGATCTTCCCGGGGCGGAAAGGCCGCGAGCACGAGCCCGGCAGGGAGCGCGGCCGGCATGTCCTTGAGGCTGTGAACCCCGACGTCCACCTGGCCGGCGAGCAGGGCCTCCTCGATCTCCTTGACGAAGAGCGCCTTGCCGCCAAAGTCGGCGAGCGCGACCTGGGCCAGGCGATCGCCGGAGGTCTTGATGGGCACCAGCTCGACCTCCGCCCCGAACCGGCGCAGCGCGTCCGCCACCCAGGAGGACTGCACGACGGCCAGGCGGCTGCCGCGGGTGCCGACCCGCAGTGTCACGGGCCCTGCTCCGGCTTGTCCGGCGCGCGCAGCCCGAACAGCTCCGAGATCAGCTCAGTCCACCGCCGGCCGTGGCCGGCGCGCGAGGAGTCCCGGAGCTTCGCCGTCGGGGCGTGGAGGACCTTGTTGACGATCGCCTGGGAGAGCGCCTCCAGCACGCGGCGGGTCTCCTCGTCGGATTGCGGGAGCCGGGAAAGGGCCTTGTCCACCTCGGCCCGGCGGATCGCCTCGATCTTCTCTCTCAAGGACACGATGGTCGGGACAACTTCCAGGTCCTTGAGCCGCTGGGCGAAGCGCTCGACTTCGCGCTGCACCAAGGCTTCAGCGCGCTGGGCCTCGCGCTGCCGCTCGCGCAGGTTGGACTCGACCACGGAGCGCAGGTCGTCCACGTCGTAGCAAAACACGTTGTCGAGCTCGTTCACGGCCGCGTCCACGTTTCTCGGCACCGCGATGTCGATGAAGAACAGCGACCGCGACCGCCGGACGTGGAGCGCCTGCTGGACGTCCGCCTTCCGGATGATGGGCTCGGGGGCCGCGGTGGAGGTGATGACGATGTCCACCATCGCCATCGTCGCGCTCAGCTGCTCGAAGGGCACCGCGGTGCCCGCCAGGGTGCGGGCCAGCTCCTGGGCGCGGCTCCACGTGCGGTTGGCCACGTACACGGGCAGGGTCCCCTGGTCCACCAGGTGGCGGGCGGCCAGCTCGCCCATCTCACCGGCGCCGACCAGGAGCACCGACTTGCCCTCGAGGCTGCCGAAGATCTTGCGCGCGAGCTCCACCGCGGCGAAGGAGACGGAGACCGCCAGCCGGCCAATCTCGGTCTCGCTCCGCACCTTCTTGGCCACGCTGAAGGCCTGGGTCATGAGCGAGTGGAGCAGCGGGCCCACCGTGCTCGAGGACTGCCCGAGGGCGAAGGCATCCTTCACCTGCCCCAGAATCTGCGGCTCGCCGAGGACCATCGCGTCGAGGCTCGAAGCCACTCTGAAGGCGTGAAGTACGGCCTCGTCCTCGGTCTTGGTGTAGAGCAGCGGCTCGATGTCGGGCAGGCGGAGGCCGCGCTGGGCCCCGAGCCGCGCGAAGGCCGCCGAGCGCGCCTCGCCCGGCACCTCCGCGACCCCGTACACCTCGACGCGGTTGCAGGTGGAGAGGATCATCACCTCGGCCAGGAGGCCGCGGCCCGACAAGTCGCTGAGGATCTCGCGGATCTTATCCTCCTCGAGGGCGAGCTGCTCGCGCACCTCGAGCGGCGCGGTGCGATGACTCAGGCCGGCGACGAAGAGCGTGCCCATGGCGTGCCCGCCTAGGACCCGTGGCGGCCCTGGAACAGGACGCCGGCTCCCAGGGTCAGCAGCAGCGCGAAGAAGCCGGCGATGGCGAAGTAGGCCGCGCGGCGGCCCCGCCAGTGGCCGGCGGCCCGCCCCGAGAGCGTGACCGCGTAGACAACCCACATCACGAGGGAGAAGAGCGCCAGCGGGTCGACAATCAGCCGGCTGCCCCACTCGCGGCCGGCGGACACCACCCCGAGCGCGAGCCCCACGGTGAGGAACGGGAAGGCCACGGTGAGCGTGACGAAGGTCAGCCGGTCGAGCGTCTCGAGCGACGGCAGCCGATAGTAGAAGGCTCCGGGGCGCTTGGCCTTGAGCTGACGGTCCTGGAGCAGGTACATGAGCGCGCCGCCGACGTTGAGGACGAGCGCGGCGAGCCCCACCAGGAGGAGCGCGACGTGGACCACGACCCAGCGGCTCTGCACCTGAGGATCGAGCGCCAGATTGCGGAGCCCGGTGGGCAGCCCCAGCCCCAGGGCCAGCACCACCGGCAGCACGAAGGCGCCGAGCAGGCGGATGTCATAACGACGCTCGACCCAGAGCTCCAGCAGCACGGCGGCCCAGATCACGACCGAGACCACCTCCGCCAGGGTCAGAATGGGCAGTCGGCCCAGTTCCAGTCCCCTCGCGATCAGGGCCAGGCTGTGGCAGACCCAGCCCGCCTGGGTGAGCAGCAAGGTGAAGCGGGCCAACTGGTCCCGGCGGCCGGCAAAGGAACCCACGGCGGCGAGGGCGGCCAGGATATAGGCCGTCAGCGCCACGTCGAAGAGGACCGCGTTCACCGGGAGCGCTCGCGTGACGGACTCAGGCGCCTAGCCCCCGGCGTCCGGCGGCAGCAGGTGGACGAGCGTGGGCGTCGAGCGCCAGTACCCCTCGCGCGAGGCGTAGAGGTCCAGGTGCGGCGAGCTCCAGTCCTCCACGAGCGGCGAGGCTGAGCCCCAGCGCTGCCGCCGGTCCACGCCCTTCAGATAGCCGCGGCACGCCCGGCAGGCTTCGATGAAGTAGCCTTCGTCGAGCCCTTCGGCCACGAGGCGCACCAGATCTTTCGACTCCCAGTTGTCGCAGAAGGGGCAGCGGAGCCGCGGCGCGATCCAGGCGCCGCCGCAGAGGTGGCAGGACAGCCGCCGGCGGCCATCCTCGATGAGGTCGCCGTAGCCGGGGGCGCCGCCGCACCAGGGACAGCAGCCGCGCGTCCACATTCCATCGGGCAGGCCGCGCGTCCCCTCGAAGTAGGTCTCCAGCGCGGGGCGAAGCGCGGCGGGCCCGAGAAAGGCTCCGAGGTGGCCGGCGATTCCGAAGCGCTCCTGCAGGCCGGCGACCGGGTCGCCATCGGGCCGGGGTAAGAGAAGAGCGGGCCCCGCCTCGCCGCGGTCCCAGGCTTCCGCGAACCGCTGGAAGGCCTCGGCCGCTTCGGGACCGTCGGCGGCCAACCGCTCCATCACGGGCCCGAGCAGGTCCTCGACCGCGTCGGCGGGGATGGCCGGCGGCGCCTCGGCGCCGAGCGGCGCGCCGCGCTCCCACCGCTGCCGGCACTCCTCATCGCCCAACCGGAGCGGCTGGAGGAGCGCCGGGGGCTTCCAGCCCACCCAGCCCTGGAGGATGGCGGTCCAGAAGCCGAGCGGCTCGCGAAGCGCCTCCCGGCGCCCAAGCGTCTCCTCCCACTCGGCGAGCAGACGGGCGAAGTCGGGCATGGTCAGTCCCTGCCGCCCAGGTCCAACGCATCCCCCGCGTAGAGGTTCAGGCTGTCCTGGCGGAGGTAGCCCACGACGGTGATGCCGAGCTGCTCGGCCAGCCCGATGGCCATCTCGGTGGGCGACGTGCGGGAAGCGACCAGCGGCACGCCCATGCGCGCCGCCTTGAGCAGCATCTCGGAGGAGATGCGGCCGGTGGACAGCAGAATCCGGTCAACGGTCGGAATGTCCTTGAGCAGCGCCTCACCCTTGACCTTGTCCACGGCGTTGTGGCGGCCGACGTCTTCGGCCACGACGAGGAGCCTCTCACCGTCGGTCAGCGCGGCGCCGTGGATGCCGCGCGAGGCGTGGTAGTGCACCGCTTGGGAGAAGAGCTCCTTGAGCCGGGCGGCGAGCGGGGCGGGTCTCACGCGGAGGCGGGAGTCGAGGCGGGTGAACATCCGTGGGTCGATCCGGAAGGTGATCCCGCCGCCACACCCCGAGGTGAGGATGCGCTCGGTGGGCAAGGTCACCGGATGGGCCAGCGTGACGTCGGCGCGGCCGTCCACCTCGGAGATCTCGAGCCCGGCGATCTCGTCGAGCTCCCCGATAACCTTCTCCATCCAGAGATAGCCCACGACCAGGGCCTCGAGCTGAAACGGCGAACACAGCAGGGTCAGGAACCGCTCGCCGTTGACGTGCACGGTGAGCGGCTGCTCCCGGACGACGTCCCCTTTGACCTCCTCGATGCGGCCGCCCCGGACCTGGAAGTACGTGCGCATGGCCTTATCGTGCCCACCCGCGGCCGGAAAGACAAGGGGCCCCGCGGCGGGGCCCCCTGGCACGATCCGGATGGCGCGCCTGTCCTCAGGCGTTCGCCATGACGATCACGTAGCGCATGATGAACCCGCCGATCAGCACCAGCACGGCGGGGACCACCGCGGGCACCTTCAGGCCGGCGCCGACCAAGTCCAGGACCAGCGGCACCACCAGCCCGACGATCACGAGGCCCACCCAGAACAGCGGCGCCAGGTGTCCGGTGGTCAGCGGGGCGGCCGCCGAGCCCAGCAGGGCGAGGAACAGCGCCAGGACGAGCAGCTCGAAGATCATCGCGAAGCGGTCGGCGCGCTTCACCTTCTCGAATCCCTCCCCGGCCGCCTCACCGGAGAGATACATCAGCAGCGAGATGGCGGCCATGCCCGTGGACGCGCCCGAGGCCAGGAAGAGGGCGCCCATGACCCGCGCGTCGCTCCAGAACGGCTGGGCGCTGTTGCTGAGCAGCACGCCGGTGTAGCTGGCGAGGAAGAAGCCGGTGACGGTCCCGATCAGGCTCCAGATTCGCCGGAACCGCGCCATCGAATCGCTACCCGACAGGGACAGCGCCGAAGACACGAACGCAAACATCCCGAACACCCCGAGCATCCAGGCGCCGATGGACATGGGGTTCCAGAACTTGAAGAAGCCCATCATGTTGAGGAACCGCGTGGGAACGCCGAGGTCGAGGATCAAGAGGATCCCGCAGAGCGCGATGAGCAGCAGCGAGAGGAAATAGCCGATGCGGATGACGTCGCGGTCCTTCTTGCCGCCGAAGTTGTCGGCGATGGCGGCCGTGAAGTAGGCGCCCCCGGCGATGCCCCCGAGGAAAAAGTACCACACGATCAGCATGTGCCACTCGGGAGACCTAAGCATGGCCGCCCCCCTTCCCGCCCCGCTCGCGGAAGGCCATGACGGCCCCGACGCCGACCAGCAGCGCCGAGCCGACGGAAAGCAGCGAGTCGGCCAGCACGTTGCGCTGGGGCAGCAGCGGCTTCTCCGGGAGGTTGTACGTGGACGGCCGGTCCAGCAGCAGGAAGAAGGCATTGAGCCCGCCCAACGGGCCGTTGGTGTCGGCGCCGTAGAGCTGGGCGTCCTTGTGGCCCATCTCCTTGAGCTTGGCCACCCGCTTCTCGGCCTTGGCGGCCAGCTCGTCGCGGTACCCGAACTGGATGGAATCGGTGGGGCAGGTCTTGGCGCAGGCGGGCCCCAGGTTGTTGTGGATGCGGTCGTTGCAGAACGTGCACTTGTTGGCGGTCCCGGTGTCGTGGTTGAACGCGACCACGCCGAACGGGCAGGAGGTGACGCAGTACCGGCAGCCGTTGCACACGTCCTGGTTGATGTTGACCGTGCCGTACTCGGTCCGGTAGATGGCCCCCGTCGGGCACGCCTCTAGGCAGCCGGCCTGGGCGCAGTGCTTGCAGACGTCGGACATCAGCAGCCACGCGAGCTCGCCGTTTTCCTTGGGCTTCTCGATGAAGCGCACCAGGCGGTAGGTCTTGTCCGTGAAATGGGCGTGGTTCTGGTAGGACCCCGTCCACTCGGGCTGCTCCAGGGGAAGCTCGTTCCACTGCTTGCACGCCACCTGGCACGCGCGGCAACCGATGCACAGGGACGTGTCCGTGAACATCGCCAGTGTGCGGGCCATGGCTACACCTCCCCCTTCTTCACGTTGCACATGAAGGCTTTCGTCTCTTGGATGTACACCGTGGGGTCGGCCACCGTCGCCGAGAGGTCGTTGGTGATATCGCCCTTGCTGCCGGGCAGCGCGTCGACACCCTTCCAGCCCCAGTGCCAGGGCACCCCGATCTGGTGCACGATCTTGCCGTCGATCTTGAACGGCTTGAGGCGGTGGGTGACCATGGCCGCGGTGTGGATCTTCCCGCGCGGCGTCATGACCGTGATCCGCTCGCCGTTGTTGATCCCGATCTCCTTGGCCAGCTCGTGGCTGATCTCCGCGAAGTGGGAGTAATGCAGCTCGGCCAGCATGGGCAGGTAGCGGGACATGACGCCCGAGAGGTGATGCTCGGTGAGCCGGTAGGTGGTGATCACATAGGGGTAGTCCTTGGAGCCGAACGGCGCCAGCTCATTCTTCTTGTCGGGCACCTGCCAGATCTTCACCACCGGGTTGTTCTGCTGCTTGGAGAGCAGGTTCCGGGTGGGCGACTCCATGGGCTCGTAGTGCTCGGGGAACGGCCCATCGTTGAGCGGGCCGAAGAAGGCGCCGACCAGGTCGGCGCGCATGATGAACGGCTTGTCGCCGTTCTTCGCGTCCGGCGCGAGGAAGGCGTTGAAGTCCGGCACGTCCAGTCCCACCCACTTGCCCTTCTTGTCCGGAGTCGCGCCGTCCGCGGCGGGGTCCCACCAGATGAGCTTCTTCTTCTCGCTCCACGGCTTGCCGGCGAGGTCGGCCGAGGCGCGGTTGTAGAGAATGCGCCGGTTGGCCGGCCAGGCGAAAGCCCAGCCATGGGCCAGGTAGTCCTTGTCGTCGGCCGGCTTGCGCGAATTGGCCTTGTTGATGAGCTTGCCGTCGGGACCCTCGACGGTGACGCCGGTGTAGATCCAGCAGCCGCCGGCGGTCTTGCCGTCGTCGGTCATGTGGACGAAGGTGTTGAGCGCCTGCCCCTTCTTGTAGACGACCTTGCCGTCCTTGTCCTTGATCTCCTCGGTGGCGAACCCGTTGACCTCCTTGAGCACCAACTCCATGTCCGGCTCCTTTGGATTCGAGCCGTACTGGAAGCTGGCGGCCAGGAAGCCCTTGTCCCGCTCCTTCTTGGAGTTGGCGTACATCTTCTGGAGGCGCTTGGCCAGTGCCGTGAAGAACTCGGCGTCGGACGTCACGTCGCCCGGCGGGTTCACCGCCTTCTCATGCCACTGGATCAGCCGCATGGTATTGGTCAGGCTGCCGTCCTTCTCCGCCGAGGGCGCCGCCGGCAGGAAGAAGACCTCGGTCTTGACGTCCTTGGGGTTGATGCCGGGCGCCTTCCAGACTTCGGCCGTCTCGGTGATGAAGATGTCCTTCACCACCATCCAATCGAGCCGCTGCATGGCCGCCCGAGCCAGCTTGGCATTGGGCCCGCCGACGGCCGGGTTCTGCCCGTCGGCCAGGAAGCCCCGGATCTTGCCCTTGTACATGTCCACGAACATGTGCTGGTGGCTGTAGGCGTCGGCCGAGGCGCGCTTGGGCAGCCACTGGTAGCCGAACTCGTTCTCCTTGGTGGCCGCGTCGCCGTAGAAGGCCTTGAGCAGGCTGATGAAGAACTTGGGCTTGTTGACCCAGAAGCCGCCTTTCGGCGTCTCTTTCTCGAGGTAAATCTTGAGGTCGGGGTGCTGGTCACGCAGCGGCATGGCCATGTAGCCCGGCAGCTCGTGGTAGAGCAGTTCGAGGTCCGTGGCGCCCTGCACGTTGGCGTGGCCGCGGAGGGCGACGACGCCGCCGCCCGGCCGCCCGATATTGCCCAGCAGGAGCTGCAGCATGCAGAGCGCCCGGATGTTCTGGACGCCGTTGGTGTGCTGGGTCAGGTTGAGCGCGTACGTGATGGAGCCCGTCTTCTCCGGGCCGCTCGTGCCGCAGTAGAGCTTGGCCACTTCCACGAACTTGGCCTTGGGGATGCCGCACACCCGCTCGACCATCTCGGGCGTATAGCGGCCGTACTGGCGCTTGAGCAGCTGGAAAACGCAGTTCGGGTCGCGGAGCGAGTTGTCCCGCTTCGGGTTTCCCTCACCGTCCACCTGGTACTTCCACGTGGACTTGTTGTAGGTCTGGGCCACGTGCGGGTCGCTGCCGCCCTTCCCCGTCTGCTCGAGCCCGGTGAACAAACCGCCCCCATCGGTGGCCGTCTTGAAGCCCGGGTCGATCAGGAATGAGGCGTTGGTGAAGCTGACCACGTAGTCCCGGAAGTAGAGGTTGTTCTGGATGGCGTAGTTCATCAACCCGCCGAAGAAGGCGATGTTGGTGCCCGACCGCAGCGGCACGTGGATGTCCGCCACGGCGCTGGTGCGGGTGAAGCGCGGATCCACGTGGATGAACTTGGCGCCCCGCTCCTTGGCCTTCATCACCCACTGGAAGCCCACCGGGTGGTTCTCGGCGAAGTTGCTGGTCGCCATGATGACATCCGAGTTCTGGATGTCGATCAGGTTCGTCGTCATCGCGCCCCGCCCGAACGTGGTCCCCAAAGCTGGGACCGTGGCGGAGTGTCAGACTCGAGCCTGGTGTTCGTGGTAGACGATGCCGAGCGTGCGGTTGAGCTTCGAGAGGAGGTAGCACTCTTCGTTGTCGATGCAGGCCGAGCCGAGCGAGGCGATGGCCTCGAGCCGGTTGACCGTGACCTCCTTGCCGTCCTTGTCCTTCTCCGTCTCGATGAAGTGCTTCTCGCGGGTGTCGTAGTAGCGCTTGGTGATCTGCTCGTACATCCAGTCCAGCGGCTTCTCCTCCCACTGGTCGGAGCCGGGCGCCCGGTACAGCGCCTTGGTCGGCCTGAGCGGGTTGTTGGAGAGCTGGATGGTCGCGGCGCCCTTGGGGCAGAGGCGCCCGAGGGTGTGGGGCGTGTCCGGGTGCCCCTCGATGTCGATGATCTTGTCGCCCTTGGAATAGACGAGCTGGATGCACCCGACGGCGCAGTAGGGACAGACGCTCGGGTGCACCTTGGCTTCCTTGATCTTGAGCGTGGTGGCGGCGGCCGCCACCGGCCTGAGATCGACCGCCCCGGCGCCGACCGCAACGCCGGCCCCGGCCGACCCGGCGTACTTGAGGAAATCGCGTCGCGATAAACTCATGGCGACACCTCGCTGTGTGGTGTGGTGGGCACGACTCTGCGCCTGCTGGAAGAGCCTGAAGCGAGCGAGTGCTGCCTGAGAGCTTTCGCTTTCATTGCCCGCTATTTGGGCGGGATTGTAGGAGCGGCCCGGGTCCCTGTCAAGGGTTTTAGTGCGTTTGCACTACGCCGCAATGCGGCAGGAATAAAAGGGCCGAGCTCGGGGGTCAGCCCTCCTCCCGCCGGCCCAGGTGGGCCCGATCCTTTATATAGAGGTCGTAGCGGGCCTGGATGAGGGCCAGGGCCTCGTCCCGCCGCCCACGCTCGAGCGCTCCAACGATGCGCTTCTGGTGCTCGAGGTCGATGATACCCCCTCCCAGGACCGGATCGTAATACCGCCCCAACTCCAGTAGGATCCGCTTCACCTTGGCCAGGTCGTCGAGGCTGACGCGGAGCTCTTCGATCAGCCTCAGGGCATGGTCTTCCCGCTTCCTGGACCGGAAGCCCTTGTCGCGCGGCGGCTCCCCGCCGCCCTGGCCGGCGGGCTCCTCTGATTCGCCCTTCATCCCCGGTCCCCGCCGTAGAGCACTCTGAGGAGCACCAGCCCCTGCGGAGGCGCGGTGGGCCCGGCCCGGGTGCGGTCCCGGCCCGCCAGCAGCTCGGCCATCCACTCGGGAGGCCGCGCGCCCCGGCCCACCTCCACCAGGCTGCCCACCAGGTTGCGCACCATGTGATGCAGGAAGCTGTCGGCGGACAGCACGATGACCAACCGCGCCTTGCGCGTCACCATGCGCGTGGAGCGGACGGTGCACGTCGGGGTGCGGCCGCGCCCGGCCGCGGCGCAGAAGGCGGAGAAGTCGTGCTTGCCCCTGACCGCGCCGAGCGCCCGGGCCATGGCCGTCGGGTCGAGCCGGAAGGGCACATGCCAGGCATACGGTCGCAGGAATGGATCGGCCCAAACGCCCCGGTCGATCAGGTACGCATAGCGCTTCCCGCGCGCCGAGCGGCGGGCGTTGAAGCCGGGCGGAGCTTCACGGGCGTCCACGACCCGAATGGCCGACGGCAGGACGGCGTTGAGGGCGCGCCCAAGAACCGCCGGCGCGATCGCGGATTCGGTCGTGAGACTGGCGACCTGGCCCAGGGCGTGGACGCCGCCGTCCGTGCGGCTGGCGCCGACGATCTTGTGGGGCGCGCCGAGGATGCGGCCGCAGGCGGCCATGAGCAGGCCCTGGACCGTGGGCCGGTCAGGCTGCACCTGCCAGCCGTGGAGGTCGGTGCCGTCGTAGGCGAGGGTGAGGCGGAGGGTGCGCGTAGCCGTTCGCTACCGGATCAGCAGCTCGGCGATCTGGATGCCGTTGAGCGCCGCGCCCTTGCGGAGCTGGTCGCCGACCACCCAGAAGTTGATACCGTTCGGCAGCGAGAGGTCCTCCCGCACGCGGCCGACGAAGCAGTCGTCCTGCCCTTCGGCGATCACGGGCATCGGGTACCGGTTCTCGGCGGGCTCGTCCCAGAGCCGGAGACCGGGGAAGCCGGCGAAGGCCTCCCGCGCCCGCTCGCGGCTGACCTTCACCTCGGTCTCGGCGTTGACGGCGATCGAATGGGCGGTGAACACCGGCACGCGCACGGTGGTGGGCGAGATCGGCAGGCCCGGGAGCTCGAGGATCTTGCGCACCTCGTTGACCAGCTTCAGCTCCTCGACGGTGTAGCCGCCTTCCCCGAACTTGTCGATGTGCGGGATCAGGTTGAAGGCGATCGGGTGCGGGAAGTGCTTCGGCGCGATGGACTCGCCGCGCGCCCAAGCCAGGGTCTGGGCGCGGAGCTCCTCCACGCCGTTGACGCCGGCGCCCGAGACCGCCTGGTAACTCGTGGCGATAACGCGCCGCAGCCGTCCGGCGTCGTGGAGCGGCTTGAGCGGCATGACCGTGACGATGGTCGTGCAATTCGGGCAGGCCACAATTCCGCGATGCCCCGCGATCGCGTGGGCGTTGATCTCGGGCACCACGAGGGGCACGGACGGGTCCAAGCGGAAGGCGCTCGACTTGTCCACCACGACGGCGCCGGACTTGACCGCCAGCGGGGCGTACTCCTTGGACTGGGCCGAGCCAGCCGAGAAGAGGGCCACCTGGACGCCTTTGAACGCCTCCGGCCCCACTCTCTCGACGCGGATCTTGTCGTCCTTGAAGGTCACGGTCTTGCCCGCCGAACGCTCGGAAGCAAAGGCGCGCAGCTCCCGGACCGGGAACTTGCGCTCTTCGAGGATCTTGAGGGTGGTCTGCCCCACCGCCCCCGTCGCCCCGACCACCGCGACCACAAAGCCTGATGCCATTCCTTATCGTTTCCTCTCTAACCGCCCGTCTTAATAGGACTTCTCGACTTCACGAGAAATCAGATCTCCGATCTCCACGGTGCCCGCCAGTTTGGTGCCCGGCGCGTGGACGTCCTTCGTCCGGTATCCCTGCTCCAGCACCCGCACCACGGCCGCTTCGATCCGGTCGGCGTCGTCGCCCAGGTTCAAAGAGTAGCGCAGCAGCATCGCGGCAGAAAGGATCGCGGCGATCGGGTTCGCGATGCCCTGGCCCGCGATGTCGGGGGCCGTGCCGTGGACGGGCTCGAAGAGCCCGACCTTTCCCCCCAGGCTCGCCGACGGCAACATCCCCATGGAACCCGCCAGGATGGCCGCCTCATCGGACAGGATGTCGCCGAAGGTGTTCTCCGTCACGATCGTATCGAAGTGGGTGGGCTTCTGGACCAGCGCCATGGCGCAATTGTCCACCAGCACGTGCTCGAGCGTCACCTGGGGGTAGTCCTTCGCCACGCGGACGACCACCTCGCGCCAGAGCTGGGAGACCACAAGGACATTGGCCTTGTCCACCGAGGCCAGGCGCTTCCGGCGCTTCATGGCGACGTCGAAGGCCGCGCGCGCCACTCGCTCGATTTCACGAGAGGTATAGGCCATGGTGTTCACCGCACGCTCGCCGCCGTCGGCGAACGCCTCCCGCCCCCGCGGCTCACCGAAGTAGAGCCCTCCGGTCAGCTCGCGCACGACCATGAGGTCCGTGCCCTCCACCACCGAGCGCTTGAGCGGCGAGGCGTCCACCAGCATGGAGAAGCACTTCACGGGCCTCAGGTTCGCAAACAGATCGAGCTCTTTGCGAATCCTCAAGAGCCCGCGCTCGGGCCGCTGCTCCTGGGGCAAGCCATCCCACTTGGGGCCGCCCACCGACCCGAACAGGATGGCGTCGCTCTCTTCACAGAGGCGCAGCGAGGAGTCGGGAAGCGGGTCCCCCGTGGCGTCGATGGCCGCGCCCCCGCAGAGCGCCGGCGCGAACTCGAAGGAGGCGCCGGTGGCCTTGCCGACGACCTCGAGCACCTTCTGCGCCTCGGGCGTAACCTCCTGGCCGATGCCGTCCCCGGGCAGGACCGCGATCTTGTAGGTCGGCATCAGAAAACCTTCAACCCCTTCCTCTTCGCTCGGTGATCGTCATCGCCATGACCGCGGTCTGCCTCTCCAATCGACCCTACGGGCCGATCTCCTGGACCTTCCGGCCGGCCGCGGGGTGCACGAGCCGGTTGAGCGCGTTGAGGTAGGCGCGGGCGCTGGCCTCGATGACGTCCGTCGAGCTGCCCTTGCCCGGCACCACGGTGCCGTCGAAGTCCACCTTGACCGACACCTCGCCGAGGGCGTCTTTGCCCGAGGTCACCGCCCGCAGCTGATAGTCTTGAAGCCGGCCCTTGAGCCCGGTAATGGCGTCGATGGCGTTGAGCACCGCGTCCACGGGCCCGTCGCCGACACCCGAGTCCTGGAAGACCTCGCTCTCCTTCTTGAGCCGCACCGTGGCCGACGGGATGACGCTGGTCCCGCTGATGATGTGCAGGTAATCGAGCGTGTAGGTCTCCGGCATCTGGGCGATCTCGTCCTTCACGATCGAGATCAGGTCGTCGTCGAAGATCTCCTTCTTCTTGTCCGCCAGATCCTTGAACCTCTTGAACGCCTTGCCCAGCTCGGCCGCGTCGAGCTCGAAGCCCAAGTCCTTGAGCCTCGCCGTCAGGGCGGCCCGGCCCGAGTGCTTACCCATGACCAGCTTGTTCGACGCCCGGCCGATGTCCTCCGGCCGCATGATCTCGTAGGTCAGCTTCTCCTTCAGCACGCCGTCCTGGTGGATGCCCGCCTCATGGGCGAAGGCGTTCTCGCCCACGATGGCTTTGTTGGGCTGGACATGGACGCCGGTGATGTGCGAGAGCAGCCGGCTGCTGCGGAAAATCTCCTCGGTGCGCACCTGGGTATCGGCGTCGAAGAAATCCTTGCGCGTCTTGAGCGCCATCACGATCTCTTCGAGGGACGCGTTGCCCGCCCGCTCCCCAATGCCGTTGATGGTGCACTCGACCTGCCGCGCCCCGTTCTGGATGGCCACCAGCGAGTTGGCGACAGCCTGGCCGAGGTCGTTGTGGCAGTGGACCGAAAGGACCGCCTTGGCGCTATTCTTGACGCGCTGCCGGATGCTGGCGATCCGCTCTCCCCATTCCCGGGGGATGGCGTAGCCCACCGTGTCGGGGATGTTGATGGTCCGAGCGCCCGCGTCGATCACCGCCTCCAGCACGTCGCATAGGTAATCGAAGTCCGACCGCGAGGCGTCCTCGGGGGAGAACTCCACGTCCTCGCAGTAGCCGCGCGCGTGTTTGACCGCCTCGACGGCCGCCTTGAGCACCTCCGCCCGGCTCTTGCGCAGCTTGTACTTGAGGTGGATGTCCGACGTGGCCACGAAGGTGTGGATGCGCGGACGCTTGGCGTACTTCACCGCCTCCCAGCTGCGGTCGATGTCCATGAGCCCCACGCGGGAGAGTCCGCAGATGATCGGCGAGCCGTCGACGGAGCCCACCTGCTTCGCCACCTCGCGCACGGCCCCGAAGTCCTCGTCCGAGGAGATCGGGAATCCGGCCTCGATGACGTCCACGTTGAGCCGGGCCAGCTGGCGCGCCATCTCCAGCTTCTCCATGGTGTTCATGGAAAATCCCGGCGCCTGCTCTCCGTCCCGAAGCGTCGTATCAAAAATGATGATCCGGTCCATGATGACCTCTCCTCCGCTGTGTCTAGTGTGAGTCCCTGTGCTCCATCTCGGCCACCAGCGCCCCTTCCCGACGATGCGCCCACACGGGGCGCGTCGGGCCGCTCAGGACGTAGGCCGAGAACAGCAGGAACAGGAACCACTGCGGATGGGTAGCGACGATCAGCACGGCCAGCACGACCAGAAGCAGCACGCCGGTCGGACGGCGCCGCGCGAAGTCGATCTCCTTGAAGCTGTAATAGCGGAACGTGGATACCATCAGGATGGCGACGAGGTAGGTGCCCACGGCGATGGCCCATCCCTGCCACCAGGCGACCTCCTCGCCCCCCAGCATGAGCACGGTGGCCGCGACGATGCCCGCGGCCGCCGGCGTCGGCAGCCCGACGAAGTACCGCCGGTCCGTGACCCCTGAGTAGACGTTGAAGCGCGCCAGCCTGAGCGCGCCGCAAATGACGAAGAGGAACGTGCCGAGCCAGGCCGCCCGCCCCAGCCGCCCCAGGGCGGCACTGTAGAGCATGAAGGCCGGCGCTACGCAGAAGGACACCACGTCGGCGAGGGAGTCGAACTCCACTCCGAACTGGGTGGTGGTCTTCGTGAGCCGGGCGACTTTGCCGTCGAGGATGTCCAGGACCATGGCGACGAACAGGGACACGGCCGCCTCGGCCAGGCGTCCCTGGGCCGTCAGCACCAGGGCCAGGAAACCGCAGAACAGGTTGCCCGTCGTCAGCAGGCTGGGGAGCAGGAAGATCCCGCGCCGCGGATGCTCCCGCAGCTCCTGCCAGCGCCGGCGGCGTGCACTCCGCCCGCTCTCGCCCGGCACGTGCCGTCGTCTCATCTCACAACCCCCATGACGGATTCTCCGCCCCTGACCCGATCACCCATCTTCACCCGAACCTCCGTGCTCCGGGGCGCGATCAGATCGGTCCGCGAGCCGAAGCGGATCAGCCCGTAGCGCTCGCCCAGCCCGAGCTTGTCGCCCGGCCGCACCCGGCACACGATGCGCCGGGCCAGCACGCCGGCAATCTGCCTCACCGCCACCCGCGCGCGCTCCCCGTCGAGCGCCACCGTACAGCGCTCGTTCTGCTCCGATGCCTCGGTCCGGTAGGCGGCCAGAAAGCGCCCCCGCACGTACTTGACGTCCCGCACCAGCCCGGCCGCCGGCGCCCGGTTGATGTGCACGTCCAGCGGCGAAAGGAAGATCGACATCCTCACCGCGGGCCCGACCCAGGCGTCGTCGACCTCGGCGATCCCCATCACCCGGCCGTCGGCCGGCGCGACCAGCGCCCCCGCCAGGTCGGGCGGCGTGCGCTCCGGGTCCCGGAAGAACCCTAGGCACGCCAGCGCCCCCGCCCCGAAGACGGCGGCGGCCGCCCACCACCCCATCCAACCCAGAATACACGCGGCCGCCGCAGGCGGTAAGATAAACGGCCAGCCCTCCGCGGCGACGGGAATCCTCACGCCGGAACGCGCTCCTCCACCACAATCACATCCGGCGCCGTCACATCCGGGGCGGCTTGATCCAGGACATCATCTTCCGCAGCCGGGCGCCCACCTCCTCGATGGGGTGGGCGGCGTCCCGCTTCCGCATGGCCAGAAAGCCGGCGCGATTGGCCTGGTTCTCCAGCACCCACTCCCGCGCGAACTGGCCCGACTGGATCTCGTCCAGGATCTTCCGCATCTCGGCCTTGGTCTGCTCGTTGATCACCCGCGGCCCGCGCGTGTAGTCACCGTACTCCGCGGTGTCCGAGACCGAGTAGCGCATGTAGGCCAGCCCGCCCTGGTAGAAGAGATCCACGATCAGCTTCATCTCGTGCATGCACTCGAAGTAGGCGACCTCGGGCTGATAGCCGGCCTCCACCAATGTCTCGAAGGCGGCCTTGATCAGGTGCGACACGCCTCCGCAGAGGGTGGTCTGCTCGCCGAAGAGGTCGGTCTCCGTCTCTTCCTTGAAGGTGGTCTCAAGAACCCCGGCGCGGGTGCAGCCGACGCCCTTGCCGTAGGCCAGCGCCGTGTCCCGGGCCTTGCCCGACACGTCCTGGTAGACCGCGACCAGCGCGGGCACCCCGGGGCCCTGGGTGAAGAGGTCCCGCATGACGTGGCCCGGGGCCTTGGGCGCGATCATGGAGACGTCCACGTCCGGCGACGGCACCACCTGGTTGAAGTGGATGTTGAAGCCGTGGGCGAACATGAGGGTCTTGCCCTTGCCGAGCGCGCCCTTGACGGACTCCTCGTAGACTTGGCGCTGGCTCTGGTCTGGCAACAAGATCATGATGATGTCGCCGGCCTGAGCGGCCTCGTTGACCGTCATCACCTTGAGCCCGTCCTTCTCGGCCTTGGCCCAGCTCTTGGACCCCTTGTAGAGGCCCACAACGACGTCCTGGCCCGAGTCCTTGAGGTTGAGCGCATGGGCGTGGCCCTGGCTGCCGTATCCGATGACGGCGATCTTCCTGCCACGCAGCAGGCCGAGATCGGCGTCCTGGTCGTAGTAGATCCTGGCTGGCATCGTCTCTCTCCCCTGTCTCTGGATTAGTCCGCGAAGCCGACCACTCTGGGGTCGTCGCTCTGCGGCCCCGCGCCCTGGCGGGGCTTGCCCAGCTTCTCCTCCACCTTGCGGAGCCGCGTCTTGGGCCCGCGCGCGATGGCGACCTTCCCCGTGCGGACCACCTCCTGGATCCCGAACGGCCGCAGCAGCTCGATGATCGCTTCGACCTTCGATTCCTCGCCCGTCGCCTCCAGCGTGTAGGTGTTGGGGGTGACGTCCACGACCTTGGCGCGGAAGATGTCGCCGATCCTCAAGATCTCGGCGCGGGCCGACGGCTCGGCGTTGACCTTGATGAGCAGCATCTCGCGCTCCACGTGGTTCTCCTCGCTGAGGTCGACCACCTTGATGACGTCGATCAGCTTGTGGAGCTGCTTGATCACTTGCTCGATGACGAACGCGTCGCCCTTCACCACGAGCGTCATCCGGGACACCGTCGGGTCGAGGGTCTCCCCGACCGACAGGCTCTCGATGTTGTACCCGCGCGCCGAGAAGAGCCCGGCCACTCGCGAGAGCACGCCGAACTTGTTCTCGACGAGCACCGCGATCGTGTGTTTCTGGACTTCGATCGTCTCCGCCACTTCAGCGTCCTTTCTGGCTAGAAACCGGTCTGGGACTTCGCCGCCTTCTCCTTCACTTCGCGCGTGGGGGCCGCCAGGATCATGTCGATGTTGGCGCCGCCCGCCGGCACCATGGGGAAGACGCACTCGTCCTTGTCCACGCAGACGTCGAGCACCACCGGCGCCGGCGTGCTGATCATCTTCTCGATGGCCGGCAACACCTCGCTGGGCTTCGTCACCCGAATCCCCACGCAGCCGTAGGCCTCCGCGAGCTTGACCCAGTCGGGGATCCCCGGGAGATCGATCGCGCAGTAGCGCTCCTTGTAAATGATGCGCTGCCACTGCCGCACCATGCCGTGCCCGCTGTTGTTGATGATGACCGTCTTGACGGGCAGCCCCTCGGTGAAGCACGTCGCCAGCTCCTGGCTGTTCATCGCGAACGAGCCGTCGCCGTCGATGTTGATGACCAGCTTGCCCGGGTTGCCCGCCTGGACCCCCATGGCGGTCGGGAGCCCGTACCCCATGGTCCCCAGCCCGCCCGAGGTGCACCACCGCCGCGGGTGCGTGAACCGGTAGTATTGGGCCGCCCACATCTGGTGCTGGCCCACGCCGGTGACCACGAAGGCTTCGCCCTGGGTCAGGTTGGAGATCTCCTGCATCACGTACTGGGGCTTGATGACGTCGTCGCTCCAGTCGTAGCGCAGCGGGAAGTCGCGCTTCCAGTCGGCGATCTGCTGGGCCCACTGCCGGCGGGCGTCGCCGATGCCCGGCGGCACACCCTCCTTGAGCTCCGCCTTCACGGCCTCGAGCAGCTTGCCCAGCACGCGCTTGCAGTCGCCCACGATCGGGATGCCCACCTTGATGTTCTTCGAGATGGACGAGGGGTCGATGTCGATGTGGATGATCTCGGCATTGGGCGCGAAGGCGTCCACGCGCCCCGTGACGCGATCGTCGAAGCGGGCGCCGATGGCCACCAGGCAGTCCGAGTGGTGCACGGCCATGTTGGCGTAGTAGGTCCCATGCATCCCGAGCATGTCCAGTGACAGCGGGTGCGCCATGGGAAAGGCTCCGAGCCCCATGAGCGTCTGCGTGAGCGGGATCTGGGTCAGCTCGGCCAGCTCGCGCAACTCGGGGGACGCGCCGGATGAGATCACCCCGCCACCCACGTAGAGGACCGGGCGCTTGGCCCGCACCATCGCCCGGGCGGCCTTCTTGATCTGCCCGGGGTGGCCTTCGTAGGTCGGGTTGTACGAGCGCAGGTGCACGGTCTCCGGATAGTCAAACGTCCATTCCTTGACGAGGATGTCCTTCGGCAGGTCCACGTGCACGGGCCCGGGGCGCCCGGTCGCGGCGATGTAAAACGCCTCCTTGATGATGGGCGCCAGGTCCTTACCGTCCTTCACGAGGAAGTTGTGCTTGGTCGCCGAGCGGGTGATGCCGACGTTGTCGGCCTCCTGGAAGGCGTCGTTGCCGATCAGGTGGGTCGGCACCTGCCCCGTGAAGGCGACCAGCGGGATGGAGTCCATCAGCGCGTCCTGGAGCGCCGTCACCAAATTGGTGGCGGCCGGCCCGGACGTCACCAGGCAGACCCCGACCCTGCCCGTTGTGCGCGAGTAGCCTTCGGCCGCGTGCCCGGCGGCCGCCTCCTGGCGGACCAGGATGTGGCGGATCCCCTGGAAGTCGTACAGGGCATCGTAGATCGGCAGCACCGCCCCGCCGGGCAGCCCGAAAATGAGATCCACCCCTTCCCGCTTCAGGGACTCCAGTACGATCCGCGCGCCTGACAGCTTCACAGGCCTTCCTCCTTCGCTCCGGGTTAGAGAAGCCCCGCCGAGGCGAGGCTCTCCTTGATGTCGTCGATGGCGTCGCCGTCCGGCGTGCCGAGGGGCGCCCGGCACGGGCCGCCATAGAAGCCCTGCAGGTCGAGCGCCGCCTTGAGCCCGCCGATGCCGTACCGCCCCGGGACGCCGCGGTCGGCCAGCATCATGCGCGCGGCGATCTCCTTGGCCTCCTCCCACCGGCCTTGGCGGGCCAGCGAGTAGATCTCGACGAATTCCCGCGGCGCGATCACCGCCAGGGCCAGGATGCCGCCGGAGGAGCCGATGGCGAGCGACGGCAGCAACGCCGCCGCGGCTCCGACCAGGACGTGGAAGCTCTTCGGAGTCAGGTGGATGACCTGCGCCGCCTGCGGGATGTTGCCCGAGGAATCCTTGATCCCGCACACGTTCGGGTGCTCGGCGATGCGCGCCACGGTGTCGGGCTCGAGGTTGATCCCGGTATTGAGCGGGAAGTTGTAGATCATGACCGGGATCGGAGAGGCCTCCGCCACGGCGACGTAGTGCCGGACCTGCGCCGCCGGCTGGGAGAAGCCCTTGGTGAAGTAATGCGGCGTGATGACGATCGCCGCATCCGCGCCGATCTCCGCCGCGCGCTTGGTCTGGCGGATGGTGTGGAGGGTGGAGTTGGTCCCCGTTCCCGCGATGAAGGCCTGGTCGCGCGGGATGGCCTCGCGCGCGGCGATCAGCACCGCGTCGCGCTCGGCTTCGGACAGCATGGGGAACTCGCCCGTCGAGCCCAGGACCACGTAGCCGCTGAGCCCCGTCCGGTTCCACTGCGCGAAGTTGGCCTTGAGCCGGTCCGTCGCGACCGCCTCCCCCTTGAAGGGGGTCGGCACCGGAATGAAGACGCCGTTGAACTCGTTCATCGCGCGCTCCTCTTGCGGGACGTGGCCAGCTCTTTCACCCGGGCCTGGGCCGCCGCCAGCCTGGCGAGGGGCACCATGAAAGGAGAACAGGACACGTAGGTCATGCCGACGCGGTGGCAGAACTCCACCGAGGACGGCTCGCCCCCGTGCTCGCCGCAGATGCCGACCTTCAGCTTGGGCCGCGTCTTCCGGCCCCGCTCGATGCCGATCCGCACCAACTCCCCCACTCCCTCCTGGTCCAGCACGGAGAACGGATCGGCGGGCAGCAGCTTCTTGTCGAGGTAGGCGGGGAGGAACTTCCCGATGTCGTCGCGGCTGTAGCCGTACGTCATCTGGGTCAGGTCGTTGGTGCCGAAGGAGAAGAACTCCGCGTACTGCGCGATCTGGTCGGCGATCAGGGCCGCGCGCGGGACCTCGATCATGGTCCCCACCGAGTACGGCACCGTGACGCCCATCTCGGCGATCACCTGCTCGGCCACCGCCACCGCCATTTCGCGCGTGAGCTTCATCTCGGCGACCGTGCCGGTCAGCGGGATCATGATCTCCGGCTCGACGTTCCTGACGCCGATCTTCTTCGCGACGGCGCAGGCGGCTTCCATGATGGCGCGCACCTGCATGTCGTAGATCTCCGGGAACGTGATCCCGAGCCGGCAGCCGCGGTGGCCCAGCATGGGGTTCGCCTCGATCAAGGCCTCGAGCCGCGCCTTGAGCTCGCCCAGCTCGTGATGGCGCTGCGGGTTGATCCCGAGCGCGTCGAGCCGCGTGTAGTCCTCGATCACGTCCTTGTACTTCGGCAGGAACTCGTGGAGCGGCGGGTCCAGCAGCCGGATCGTCACGGGCAGTCCCGCCATCGCCCCGAAGATGCCCGCGAAGTCCTCGCGCTGGAACGGGAGCAGCCGGTCCACGGCTTTCCGCCGCGCCTGCTCGTCTCTGGCCATGATCATCTCGCGGACGATGGGGATTCGCTCCTCGCCGAAGAACATGTGCTCGGTCCGCACCAACCCGATTCCCCTGGCGCCCTTCTCCCGCGCGATGCGCGCGTCCTTGGGGGTGTCGGCGTTGGCACGGACCTTGGTGGTGGCCACCTCGTCAGCCCATTCGAGCAGCCGCTTGAGCTCCTTCGACCAGGCGGGCTCGATGAGGGGCACCGTGCCGACCATGACTTCCCCGGTCGAACCGTTGAGCGTGATCACCTGGCCCTCGCGGACGAGCGTGCGGCCGGCCTGGAAGGCCCGCTTCTCCTCGTCCACGATCACGTCCCCCGCCCCGACGATGCAGCACTTGCCCATGCCGCGCGCCACCACCGCCGCGTGGGAGGTGAGCCCGCCCCTCGAGGTCAGGATGCCCTCGGCGGCGTACATGCCGGCGACATCCTCGGGCGAGGTCTCGGCCCGGACCAGGATCACCTTTTCGCCCTTCTGCGCCCAGTCCACAGCCCGCTCGGCGTCGAAGACCACCTTGCCCGAGGCCGCCCCGGGAGCCGCCGGCAGCCCCTTGGCGATCGGGCTGACCGTGGCCGCGGGATCCACCATGGGGTGCAGCAGCTGGTTGAGCGAGGCCGGTTCCACGCGGAGCAGCGCCGTGGACCGGTCGATCAGCCGCTCCGTGACCATCTCCACCGCGATGCGCACCGCCGCGGCCGCCGTGCGCTTGCCCGACCGGGTCTGGAGGATGTAGAGCCGCCCCTCCTGGACGGTGAATTCGATGTCCTGCATGTCGCGGTAGTGGCGCTCGAGCCGATCCTTGATCGCGATGAGCTGCGCATAGACCGTTGGCATGCGGCGCTTGAGGGCGTCCACCGGCTCCGGAGTCCGGATGCCCGCCACCACGTCCTCGCCCTGGGCATTGATCAGGAACTCGCCGAAGAATCGCCGCTCGCCCGTCGAGGGATCGCGCGAGAAGCACACCCCGGTGCCCGAGGTATCCCCCAGGTTGCCGAACACCATGGCCATGACGGTCACGGCCGTGCCCCAGTCGTCGGACAGCCGGTGAATGCGGCGGTAGTCCACCGCCTTCTTGGCCCACCAGGAGTCGAAGACGGCGTTGATCGCCAACCGGAGCTGCTCCATCGGATCCTGCGGGAAGGGCGCGCGGGTCTTCTCCTGCACGAGTCGCTTGCCCTCGGCGACGAGCCCCTTGAGCGCCTCGGCCGGGACGTCGGCGTCGGTCCGCGCTCCCGTCCGCGCCTTGGCCGCGTCCAGCAGCGCGTCGAAGGCGCGGCGCTCCATTCCCAGCACCACGACGCCGAAGATCGTGATGAAGCGGCGGTAGCAGTCCCAGGCGAACCGCTCGTTCTTCGTCCGGCGCGCCAGCCCGAGCACGGTCTTGTCGTTGAGACCGAGATTCAGGACCGTGTCCATCATTCCCGGCATGGAGGCCCGCGCCCCGGACCGCACGGACACGAGCAGCGGCAGCTCGGGATCTCCCAAGCGGGCGCCCGCCGCCGCCTCCAGCCGGGCCAGGTTGGCCACGACCTGCCCCCAGAGCCCCGGCGGGTGCTTCTTGCCGCCGGTGTTGTAGGCCGCCCAGGCCGCGGTGGTGATGGTGAAGCCCGGCGGCACGGGCGCGCCGAGGTTGGTCATCTCGGCCAGCTCGCAGCCCTTGCCGCCCAGGAGCGGGCGCAAGGCGCTCGAGCCTTCGGCCCTGCCGTTGGCGAACGAGTAGACGTACTTCGGGGTCTTCGACGCCCGCGTCGCAGACTTTCGGCCCGATCGCTTCCGCGTCCTGGCGTACGCCATCTGCGACCCCCTGGGCAAAGGTCCGGTTGGCAGAGAAAGGTACAGGCCCGACCGGGGCCTGAATAATTCCAACATGCTACGGCCCCGGGAGGCCGATGTCAACGAATTTTCTTCCGCGACGGCTACTTAGGTGGATTTTTGAGCTGAGCCGGAGCCTGCAATTCGAGCCGAGGGGCTCCCCCGCGAGGCGAGGGCTGGGATGGACGTTGCTAGGCTTTGCCGGGCTTCTTCTTGCGGGCCGCCCGCCCCCGGTCGGGACCCTCCTCGCCACGGGCCCCAGTGACCAGGGTCTCGACGGCGATGAGGTGGTCGAGCATGGCGCGGTGGGCCGCGACCTCGTCCCTTCGCTGAATGGCTTCGAGGATGCGGCGGTGATCGCCGTGGGAGCGGGTGGGGCGGCCCGGCGTGTGCAGCGACTCCTCGCGGCTCTGGGTCAGCAGGTCCATGAGCGCGTTGACGATGCGGGTGATGGCGCGGTTGTGGGCGCTGTTGGCGATGGCGGCGTGCAGGGCCGTGTCCTGGGCCATGCCGGTGCGGCCCTGGACGACCTCCTTGTGCTGCTCGTCGAGGATGCGCTCCATCTCGGCGATCTCCTCGCGCGTGGCCCGGCGGGCGGCCAGGGAGGCGATGGCCGGCTCGAGCAGACGCCGGGCCTCGAACAGCTCCCCGACAGCCTCGCGGTGGGGCAGGATGACCAAGGCCAGGGGCTCGATCAGGGTCTCGACGGAGATGTCGCGGACGAAGGCTCCCTCCCCCGCGCGGATCTCGATGAGCCCCCGGCTCTGGAGCGCGCGCAGGGCCTCGCGCACCGAGGTCCGGCTCACCATGAACTTCTCGGCCAGGTCGCGCTCGGGCGGCAGCTGGTCGCCCGATTTGAGCTTGCCTTGGGCGATGAGCTCCTTGACCTGGCGGACGATCTCCTCGTAGATCCGCGTGGACTTGACGGGTTCGATCTCCATCTGGCCTCTCGCGCGCCCCGCGCTGTCGCCGCCCGGCTTCGCCGCGGCCATGCGCCTACGCCTCCCCGGGCGCGCCGGGGCGAGAGGGCTGATCGACGAGCAGGATACGGACGGGGCGGGTCCAGATCTCGGGTTCGGCCGGGACACCCATGGGCGGCTCGCTCAGTCGGGGCGCGACTTCTTCTTGCGTCGTCGGTGGATCCACCAGCCGTAGGCGATCAGCCCAGCGGCCATGGCCCAGGCCACAACATGCTCGAGCCCATTCGCGCGAGGCCCAACCCACGCCGTGACAACAGGGTCCTTGAAGATCATGTCGCCCGCGACCTTGCCCAGCAGTCCTCCGCCTACCCAGACGATCCAGGCGTGGCGGTTCATCAGAGCGGCCAGCAGGCCGCTGCCCCAAACGACGATGGGCACCGACGTCCCAATGCCCAGCGCTATCAGAAGCATGTCGTCCTCTGCGGCCGCAGCGATCGCCAGCACGTTGTCCAGGCTCATCGTCACGTCGGCAACAATGATAATCCAGATCGCTTCCCAGAACGACGCGCCGTGACGGCCGCTGCCCTCGCCGATCTCTTCGGGCCGGAGCAGCTTGAAGGCGATCCACACGAGCAGGAGCCCACCGACCAGCCGGACGAACGGAACGCGAAACAGCGCTGTGATGATTGCGATGAAGACGAGACGCAGCACGACCGCGCCGACCGTGCCCCAGATCTGCCCCAGCACCCTCTGCCGGCGGGGCAGCGCGCGCACCGCGAGGGCGATCACCACCGCGTTGTCCCCGGAGAGCAGGAGGTTGATAAAGGCGATTTGGAGCAGGCCCGCCCAGAAGTGCGGGTCGAGGAGCGTGGTCATTGGGTCCGGGCCCGTTCCCGGGGACTAGTGGCCCGGCGGAATGCCGGGTGGCACCGGCACGCCTCGCAGGCGGCGCCACCAGGGCGTGATCACGGGCAGCGCGAAGAAAAACAGCGCGACGGCGCTGATGGCGCCCGAGATGGGCCGGGTGAAGAAGATCACCAGCGACCCCTGTGACATGATCAGGCTCTGCCGGAGCGCGTTCTCCGCCAAGTCGCCGAGCACCAAGGCCAGCACGAGGGGCGCCAGCGGATAGTCGAGCTTCTTGAACACGTAGCCGATGACGCCGAAGAGAAGCATGTACCAGATGTCGAGCATCCGGTCGTTGACGGCGTAGGCGCCGACGGCGCAGATCGACACGATGAGCGGCGTGAGGATCGAGAACGGGATCCGGAGGATCGCCGCGAAGGCCGGGACGAACGCCAGCACCATGATGACGCCGATGACGTTGCCGGTGTACATGCTGGCGATGAGGCCCCACACGAATTCGGGCTTCTCCTTGAACAGCATGGGCCCCGGCTGGAGCCCCCAGATGATGAGCCCCCCGAGCATCACGGCGGCCGTCGGGCTGCCCGGAATTCCGAGCGTGATCATCGGCAGCAGCGAGGCCCCGCCCGCCGCGTGGGCGGCGGTTTCAGGCGCGACCACGCCCTCGATTTCGCCCTTGCCGAAGCGCTCGGGATGCTTCGAGAAGCGCTTGGCGAAGGCGTAGCTCATGAACGAGGCCGGCGTCGCCCCGCCCGGCTTGAAACCCATCCAGAAGCCGATGAAGGCGCTGCGCATGAAGGTCCGCCAGTAACGCGGCAGAATCTTCCACGTCTCGAAGACAACCCGCGGATTGATTTTCGCGGCCACGCCCTTGAAGGCCAGTCCCTCCTCGACGGTCAACAGAATTTCGCCGATGCCGAACAGCCCGATCACGGCCACGATGAAGTCGAAGCCCTTCAACAGCTCCGTGATGCCGAAGGTGAGCCGGAGCTGTCCCGTGACGATGTCGAGCCCCGCCGCCGCCAGGATGAAGCCGATGAGGATCGACACCATCGACTTGACCGGGTTGCCGCCACCCAGGCCGATGAACGACGAGAAGGTCAGGAGCTGGATCGAGAAGAATTCAGGAGGCCCGAACTTGAGCGCAATCTCGGCGAGCAGGGGGGCGAAGCCCGTGATCAGGACCACCGCGAAGAGCGCGCCGAAAAAGGACGACGTGAAGGCCGCCGTGAGCGCCTCCCCGCCTCGGCCCTGCTTCGCCATGGGGAAGCCGTCGAAGGTGGTCGCCACCGACCAGGGCTCGCCCGGAATGTTGAACAGGATGGAAGTGATGGCCCCGCCGAACAGCGCGCCCCAGTAGAGGCTCGTCAGCAGAATGATGGCCGAGGTCGGGGCCATCGAAAACGTAAGCGGCAGGAGGATGGCGACGCCGTTGGCGCCGCCGAGGCCGGGCAACACACCGATGATGGTACCGAGCGTGATGCCGACCACCGCAAGGAGGAGGTTGTACGGCTGGAGCGCGACCTGGAAGCCGAGAAGCAGGTTCTCCAGGCCCATCGCTAATACCCGAGCCAGGTTTCGAGCGGTCCCTTCGGCATGGGTACCAGAAACCATTTTTCGAACACGAGGAAGGTCGCGACGGGAAAGGCGACGCTCATCACCACCACGGCCGCCCAGGAGTACCGCCCGATCCAGCGCATGTAGAACGCCATGTAGGCGGCGGTGGCGACGTAGAGGCCGACGAACTGGGTCGCCAGCACGAAGCCAGCCGAGGGGAGCAGCATCTGGAGCACCGGCCGGATCGCCTCGCGCTTCAGGAAGCGGCTGCGGTCGCCGCGCCAGAGCGCCTGCGCCACGATACCCAAGCAGCACGCGAAGAGCGCCACGGCGAGCCAGAACGGAAAGAACCCACTCTTGGGACCGTCCGTGCCCCACCCGATGCCCAGCCGGAGAGAGTCCCAGATGACCAGGCTCCCGCCCGCCATCAGCACCACCGCCGTCGTCAGGTCCGCCGTGCGCATGCCCCCCTCCTCGAGGATGGGCGAGGCGAAGCAGGTTGGAGGACGCCGGCGCCGCACCCGTGTCCGGGCGCGGCGCCGGCGCCGCGGGCTACTTCTTCAAGAGGCCACCCTTCTCCATCAGGTCCTTGTGCAGCTGGTCGGCTTCCGTCAGCCACTTCACGAACTCAGGTCCCGTCTGCCAGGAGGGCTTGAGCGCGCCCTGGTTCAGGTAGTCCTTGAACTCCGGCGCCTCGTAAACCTTCTTGAGGAACGTCTGGTACCACTCCACGGCGTCCTTCGGCATGTCGGGGGCGCCGAAAATTCCGCGCAGCATCAGGTAGTGGATGTCGGCGCCGAGCGCCTCCTTGACCGTCGGAATATCCTTCCACTCGGCCACGGGGATCCGCGCCGTGTCGAAGACGGCCAATGGGCGGACGCGGCCAGCCTTCCAGTGGCTCACGCACTCGATCGGGTTGTTGACGGTCGAATCCACGTGCTTGCCGACGAGATTGACGCACACCTCGCCGCCGCCCTTGAACGGCACGTAGGTGAACTTCACCCCGAGCGCCTGCTCCACCTGGATCGTGATGATCTGGTCCTCCTGAGCCGACCCCGTGCCGGCCATCTTCATGCGGTTGTCGCTGCCCGACCGCTCCTTCACCACGGCGAGATACTCCTTGGCCGTCTTGTACGGAGTTTCGGCGTTCACCCAGAGGATGAACTGGTCGAGCGCCATCCGCGCGATGGGCGTCAGGTCCTTCCAGTTGAAGGGCACGCCGGTGTGCAGCGGCGTGGTGAACAGATTGGACAGCGTGATGATCATGGTGTGGGCATCGCCCTTCTTGCCCTTGACGTGCAGGAAGCCCTCGGCGCCGGCCCCGCCGGACTTGTTCACAACGATGATGGGCCGGGGCGAAAGCTTGTGCTTCTCCGCGATCCCGGCGATGAGGCGGGCCATCTGGTCGGCGCCCCCGCCGGTCCCGGCGGGGATCACGAACTCGATGGGCTTGGTGGGCTCCCAGGCCGCCCATGCGGCTGCCGGCACCGATGCAGCAAGGACACAGCCGAGCACCGATCCGGTGAGGCGTCGCCACTGATGGTTCATGCTCTTCCCTCCTGTTGACGGTCGGAGTGGGACGGTATTGGAACTCGAACGTGTGGACCTAATACCACATTCGCGACCGGACGGCCCGAGAGATTCCCGCCCCCAGACGCAAAAGGGCCAGGCCCCTGATGCATTCGGATGGGGCCTGGCCCTCGCGTTTCAAGGAACCGGTTTACTTCACCGAGGACTCCCGGCGGAACGGGATCACGCCGGGAATCTCCCACTTCTCCCACATCTCGTCCACTTTCTTCTGGAAGTAGTCGATGTCCTCTTCGAGGAAGTGGGCGAAGCGGCCCTGCTTGAGCAGGTATTCGCGCACGGGCTTCCGCGCCCGGCCCTCGACGATGGCCTTGGTCTTGCCATAGTGGCGGACGATGCCGTCGTCGACTTCATAGAGGGGGAAGATGCCGGTCTCGATGGCCAGCTCGCCCAGCTCGTGGGAGAGCATGGGGTCGTAGTCCCAGCCCTTCGGGCACGGATCCAGCGAGTGGATGAAGGTCGGCCCGCCTTTGCTCAGGGCCTTGCGGACCTTGTTCATCATCTCGACGGCGTAGGAGGCGCACACGGTCGCGACGTAACGGCACTCGGTATGGCCGGCGGCCAGCATGCCGGCCGTGTTCTTCTTCCACCGGGTATGGATGAGGCGTTTGACCGAGCCCGGCGGGCTGAAGGTGGTGTTGGCGCCGTAGGGCGTGGAGCCTGACAGCTGAATGTCGGTGTTGGCGTAGGACTCGTTGTCGTAGAGCAGGATGAGCGAGTTGTACTCCTTGTGGGTCAGGGTGGCCGAGATCGCGCCCAGCCCCATGTCCGCGCCGCCACCATCGCCGCAGAAGGCGATAACGTTGATCGGTTCGGACTTCATCTTGCCCTTCGTCATGAGCGCCTTGAGGCCGGCGGCCGTCCCGAGCGCGGCCGAGCCCGAGGAGCCGAGCTGGGTGTGCATCCACGGCACGACCCACGGGGTCGTGTAATAGGTCGTGTTGGCCACGTACATGCACCCGGTGGAGCCCAGGACGATGGTGCGCGGGCCGGCCGCCTTGACCATGAGCTTCATCACCAGGGCCGACTCGCAGCCCTGGCAGGTCCGGTGGCCCGAGGTGAAGTACTCCTCGATGGTGACCTTCTTGACGCCCTTGAAGGGCTCGAGGATCTGGGTCGCGTTCGTGAATTCAGCCATGGGTTCTCTCTCCTCTTATTCGCTCGCCTCGGACGGCGGAACGTTATCAGGTTGCTCGCCTCGCGCGCGGGGGGCCCAGCCCCCGGCCGCGCTGCGGCTCGCCCTGCGCCCGCGACGTCCTGCGGCTCGCAAAGCCATTATTCCCGCACGCCGAGCCAGTGGGTCTTGAGATCCGACTTCCCGGACTTGGCGGCGCCGTAGCACATATCCGTCGCCTTGTGGACGTCTTCCAGCGTGACCTCCCGGCCGCCCAGGCCACAGATGAAGCTCAAGAGCGGCGGCCGCTTGTCGGCGTTGTACAACGCCGCCCGGATCTCGTTGGCGACCACGCCGGAGTTGAAGGGCGAGCCGAAGGAATAGTCGCGGTCGATGACCCCGATCGCACTGGCCCGTGACAGGGCCTTGACCATCCGCTCCGTCGGAAACGGCCGGAACCAGCGCGGCCGCACCAGCCCCACCTTCTTGCCCTTGGCGCGCATCTCGCGAATCGCGACTTTGATCGGCAGCGAGATCGTTCCCATGCCGACCAGGATGATCTCGGCGTCGTCCGTCATGTACTCCTCGAACCAGGGGTGCTCCGCGCCGCGGCCCATGACCTTGCAGAAATCGGCGTAGGCTTCCTCGATCACCCCGCTGGCCCGCTTCATCGCCTCGTCGTTCTGGCGGCGGATCTCGATGACCCAGTCCTCGTTGGCCTGCGGAGCCACGGTGATCGGGTTGTCGGGGTGCAGCAGCAGGTCGCCGCGGTCATAGCGCGGCAGGAACTTGTCCACCAGCGCCTTGCTCGGCACTTGAACCAGCGCCTGGGAATGGGTCAGGAAGGCGCCGTCGGCCGACATCGCGATGGGTAGGAAGACTCGCCGGTCTTCCGCGATCCGGTAAGCCAACAGCGTCGTGTCGAGCATCTCCTGGGCCGTGTCCACCCAGATCAGCATCCAGCCCAGGTCGCGGACGACCAACGCGTCGTTGTGCTCGACGCCAAAGGCACCCGGATCGTCCAGCGCCCGGTTGCCCACCATGCACACCATGGGCACGCGGAGCGGCGGCGTCACGACCAGGCACTCCATGGCGTACATCCAGCCCACGCCCGAGGAGCCGCAGAACACGCGGGCGCCTACGGTGGAGGCGTGCTTGACGATCTCGAACTGGCTGTGCTCGCCCTCGGCCACGATGTACTCGGCCACAAGATTGCCGTTGGCGATCTTCTTGGCGATGGCCTGCATGACCGTGTCGTACGGCCGGATGGGATACGCGGTGACGACGTCCAGATCCGCAAGCGTGAGGGCCTCGGCGCAGGCCTCGCTGCCGGAGATGAGCATCTCCTTGTGATTCGCTACAACCGGCGCCGCCTTGGTCTCGACCGCCATGATGTTCTCCTTATTCTCGAACCATCTCACCGCCTACCGCTTCTTCGAGTCGGCGTTCTCGCCAGGGATACCGGCGGTGATCTCGACGCCGCCCATGTCGAGCTCCTTCTTGATTTCCTCGTCGTACTGGCCGCGGAACCGGAAGCCGTGGGAGCGCACGACGTGCTCCTTGTCGTTGATCTTACCCGTCATCCAGGCGGTGTATTTGGTCTTGTCCTTGCGCCACATCTCCCACTGGCTCGCGTTGTCGTCGAAGGCGGCTTCGCTGACCATGGTGATGCACTCCTTGGCCGGGCACACCGC